>JAGHUM010000024.1 GCA_018064855.1 Candidatus Physcocola equi
AATCGTTTTTTCTATAGAAGAAATGGCTTTTTCATTCTTAATGTGCGTTTAGTTGTCGTTCGGCAATAAACCGACTTTCACTCAACACTTTCTTCACGCACACACTTGCTGACAAGTAATTGAATTGGCTTTCGTTTAATCTTATCTTTCAACGCATCTTTTTTTGCTTATATCTATCATATTATGCCATAAGGTGGCCTCGGAGGTTTGGATATTTTGTACTCATTGTCGTTTTTCCCGTATTAACAAGAGAATAAAAAGCGTAAGAAAATGAAGGAACCGTGTTAATTATTTATATATTTGCAATTTTTGTGCGAAGACGAAGTTTAAGACAAGACTGAATGTAATCAGACATGAAAAAATGCGTTGTCTTTTATGCTATAGCAGTGATAGTTGTGGCATTGTTTTTTGCCTTTCAGGTATTGCGCAGTGACGTCGCGGATGTACTGACAGCGAAAGGGTGGCTTTTTTATCTCACATCATGTGTCAGCCATGCGGCCTGTCTCTGCATTGTGCCGCTGCTGGGGTGTGTTTTGCCAACTTGTTTTGGAAAAGACCGTATTGGTCGATGGATTGGCGGCGTTTTGCTGACGGTGCTGATGTATTTCATTTGGCTCGATAGCAACGTGTTTGCCATCTACCGTTTCCATATCAATGGTTTTGTGATGAATATGGTGCTGGGACCAGGCGCTGGTGATATTTTCGCCTTTTCACCGATGGTTTATGCCAAGGAATTGATAGCGGTCTTGCTGATGGCGCTGCTGGTTTGGGGCGCATGGAAAGCCGCTGACTGGGTGGTGGACAAAAACAATAAATGCTATGGATTGCCTTTAGTGCTTACTATCTTGCTGTGCACACTTGTTGCGCACGGACTTCACGTCGTCGGTTCATATCAGCGCGATTTCAGTGTCGTTTCCAGCGCGCGGTTGTTGCCTCAGTTTTATCCTTTGACTGCCAAAAAACTCTGTCGCAGATTGGGTGTGAAAGAAGGCGAAGGCAGAGAACTGAAGACGGGCAGTGTGGTCGGTTATCCATTGAAGCCATTGGCATTTGCCCCCGACTCGGCAAAAGGCAATTTGCCCAACATTGTCGTGATATTGATGGACAGTTGGAACAAGCGCACATTTAATGCGGAGAATATGCCGAATGTGTGGAAATTTTCCGAAGAAAACGCTGTTTTTGATAATCATTTCAGTGCCAGCAATGGCACAAGAAGCGCAGTCTTCAGTTTCTTCTTTGGCTTGTCTTGTTATTATTGGGAAGATTTTGAAGCGGCCAGTTTGCGCCCGCTGCTTGTCCACAGTCTGTTGGAAAAAGGATATGATTGCCGTGTTTTTCCGAGCGCCAATCTGCTGAATCCTGATTTTGCCGGAGTGCTGTTTCCAGAAATTCCGAATTTGACCGTTTCCACCGAAGGCCTGACTGCGTATGAACGTGATGTGCGTCTGACAGATAAATTTTTGACAGAGTTGCCATTGTTGCAGAACGGAAGTAAACCCTATTTCGCATTCTTATTCTACGATTTGCCACACAGTTACTGGGTGCCGGCAGAAAAAAACACCCATTACACCCCGGCGTGGGAGTTTGCCGACTTCGCCAGTCTCAACAACGAAGCGGACCCAACACCTTTTTTCAACCTCTACCGTAACTGCTGTTTTGAAGACGACATCATGATTGGAAGGGTGCTGGATTCGCTGAAATCCACAGGCGCTTTGGAAAACACCATCGTCATCCTTTCTGGCGACCATGCGCAGGAGTTTAATGAGAATCATCGCAACTACTGGGGACACAACAGCAATTTCTCGCAATGGCAGTTGGCTGTGCCAATGATTGTGCATTGGCCGAAAGGGTTGAAAAACCAGATGCCCAAAGGTAACTATAGGCATCGCACCACCCATTATGACATTGTGCCGACTCTGATGCGGGAATTAGGTGTGCAAAACCCACCTTCAGATTACAGCATGGGGGAATTTCTGACCGATTCCATCGACAGAGGGGACGAGCTTGTGGGCAGCCATCTCAATTTCGCTTTTATCGGGAAAGGAGACACCATTTTTGAACAGTTGCCGGGAGGCGGCTTTCAGGTATATGGACCAGACATGACTCCGTTGAGGTCATACCATGTCAGCACGCAACAGTTTGAGAAGTGGATGAACAAGTTAAACACATTCTACAAGTGAGCGCCGGATAATTAAACGAGAATTATAGTATTTTTGCGTCTAATTTACTTTATTGAAAAATAAACAGGATATGAAACAGTTGAAGCGGTTTTATGACACGCTTAAAAGCGAGCCGATATGGGCATTGGTGGTCAATGTGCTAGTTTTGGCCTTGGTGTATATGGCGTGTCGTCTGTTTTTCTTCGCGGTCAATCATAGTTATTTTGAAGATGTGACAATAGAGCATCTGGTGGACTTGTGTCTGGGAGGCATACAGTTTGACCGCACAGCCATTGTCTATATGAATGTGGTGTTACTGTTGGCGATGATATTGCCATTGCGCTCACGCAACAAAGCCGGTTATCAGAAAGTGGTGCGGATCATCTTTGTGGTGTTCAACGGACTTGCTATGTTGATGAATTGCAGCGACACCATCTATTTCCGTTTCACCAACCGACGCACATCTTGGTCTGTGTTTGATGAGTTTGGCAACGAAGGCAACATTGCCGGCATTTTCTTGCATGCGATGGTAGAGTATTGGTATGTGGTTTTGTTTTTCCTGCTTTCGGTTTTTGTGCTGTGGAAAGTGTTTTACAAAGTAAAAGAAACGCCAAGCCCATATTGCAATATGGTTTACTATCCGTTGCAGACCGTGCTGGCATTGGCGGTGATCGGCTTGGCAGTGGCTGGGGCGCGTGGCGGCTTCACGAGAGACGTACGCCCTATCACTTTGAGCAATGCCAACCAGTACATCAATAAGACAGCCGAGGCGGCCATAGTGCTTAACACCCCTTTCAGCATGCTCCGCACCATCAAGCGAAAAGCCTATAAAGACCCCAAATACTTTAATGAGGAGCAGCGGTTGGTGGCAGCCTTCAATCCGGAGGTGCAGTCGAAGCCTGAGGGTGCGTTTCTTCCGAAGAATGTGGTAGTCATCATCCTTGAGAGTTTTGGCAAAGAATATTCCGGGTTGTTTAATCCCGAATTGGAAGAAGGTAAATATAAGGGTTTCACCCCTTTTTTAGATTCGCTCTATCAGCAGGGGGTTGCCTTCAAGCGCTCTTACGCCACAGGCAGAAAGAGCATTGATGCGATGCCGAGCATATTGTCGAGCATTCCGATGTACGAAGCCCCTTTTGTGTTGACCCCTTATGGCAACAACAGTGTAAACAGTCTGGCCAGTCTGCTGGGCAAGAAAGGTTATTATTCCGCTTTCTTCCATGGCGCGCCCAATGGATCTATGGGTTTCCAGAGTTTTGCGAAACTCGCCGGTTTTACCGACTATTTTGGCATGACAGAATATAATAATGATGCGGATTTCGACAACTATTGGGCGATATGGGATGAAGAGTTTCTTCAGTTTTTCGCACAAAAAATGGGTGAGTTTAAGGAGCCGTTTGTCACCTCTCTGTTTTCAGCCAGCAGTCACGATCCGTTCAACATACCAGAGAGATACAAAGGAAAATTTGATGAAGGTTCGCTCCCTATTCATAAATGTATAGGATATACAGATAATGCGCTGCGTAAGTTTTTCGACCGTGCAAAGCAAATGCCTTGGTATAAAAACACACTTTTTGTGATCACTGCCGACCACACCAACCAGCCGGCTTATGCCGAATATACCAACGATGAGAAGCGATACAGTGTGCCGATTCTTTTTTATATGCCGGGCGACACCACCTTTAAGGGGATGCGTGAAGAACTGATAAGTCAGGTGGATATCATGCCAAGTGTGCTTGGACTGTTGCACTACGACTTTCCGTTTGTGGCGTTTGGCAAGAGCCTTTTCGGTGGCAGCTCTCATGCCGACAGCACCGACGACCGCAACTTCGTCATCAACTACAACGATCCGCTCTACCAGATGATAGAGGGTGACTATATGCTGCAATGGGATGGCTTGCAGGTACGCTCGCTCTATCAATTGTCGTGCGATCCACTGTTGAGCAACAACCTGGTGGGGCAGCACAAAGACATTGAAGAGCGTATGGCTAATGTGCTGAAAGCCAACATTCAGCAGTACATGGTGCGAATGGTGGAAAACAGGCTGGTTATTGCGGAGGAAAACAAATAATTCTCTTATTTAAGGTTTTTAGCCTCGTAAGATGGGCTTCCGGTCCGTCTGTCTTTTCTTTTGAAATAGATGTTGGACAGTTTGTTGGCTGAAATTTCGCACCAGCATGAGCCATGCCTGTGTTTTTTGCCGAAAGTGCCCTTTATGGCGCTCCAAAGACTGGCGGGAGCGACACGGAACCAGAAAAACCACCAGCCGAAATAGCGACGCTGAAGAATGTGGCCGAATTCGTGCCTGAGCAACGACTGGTTGTGGGCAATCGACTTGTCTGCCAGGATGCCCAGACCGGGAAGAGTGACAGCGCAAACCCATTTCCCCCAATGCATGAAAGGAACGGGAAAAACACGGGTACCTTCGAAATAAAACATGCTGAAATACTAAAAAAACTTAAATAGTGCCAATTAAAACACACTCCAAAGATATAAATTTGTGATTAAACGAAAAAATAACTATTTTCGCAAATTGATAATTTTTGAAAAAACAGTACAACGTTGAATAATGTAGTAACAAGAGCCATATCAGGTGGTGTGTTTGTAGCCATTTTGATAGGTGCGATAGTATGCTGTAACCAGTTGTTTTTTGCGGGAGTTTTTTTACTCTTGCTTGTGCTTGGCATGCGTGAGTTTTACTCTTTGAGCCGTCAGGTTACCGGAGTGGACCCTTTGAGCAGTGTGGCTATAGCGTCTGGAGCGTCTTTATTTTTAGCGTCTGTAATCATTTCGAACATACTCTACGGAGTTTCTTACTTGCTTTTGGCAGCCCTTTTGGTAGTTGAACTTTTCCGTAAGAAAGAACACCCGTTCATGAACATGGCGTTCGGTATGGCGGGATTGGTATATGTGGCGTTCCCATTCGACTGTATGGCGTTGATGTGGGGGCACAACCAGTATTTGTTGCTCGGTTTTTTCATCTTCATCTGGGTAGGCGATACCGGAGCGTATTGCGCTGGTCGCTTGTTCGGGAAGCATAAAATGTTTGAGCGTGTGTCTCCGAGCAAGACGTGGGAAGGTTTGATTGGCGGATTCATATTCGTGCTCATTTCCGCGTTTGTGTTTGGGAAAATGCTGGATGAGCAGAATTCCGAGTTGTTTTATATGCTCTATGCGGTAGTTGTCTTTGCTGCGGGCATGCTGGGTGATTTGGTAGAAAGCATAATAAAGAGAAATTTAGGGATAAAAGATTCGGGAAAGTTTTTGCCAGGCCATGGCGGAGTGCTCGATCGTATGGACAGCGCGCTTTTGGCTGCTCCTGTCGCGTGGGCTTTCATATTGATTGAAGAGCAAGTATCTTTTATGATTGCATCTTATTAATCCCGTAAAAAAGAAGAAAAAAAGAAACAATGACAATACACAAAGAGGGGAAAGGCATCTTGCTTACATTGGCGGTGATGCTGTTGGTGGTAAACGGATTAACCTGGTATTTTTTCGGTCAGAGTGAATATCCTTATGTATTCAACACTGTGGCTGTGGGAAGTGTTATCGTTTATTTGTTCCTCATCAATTTTTTCCGCAATCCGAAGCGTGTGTTCGAAAACTACGAGGAAGGCATGGTGCTTGCGCCAGCCGATGGCACTGTGGTGGTGATTGAACCTACCGATGAAAATGCCGTCCTTCACGAGAAACGTATTCAGGTGTCGATTTTCATGAGCGTTTTTAACGTGCACGCCAACTGGTATCCGGTAAACGGAACCGTGACCTATTACCAGCACCACAACGGTCATTTCATGAGCGCGAATCTGCCAAAGTCGAGCGATGAAAACGAGCGCAGCACTGTGGTGATTGACTTGGCCGACAAAACGCGCATATTGATGCGCCAGGTTGCTGGTGCGCTGGCCCGCCGAATCGTCACCTATGCCAAGGAAGGTGAGCCATGTTCCGTCAACACACAGGTTGGCTTCATCAAATTCGGCTCCCGTGTCGATTTGTTCCTTCCGCTCGATGCGGAGATTCTGGTGAACCTGAAGCAGCCGGTGCGTGGCAACGAGACTGTGATAGCGCGCTTGAAAAAGAAATAATACAATAAATAACTGGCATTATGGGTATTAAGAAACATATACCAAATACGATCACTTGCTTGAATTTGATATCAGGCGGTATAGCGTGTGTATTTGCCTTTCATCAACTTTATTTTTACGCATCCCTCGCCATCTATGTGGGTGCAATCTTTGATTTTTTCGATGGCATGAGCGCCCGTTTGCTCAAAGTGTCGTCGCCTATCGGCAAAGAACTCGATTCGCTGGCCGATGATATCACATTCGGCTTGGCGCCAGCCACCATCTTGTTCATGTGGCTCTCCACTCATCTGCCTTGCTATGAAGGATCGGGTATTCCAGGTTGTGTGGTTCCTTATTTCTGCTTCGTGCTGGCTGCTTTTGCGGCTTTGCGATTGGCAAAGTTTAACCTCGACACCCGTCAGACCAGTTCGTTCATCGGATTGCCAACTCCGGCGATGAGCATACTCACCGCCTCAATCATAGCCTTGTTTGACGCCGACCATATCTGGGGGACTTACGATATGGAGTGGTTGCGCCCCGCTGTTACCAGCCCGATAGTTGTTTTGGCCTATGTGGCACTGCTTTCCTGGCTGATGGTTTGCGAACTGCCGATGTTTTCCCTCAAGTTCAAAAACCTGAAATGGCAGGGAAACGAGCCGAAGTTCATCTTGCTTGCTACTTCGGTATTGATGCTCTGTATCTTCCATTTGGCGGCAATCCCAGCCATCATCCTGCTTTTCATTGCGATGAGTGTGGTGTTGGCGTTTAAGAAAAAATGATTGGAAAAACATGTTGTAAAATACATGGTAAAAGAGTGGAATTATGCGATTGAATTCTTAATTTTGTCACTTGAATAAAATATAGAAAACCAATGAAAAAATTAGAAAGACTGATTGCTGAGAATTTGCTCCGCATCAAAGCTATTAAGGTACAGCCAGAAAATCCTTTCACATGGGCATCTGGATGGAAGAGCCCTATATATTGCGACAACCGTAAGACTTTGTCATACGCAGACATCCGCACACTGATTAAAACCCAACTTGCCCGCATCGTTCTTGAAAAATATCCTGATGTTGACGTGATTGCTGGTGTGGCAACAGGTGCCATCGCGCAGGGCGTGCTTGTAGCAGACGAACTCGGCAAACCTTTCGTTTATGTACGTTCGGCTCCGAAAGACCATGGATTGGAGAACCTGATTGAAGGTGATTTGAAGCCAGGACAGAAGGTAGTGGTGATTGAAGACCTCGTATCTACCGGTCTCAGCAGTTTGAAGGCTGTTGACGCCATCAAGAAAGACGGTTGTGAAGTGCTTGGTATGGCAGCCATCTTCACTTATGGTTTCCCTATCGCGGCAACCCGTTTCAAGGAGGCAGGTGTGGAACTCACTACTTTGTCGAACTACGAAGAAGTGCTTGAACACTTGTTGAAAGAAAACCTCATCAGCGAATCTGATAAGGAAACCCTTTCGGAATGGCGCAAAAACCCAGACACTTGGGGGAAATAATCCGCCGATATTCCTATGGAGAGTTACGAGAGCAATGTAAAGCGTGTGTATGCGCCGGTGAGTTCGGTGTATGCCATGCTTCACGATATGAATAATGTTGACAGGATTCGCACCATGATTCCTGCTTCAATGGCGCAGGAACACGCTGACAAGATGAAAATCCTGGAGACGATGCAATGCACCGAAGACACCGTCAGTTTTGAAGCACCGATGGTGGGCAGAGTGGGCATCAGAGTGGTGGAGCGCCAGGAAAACAGCCTGCTGAAATTTGGAGCTGACCAGAGTCCGCTCGATTTCAATCTTTGGATTCAGATGAAAGAAACAGCGCCTGGAGAATCGGCACTGAAAGTTACTTTGAAGGTTGATGTGCCTTTCATGATGAAGATGATGATCGGCAGCAAACTGAAAGACGGAGTGGAGAAAGTGGCCGATATGCTGGCTCGTCTTCCTTACGTGGATCTTGGAGCCAGAATGGTGTGATATTATCCATAAAAAACTAAGGCCCGGCAGTAGTGTCGGGCTTTTTTTGTTTTTTTCAAGCAATAAAAAAGTAAAAATGCAGATTTATAGTTTTTTTAAAGATAAAAATATATATCTTTGCGAAAATAAATAATGACTGGAGACAATGAGAAAGTATCTGACTATAGTTATTGGTTTATTGCTTTCCACTTTTTTTGGATACGCAAAAACATATACTGTTGAAGATTTACCTGTTGCCACACAAGGCGGAAGTGAGATTTATGTCTGCAACCCAGACGGTATTCTTTCGGCTGAAGTGGTTTCGTTGTTGTGTGATAAATTGGCAACTTTGGACGACAGTACCGGCATTCAGACGCTGGTAGTGGCGGTCGATTCCATCAGTCCTTCCGATGCTTTCACTTGGGGAGTTGAACTTGGAAAACGTTTGGGCGTCGGCAAGAAAGGGCACGATAGCGGTCTGATCTTCTTGTTGGTAAAAGGCCAGCGCGACATATACATTATTCCTGGTACCGGCATAGAAAGCAAATTGCCAGACATTCTTTGCGACCGTATCATTGTAGATAAGATGATTCCATCGTTTAAACTGGGACAATGGAATCAGGGTATGGTGAACGGCGTTTTCGCTGCTTATGATATTCTTATAGATGTGCGTGGCGAGTTTGATGATGACAAATCAAAGACAAGCGACTATTATATATGGCTGTGTTTGTTTGGAGTAGTCGGTCTCATTTTATATTTGAGATATCGTGCTAATAAATGTCCGGATTGCGGCCAACAACTGAAAGTGATTGACCGACGCACATGGCGTGAAGGCTCGTATATCGAAAAAGAAAAAGTGACCTGCCAGTGTCCGAATTGCAAACGTATTGTATATCGACTCCATACCTACGACCATAGTCCGTCTTCATCGGGCAGTTATCGCAGTGGTGGCGGCGGCGGTTTCAGCGGCGGCGGCCGAAGTTTCGGCGGCGGCCGAAGTTTCGGTGGCGGCGGTTTCAGCGGCGGCGGCGCAGGTCGTCATTTCTAATAATCGGAAAACAATAAAATAAATATTAACTAAAATTTCAGAAAAATGAGCAAATCATTATTGGCTATCATTGGTGTGGTTGGTGCTATCGTAGCATACGCAATCAGCACTTACAACGGATTTATTCCACTCGATGAAAACGTTAAGAAAGCGTGGGGTAACGTAGAAGCCTCATACCAGAAGCGTTTCGATCTCGTTCCTAATTTGGTTGAGACTGTGAAAGCCTATGCAAAGCACGAAAAAGGAACTTTCGAAGCCGTTACTCAGGCTCGTGCGAATGCAACCAAAGCCATCCAGATCAACATCGACGACATGGATGAAGAAGAAATGCAGAAGAAGTTGAAGCAGATCAACGAAGCAAACGCTCAGTTGAACCAGGGCCTCGGCCGCTTGATGGCTACTGCAGAAGCATATCCAGAATTGAAGGCAAACACCAACTTCATCAAATTGCAGGAAGACCTTGAAAAGATTGAAAACGAAATCGCTAATGCGAGAAGAATTTTCAACGAGGCTGTTCAGACCTACAATACAGAAGTACGTGTATTCCCAGCAAACATCGTAGCAAACATTTTCGGCTTCCGCTCAAAAGCAATGTTTGAAGCTGAAGCAGGTGCTGATAAGGCTGTGAAGGTTAACTTCGACTAAGTTACATTTGTACAAAAATTTCATGCGAGCCGCACATTTCTTTCAAAATGTGCGGCTCGCCTTTTTTTGTGGCACAGATATTATGAAATGATTACTTAATGACTCTATCTTTGCCTTGTGGAAAATGAAGACCTGTATGCGTCGCATATGGCTTCAGAATGAAAAACACGAAATTAATATTGTTTATATAAAGTAATTTTGAATTTAGTTTGCTTATGAAAACTCTTCAGACAAACTGTGGCGCTTTTTTCAGAAAAGCGCTTGCTGCAATGGGCTTATCTGTATTGGCTATTCAGGCCTTTGCTGTGGATCCCTGCGAAATGACCACTCCTTACTCTGGAGGAACCCGGGTGCCAGGAAACGGTATTAAAGACATCGGTAATGGCTTCAACTACGAACTTTGGAACGATCAAAACAGCCCTGGTCTTATGACTGTATATGGCGGTGATGCCGACTGCGCATTCAAAGCCAACTGGAACAACAGCGGCGACTTCCTTGCTCGTGTGGGATATTACTGGGGTGGCGGCAACTCGCCAAGACCTTCAGAAGTTGATGACATCCATGCGGAATATGCATATAAGAGAACCGGCACCGGTGGTGGTTACAGTTATATTGGCGTTTATGGTTGGACCAAGTCGCCAACAGAAGTAGAATACTACATCGTAGATGACTCTTTCAATGGAATGGGCGATCCATGGAACACCCAATATGTGGGCAGTTTTGAGACAGATGGCGCCACCTATAAAGTGTATAAGGGCACTCGCACGAATGCTCCTTCCATCTCTGGTACTTCCACTTTCACACAGGTCTTCAGCGTGCGTTCAAGTGCTCGTCAGTGCGGTCACATCTCAGTGAGCGAACACTTTAAGGCATGGGAAAGAATGGGTATCAAACTTGGACAACTCTACGATTGCAAACTCCTTTGCGAAGCCGGCGGCGGATCTGGCTCTATCGATTACACCTATGCAACCATGTACCAGGGCGAACCAGAACCGGAAGCGCCTGCAGAGCCACTCACTCCATACGGTGATAAGGCGGCTGTCATTCCTGGCAAGATAGAGGCGGAAAACTATGACAACGGTGGCAAAAACAATGCCTACAAAGATACAGACACCAAAAATGAAGGCGAGGAATACCGTCAGGACGGTGTTGACATTGTAGGTGTGAATGGCGGTTATGCTATTGGTTACACCACCACATCAGAATGGTTGAAATATACAGTCAACGTTGAAGAAAGCGGTTACTACAATGTGGAAGCCTTGGCTGCCAATGGTGGTAATAAGATTGGTCTTGAACTCTATCTCGACGATCAACTGCTCTGCGCTTTGACAGGTAATAAGACAGAAGACTGGGACACTTACGAAAAAGTCACAGCAAGCAAAGCGCACTATCTCTTGGCGGGTGAGCACGTGCTTCAGTTGAAATACACCACCGATTACAACAATGTGGATTACATTCGTTTCTATCCTCAGGGTGAGGAACCTGGTGATAACCCAGATGTCCCTGGCACAATTCCTGGCACAATTCCTGACCCAGAAGACCCAGTAGCAGCCGGCAATATGTTTGATGAAAATGGCGCTTACTATGGACCAAGCTGTGAAGACAACGGCAACCTTGGCACCGGTGCATATTATACAGGCAACTACACAAGCCCATTTGAAACAGTGTTGGGCAAGAGCCAGTCTGATATCCAGAAAAAGCTTGACCAACTCTGGAGCCACTACTTCGAGAATGGCAGCAACAAGGTATATTATGATAGAGGCAATGGAGAAGCTTATATCTTAGACACAGGCAACAACGATGTTCGTTCAGAAGGTATGTCTTATGGTATGATGATCTGTGTGCAGACCGACCATAAAGCCCAGTTCGACAAACTTTGGGCGTTTGCTAAAAACCACATGTGGCACAAGAGCGGCGGCAACTGGGATGGCTACTTTGCTTGGCAGTGTGGAACAGACGGAAGCGTTAAAGACCAGAACTGCGCGCCTGACGGCGAAATGTATTTCACAATGGCATTGCTTTTCGCAGCCAACCGCTGGAACGAAGAAAGCTACATGAAAGATGCCCAGTACATCTTGAAGAGCATGTGGAAAGGCAACAGTGCATCGTTGTTCAACGAAAACTACAAGGTAGTAACATTCCAGCCAGTCAACTGCTCTGATTTCTCTGACCCATCTTACGACCTTCCTGCTTTTGTTGACTTGTTCTCTCGTTGGTCAACCACCAACAACAATACTTGGAAACAGGCAGCATCTGCAACCCGCGACCATCTTTACAAATCTTGCAACACCAGTTCAGGTTTGTTCTCAGACTACAACAACTTCGATGGCACACCAAAGAGCGTAAACTACAACTCCAACGCCCACAAGTACATGTACGACGCCATGCGTTGCGCGATGAACTATGGTATGGACTACTACCTGTTTGGTACCGATGGAAAGAGACAGACCGAAATGGCAAAGAGAATCATCGACTTCTTTGAGAAAGACGGTTACTCTCACGCACGTTTCAACTGGGACGGTTCGGGGGCAGCAGAAACCTACACTTTGGGTGAGACCGGTGCAAATGCTGTAGCCTGCTACGCTTTGATGAATGAACCTGGATACGAATCGAAGGTGAAGACCAACCTCAACAAAGCATGGAACGCCTCTCTCGCTACCGGACAGTATCGTTACTACGACGGTTTGGTTCACTACTTGTCTATGCTTCACTTGTGTGGCAGCTTCAAGATCTGGAAGCCAGCACCAGAAGTCAATGTGGGAACAGTCGAGATTACTTCGAAAGAAGGTGTGGAAATCGGTGGTAAGGTATATACCGAGCCAGGCACAGTTTACACATTCGAAGATTGTCAGGTTTACAAACTGAATCTGACTAAGAACATCAGTGAAGAACCTGATGGCCCTATTACAGGTGAAGAGGTGGTGGAAAACCAGGCACTCACCATCTATCCTAATCCAGCCATCACAATGCTCAACGTGGTTGGCGCAGAAACAGTTGAAAACGTCATGCTCATCGACATCACAGGCCGCGTAGTGCTCAGCACCAGCGAAACCAACATCAATGTCAGCGAACTTCCTGCCGGCACCTACGCTGTGCGTGTGAAAACAGCGGATAACGTGACCGTGAAGAAGGTGTCGATTGTGAAGTGAAAATGACAATCCTATAGCAAGTCTCTAACTACATTAGCAAGCCCTCTGGAATTTCTCCCCAAATTCAGAGGGCTTATTGTATAAAGATTTGATTTTTTTTAGTGAAAAAGCAATAAAATATTAAGATTTGAGTTCTAAAACACGAAATTATTATTATCTTTGCGTTGAGAATTGTTGAAAAAGTGGTGTTCCACACTTTTAATAATTTATAAATTAAAAACATACAAGTCGCGAGGGACATTGCGACTTACGAATTATAACACAAAAACATGAAGAAGTTATTTGCAATCTTGGCCATCGGCCTTCTTTCTGTTAGCAGCGTATTTGCACAGAAACAAAAATCTGTTACTGATTATTTCAATGATGGTATCCGTTCATACCGTATGGGTGACTACAAGGGTGCTATTGTGAATTTCAACAAAGTGCTTGAACTTAACCCTAAGTTCATCGATGCTTACGGAAACCTTGGTAACGCTAAGTTCCGTCTTGGCGACTACAAAGGGGCTAAGGAAGCATATGATATCGTTCTTTCAAAGACTAACAAGGACGCTCTTACATTCTACAACCGCGCCATCGCCCGCAAGGAACTTGGTGATGTAAAGGGCTCAATTGAAGATAACAACAAGGCTATCGCAGTTAACCCTAAGTTCGCTGAAGCTTACTACAACCGTGGTAACTCTTACGCTGAACAGGGTGATGACAAAGCTGCTTTGAAAGACTACAACAAAGCTATTGCTCTTACTCCTCAGTTCGCTAAAGCATACTACAACCGTGGTCACCTCCGTTACAAAGAAGGTGATGTTGAAGCAGCTGCTCTTGACTGGGAACGCGCAGCAAGTCTCGACTACTACAAGGCTTTCGATTCATTGAAAGAATATTGTGGTATCGGTACTCAGAGCGACTGTGACCCAACAGAAGGCATGGAAAAGAGTGGTACTACAATGGATACCAAGGGTGAATTGCTCGATAAGAAATAATCAATTTATATCCTGATAAATTAAAAAGGTTCTCATTTCCGAGAACCTTTTTTTATGCCCTTGCTTTCCATTTGCTTAGACGAACGTGTCTTTTTTTAATGCACATTTTGACTGCAAAAGGGCGGAAGGTTGGATATTTTCGTTTAACTTTATGCATTGAAAACAAAGAAGCTGTTTAATTTTTTGCGAACTGCTTCTTTTGGGCTTTTTATAGGTCTTTTTCGTCTGTTTTGAGTGAATTTTCAGTCACAATGGGCATCCATTGCTCCTTTCAGATTCTCTTCAAAACATCCTGAAAAATACATTTATCAAAATCTCCAACAAAAATTTAAACAACTTCTAAATCTGAACAAATGTTTAACAAAGTTATAAAACTAATTGCTGTGCCATTGTTCGCTGTGGGTGTCACATTGGTGTCGTGCGACAATACTGCCAGCCATCATGAAAACCGACAGGAAAACAAATTTCTGACCATGTTGCCGGATAATGCTCAATCGTTTTTGGAATTGTATTTCCCAGGAGAGGCTGTTGATACTGTGTATGAGGATAAAAACGATTTTGACCTTACTGTGGAACTGCAAAATGGCGTGGAAATAGAATTCAACAGCAAAGGAGATTGGCGAAAAGTAAACCTGAAAAAGAAAAACGCCCAGTCTGATATGTTCAAACTGTTGCCAAAGAAGGCGCAGACACATATCAAATCAGTGTCTCCTGACGCGGAGTTGCGAAAACTGGTGCGAAACCGCCGCAACAGGTATGAGGTGACTCTGAAAGACAAGGAAGTGTATATCTTCAGCCGTACCGGTGCTGTAATGACCAACGAAACCAAGCGTGTGCCATCCAACGCCAGTGTGATGTATGGTAAAATGTTTCCTGCCGATTCGGTTGTTATGGCGACTTTGGATGAAGGTTTATATGAAATAGACTTTGCCAGCGGAATAAAAGTCTGCTTTGACCGATTGGGCCGCTTTGAGGATGCAGAGGCTCCCAAAGGTGATGAATTGCCAGAAAGTTGTCTGGAACAGTTCCCTAAACTGATGGTAAATTATGTCAAAAAGAACCATGCAGAAAGTGGTGTGAGACGCATTTCCCGCAAGAATTACGGGTATATGCTGAAAACGACAAAGCCTAACCCTGTGGAACTTTGTTTCTCCAAGCAGGGCGATTACCTGCGTCAGGCAAACAAGAACGACATAGAAGAGGAAGTGCTGGAATAAGTATTATTTCGTGACCGCTTGTATTATAAAAAGTAAAGGTTGGCATCGTGTTGATGTCAACCTTTTTTGTAAATAACAGATTTGTTATTTCTGACTCATTTCCCATTTCTTGATGTCGTCTTCGTATTCTTTTACGCGCTTTGGTTTCTTTACGGTGCGGTACCAGTCAGACATCCGCACCTGCTGCGGATCCAGACTGGTGCCAAACTCCTCGACAGAGCATGGTTTAGACTCTGATCGGTCCAACATTACTTTGTCGTAAAGTTGTCCGTTGTTGGCTGCATCAAATGTTTCAATCATCAACGCGTCTTCATTGAAAGTTATTTTTTGATAGAATCGGCCATCTGTGCCAATGCGGTCTTCTGGTTCGTCGAAATAGAGGCGGTAGTGCTTAGGAGAGCAGTAACTGTCGATATAGAGTGGCAGCTTGTCGATTGCAGTGGTGTCTTTGCGCTTTTCTTTTTCGTTGTAGCGCGCGTAAACGTGCTCGTGGCCGGATAGCACCAAATGCACGCCCAAGTCCTCCACAAGGCTTTTAAAGGCCCATTTGACGGGTAAATTGTAGTAGGCACCTTTGTTGGAATGTAAAGGATGATGCAGCACCACTATTTTCCAGTTGTCGGCAGGGCAGTTTTTCAGGTTTTTCTCAAGCCAGTCTGCTTGGTCGGTGAGTTGCCAACTATCCACGTTGGAGTCAAGCAGGAATAGGGAAGCGCCATTGTAGTCGAGTCGGTAAACATGGTTTTCGCCCACTTTTGAGGTCTGGAAATATTGGAAAGTATTTCCGAATCGGCTGTCGAGTGTGCGTCTTATACCTTTCAGGTATTCGTGATTGCCGGCAATGGCGAGCATGGGCTTACATTGTGCAATGGAATCAAGATCGTTGAAAACCAAGTCCCAATAGCAGCTGATGGGGCGTTCAATGAGGTCGCCTCCAAAAAGCCAGAAATCGGCGTTGGAATGTGTGTTTGCCACATGCTTGAAAACCGATTTGCTGATGCCTCCGACGCTGTCTTGCACATCACCGAAGAAGATGAAGGAATGTTCGGGTTGGCTGTCTTTAGGCATCTCAAAGGAGTACCATGGGGCGTCATCTACGCCTACTGGTTTGATGCAGTAGGAGTATTTGTGCCCTGATTTCAGCGATTGGAGAGTCACACTGTAAAATGCCACCTTCCCGCCTCTTGTGGAGTCTAAGATGGCTTTGGGATTTTCAACATTGATGGCAGTGGAGTCGCTTTCGTCTTTATAGATCAAAGATTGCAGTCTGTCTATCTCCTCTCCCGCCTGCCAGCAGATGATGCGGCTATTTTGGTCTTGTCCGAAGGTGAGGAGGATATGGTGTGGAGCGGTGCTGGTGGTGTAGGGCGGTTCAGGTGGATTGCCGAACCAAGTGTTCCACCGTGTTCCAATCCAAATGGAGAGAGCGGCTACGACGATACCGGTTATGTAGAGTTTCTTACTCATGGTTTTCTAAATTGTTTTCGTTGGAATTTTCAGTGTCTGTTTGTTGGAAGGTGAGTACTTTCCCTTCGTTTAATACGTGGTTGTAGAGTTTTTTGTAGAAGGCGTGACGTGTAAGTGTTTCACTGTCTCCTACGATGATTAGTTTCATTTTTGCGCGTGTGATCGCCACATTCATGCGTCGTAGTTCACGAAGGAATCCGATGTTACCATCGTCGTTGGCGCGAACCAGCGAGATGAGGATGACGTCTCGTTCCTGACCTTGAAAACCATCGATGGTGTTGACAGTAATGGCTGAGCGCACTTGCTTGAGCAGAGGGCTGAATCTGACCTTTTTGCGGAGTCGTTGCACTTGGCTCTTGTATGGAGATATCAACCCGAAATCGATGCGTTCTTCTTTTACGCGTTGAACACTTAGTTTTTCAATGTATTGCTCCAGCTGACGAATGATGAATATGGCTTCTCCTTCATTGTATCTGCCGCTTTGGTCATTGGTTATTTCCTCTTCAAAGCCAAGTCCCTGCGTGTCCAGCCAGACGAGCGGCGCATCGTATTCCAGAATGTTCCTGTGCCTGACGCTGGGGCTGGTCATGAGTTGTCCGCCATAAAACCATTCGGAAGGAAATTTGACAATGGTTTCGTGCATGCGGTATTGCAGATTGAGGAGCGAGACGCATTCGGGTTTGTTTACAGCCACTTGCTCCATGAGTGTTTCTGCCAGTCCTTTATTGGCTGCTTCCACGTTTTTGATGGTGGGTGGCAGTTGGCAGTGGTCTCCTGCGAATATGACGCGGTCGGCTTTCTGAATGGCGATCCAGCAGGCAGCTTCAAGGGCTTGTGCGGCTTCGTCAATAAAGAGGCTTTGGAAACGGATGCCTTCGAGCAAGCGGTGTGCGGCGCCTGTGAGTGTGGACGCCACGATGCGGCACTGGTCGAAAAGATCGTGCCGGATGGTGAGTTCAAGGTTGGTGGCGCGGTCGCGTAACGAGGCGATTTTCGATCTGATCTCCCGCCTGTTTCCGTTGTTTCTGGCCTGTCCGTGCAGGTTGCGTATGGCTTGTCTCACGCTCCACAGGTCGGAATAGAGAGGATGGCTTTCAAAACGTCTTTCATACGTGAATCCCAGCATTTTGTCGGTTACGCGGGAAGGGTTGCCAATGCGCAGTACGCTGACGCCGCGGTCGCTGAGTTGTTCGCAGATCCAATCGACTGCCATGTTGCTTTGAGCGCAGACGAGGATTTGGTTTTCCCTGTTGAGAGTTTCGCAGATGGCTTCTACAAGCGTGGTGGTTTTGCCGGTGCCTGGGGGGCCGTGAACGATGGCGACTTCACGCGCGCAAAGGACCTTATTGACGGCTTTTTCCTGACTCTCGTTGAGCCATGGAAATTTCATGGGAGTGAGCGGACGGTATTCTGCTGTCTGTTTGCTGAGCAGAAGGTCTCGCAAGAAAGATGTGCGGTCACCTTTGGCGGATTGAACAGCCCGTAGGGCGGAAAACATGAGTTGGTAGGTGGTTTCGTCGAAATAGAGTTGCACGCCGAGCATTTCCGATGTTTTCAGCACATTGATGTCCGCCTCCCGGCTGAGTACAACAACCATTCTGTTGTCTTCCACGAAACTGACGGTGCCGGTCACGCCCGTTGGTTTCGCTTCTCCGAGTCCGCTTTGCGTAAAGAAAGCGACGGGTTTCCCATATTCAAATTCCGAGTTTTCGACAGGCTGGTCGGGATTGATGACCGCCCCTCCATTCCTGAAGACATCGACGCAGAACTGATTGACAGCGTTGTAGTAACTGCGTCCCACTGTCAGCGGGAACCAGCAAACACCGTGTTTAACCTTCCAAGCGATTTCTGTGAGTTTACTTCGCTGTTCAAAGGCCATTTTTTCGTGATCATATTCCATTTTCAGCAGTTCCTGCTGTTTTTGGAAGTGTGCGTCTATGCTATAATGTTTGTCCATAATCATTTGCAAAGTTAAATAAAAGCTGTGTTTTCAGTTCTTTTCAAAGCACTTTTTAGTGTTTTTGTTGAAAGAAAAAGGTGTCTATATACAAGTTGGCACTTTTTTTTGTCAACGAATTTCTACGAATAATTCAAATTTATTGGATGGTTGCAGATTTATACTAAGAATGCCTGTGGCATTTCTAATTACTACTAATTAAATGCTGGTTCCAATTCTGAATTCGTATTAATTCGTAACGCCAATGGCGTTTTTAGTAAAAATAGTCCATTGCATAGTTTTAGTAAAAAAATAGTATAAATTCGTTGGCCAAAAAACATTACTAGTGCCAACTTGTATATAATTCCCAAAATCAATAAATAAAAACGTTTCACTTTCAGACCATGGCAAATAAGACTATTCCGCTAGACGGACTGATTCCTGGAGGAAAAAGTTATGAGCAATTCCAGCCCAAGCGCCTTAAACAGGTGCAACGCAGCGGAGACGGCGTGCTGATGGAGAAAGAGGAACACATCATATTCGCAAAAGCCACAAAAGACCAACTTGAAACAGTAGCGAAATGCTCCAAAACGGAAATTGAAAAGCTACTGGAGGAATGTGGATGCAAACACCATAATGACACCATCACCATTCATGCGCTCAAAAACAAGAGCGGCGTGTTTTGGACAAAGACAAAGCAAGGGATTGCATTTGTGAACGTCGTCAATAAAAGCATTGAAAAACGCATTTTCATTGAAGAAGAATGGGATAATTTCGACTATTGCGAAAGAAACGACACATTCGCCTATACCTTTGAAAACAACCTGTATCTGTTAAACACAGAAGGCGTCAACAAACCTTTGTTTGACTTTGATTGTCTGGAAGATGACATTATCATAGGTCAGACCGCAGCCAGAAACGAGTTTGGGATAGACAAGGGGACATTTTGGAGCGAAGACGGTTCTAAACTGGCTTTTTTCATTACAGACCAAAGAAACGAAACCAAATATCCGATTGTCCACATCGAAGATCCGATGGCTTCATTGGAAAACATCTGCTACCCAATGGCAGGACAACCCAGCGAACACACCACCATCGGCATTTACGACCTTAAACAAGGCACTATCTCCATCATCGACAAGCAAGGGGCGGACAAAGACCATTTCCTGCATTTCCACGCAACGGAGAAAGGCCTGGGACTTCCCGACACAGACGACATTCAAACAGGGAACGAAGACTACCTTTGCTGCATCACATTCTCACCAGACGGGAAGTATCTTTTGGCAACGGAACTCAACAGAGCGCAAACCGACATGAGTTGCAATTTGTTTTCAGCCAACACCGGAGAATTTATCAAAAGCATTTTCACTGAAAACGACAAAAAATACGTTGAGCCACAATACACCCCATATTTCATCGGCAAGAATGATTTGTTTGTGTGGCAAAGCAGAAGATACGGTTACAACAACCTGTATCTTTACAGCATAGAAAAAGGTTTTTGCCATCGTCTGACGAAAGGAGACTGGGAAGTCACCAACATCATCGGCACAAATCAAAATCACAGTTACCTTCTTGTGCAAGGGACCTACACCTCGCCACTCAACAGAGACGTGGTAAAAGTGGATTTAGACAAGCACAAAGCGAGTTGCCATCTAATATGCTCGTATGGCAGCCACGACGCCACTTTGCTGAAAGACGACTATTTCATAGATTGCTTCAATTCGAGCAGCATCCCGTTCATCGCCAACCTCTATCACAACTGCAAAAAAGTGAAAGAACTGGAGCGCAGCAACAATCCACTGAGCAACTACACCACCCCTTCGGTGAAAAACTACCACTGGATTTGCGAAGAAGGCAGACTCACCACGCCAGCTTTGGAATGTGAGCGCGACCCCAATGCCATCTTCTACAGACTGGTATGTCCGCCAGACATGGACATACGCAAAAAATATCCATTGATATGCTACTTTTACGGTGGTCCGCACGTTCAACTCATCCGCAACGAATGGGGATGCGGGACAACAGGTTTTGAACAAATGATGGCAATGGAAGACTGCATCGTTTTGACCATAGACCCTCACGGGAGCGACAAACGAGGCAAAGAATTTGAGCAGAAAATCTGGCGAAACATCGGAGGACCACAGATTGAAGACTATGTGGCAGGCATAAAAAAAGTGTGCGAAGAAAACAGTTACATCGACGTTGACCGGATTGGCGTATTCGGATGGAGTTTTGGCGGGTTTATGACCAGCAGCTTGATGCTAAAAGTTCCAGACTTATTTAAGGTGGGAGTTGCAGGCGGTCCTGTCATAGACTGGGCCATGTACGAAGTCATGTACGGAGAACGCTATATGTCCACCCCGGAAGCGAACCCCAAAGGCTACAAGCAACACAACCTGCGCAACCACATCGGGAACCTGAAAGGGAAACTGATGCTTATTCATTGCAACGCAGACCCTGTTGTATTGTGGCAGAACTCTTTGAGCATCATCAAAAGCAGCGTGAAAGAAGGTGTCCATTTGGACTACAACGTATATGTGGGACACCCTCACAACGTAAGAGGTCCGGAACGCGTACACCTGATGGAGACCATCAGGACCTATCTGCTGGACCACTTGTACCATTCTTGAAGGTGAATTTAGATAATTATGCCGTTTAACAAAGCAATAGAAAAAAGCCCGATCCATCACGACCGGGCTTCTTGTTTTACACTCAAATTAAAAAATGTGGACCAGACGAATTATCCGAGATAAATGTCCGAATACGAACCAGAGTCATCAACCTGATTCTTTTTTGACTCAGGATTGCAGAACAAGCTGCTTTCCACAAAAAACGGATGCATCTTTGCTGATGGGATGCTGCAAACTAACTGGTCATCTCTAACAAACTTTTCCATGTTAACCTCCTTTTGTTTAGATTAGTAATAATTAAGAATACTCAAAGTTAGAAAAAAGTTTTCTAAATACAAGTTCCAATTACTATGTTTTAAAGCACATTTAAGGAGCAGAAAAGCATATAGTTATACGATAATCACTCGTATCTTAAAGCAGTTATTGGATCCATATTCGCCGCCTTTTTTGCCGGATACCACCCAAAGAAGATACCGAAAGCCGCACAAACAACAAAAGACGCCACTATGGCTGTGACGCTCACCGTGAACGGCCACCCCAGCAAATTGGCACCTGCGTAAGAAATCACCAGACCGAGAATGATGCCTATGACGCCACCGATAAGGCTAAGAATTGCGCTTTCAATCAAAAACTGCATGAGAATATCGCGCGCTCTGGCGCCGATAGCCATACGCAAACCGATTTCCTTCGTGCGTTCTGTCACAGTTACATACATGATATTCATGATGCCGATACCACCAACAATCAACGATATAGAGGCAATGGCGGCAAGCAAATAGGTGAGAGTGCTGCTGATGCTGTTCATCATCTGCAGCATTTCCGACTGCGTGCGCACCTCAAAGTCATCATTCTGATGATCATCTAACCGGTGATTTTGACGGAGCAAAAGAGAGACCTCTGAGACAGCCTTGTCCACCAGTTCCTCACTCTTTGCGGAAATATAGATCATCTGCAGGTAGTTTTGCGAAAGAATACGTTTCTGCACCGTGGTATATGGGGCAAAAATCACATCATCCTGATCCTGTCCCATCTGGTTTTGTCCTTTGCTATCGAGCAACCCCACGACCTTCATCGGAATATTCTTGAAACGGATGGTTTTTCCGATAGGGTCCTCATTGGGGAAAAGATTCGCCTTCACGGTTTGGCCAATCACGCAAACCTTAGCACTCTTATTCACGTCATCATCAGAAAAGCAACTGCCATCCACCAACTCATATTTGCGGATTTCAAGAAACGAGGGAGAACAACCTTGCAACTGACCGGTTGCATTGCAGTTGCCATAAATCACAGCACCAGCCGCAGTTACATAAGGTGAGACCTTAGCGACATAAGTAGCCTGTTTTTCGATGAGTTTCACATCCGATTCCGTAAGCGTCTGCACATTGTCGTTACCCATGTTAGAGCCGCCTCGACGCTGATTGGCACGCATCACCATAATCATGTTCGTACCCATGTCGCTCACCTGCTGCTGGGTGCTCATCTGCGAACTCTGTCCGAGACTAACCATGGCGATAACGGAAGAAATACCAATAACAACACCCAAGATGGTGAGGAGCGTGCGTGTTTTATTTCGCAGAATTGCTTCCCATGCAATCTTCAGAAGGTTGGATATATTCATATAAAAGGATATTAAAAATTAGTAATCCGACGATTTAGGAAGAGCGTCAAGAGCAGCCTGTGCAGATTGAGTCTCCACCAATTCATCTTTCATCACCTGTCCGTCTCGCAGGAAAACGGTGCGTTTGGTAAAGAGGGCGATATCAGGTTCATGCGTCACGAAACCGATGGTTTTACCCTGTTCGTTTAACCGCTGAAACAGGCTCATGATTTCGTAAGACGTGCGCGTATCGAGGTTTCCAGTTGCCTCATCGGCAAGCAGAATCACCGGGTCGTTGACTATGGCACGAGCGATTGCAATACGTTGCTGCTGACCACCCGACATCTGGTTTGGCGTATGCAAAGCACGATTCGCCATACCCACCTGTTCCAGAGCATATTCAGCCCTTTCACGACGTTCTTTTGGTCCGATTGAGTTATTATAAAGCAACGGAAGCTCCACCTGTTCGATGGATGTGGTACGAGGCAGAAGATTGTAGCTTTGGAAAACGAACCCGATCTTTCGGTTTCGTATCATAGACAACTCATCTTTTGAGCAGTTGCTGACATCTTGTCCATCAATAAAATAGCGTCCGCTGGTAGGCCGGTCGAGGCAACCCAAGATGTTAAGCATGGTGGACTTTCCACTGCCGCTGGTGCCCATGATAGAGACAAACTCACCGGGGTTGATGCTGAAACTGACACCACGAAGTGCATGTACCACCTCAGAGCCGACCACGAAGTCGCGCCTTAAATCCTCAATGCGGATAATCGAATTGTCTTCCATTTTTGTTTCACCCATAATTAAAAATTAGTGCGCAGGAGGACCTTGGAGAGAACTGTTTTTCGCTCCGGATTTAGGTCGAGAAGGTCCAAAGAAGTTTTTACCATTCTGCTTTTTCTCCTTCACGCCAACCACCGCATTCGTAACAACAGAATCACCTTCAGCAAGACCTGCATTTACGATGTAATTGATGCCGTCACCGAGTCCGACCTGAACACGACGAGGATGTATTTCAGCGCCTTTTTTAATCCAGACTTCTTTTGTTTTGACATTCTTACCAGCAGGTTTTGCCATGGCAGTAGCATCGGTCTTACCATCAACAGCATGTTCGCCTTTATGTTCCCCATTTTTACCTTCGGGTTTAGGCAAAGCATTCAGCACCTCTTCCGTAGGAGAATAGTTGGTGGCAGAAACCGGCACAACCAAATTAACCTGTTCGTCAGTCACAATCACAATGTTGGCTGTCATGCCCGGATAGAGTTTCTCATCAGGGTTTGGAGCAGTGACGATGACGGTATAAGTCACCACATTATTGGTGGTAACGGGGCTTAATCTGATTTGAGAGATTTCGCCAGAAAACTCATCCGAGTAAGAATCAACAGTGAAAGACACCTTCTGCCCAACCTTGACAGCGCCTATATCGGCTTCATCAATATTGGCTTTCACCTGCATATTCTTCAAATCGCGTGCAATCGTAAACAAAGTAGGAGTGCTGAAAGAAGAAGCGACAGTCTGTCCTTCCTCCACTTCCTTACCGAGCACCACCCCATCGATAGGAGAATAGATTTCCGCATAACTGAGATTCAGTTTCGCTTCCTTCACATTGATTTGCGCCTGGCTGACACTGGCGTTTGCCTGATTCAGAGAATTCTGCACCGACTCAAGTTCCATTTTGGTAGCCGCTTTTTTATCGTACAATTCCTTTGTACGCGCATAATTCTGTCTGGCCAAAGTGAGCGTGCTGATAGCACTTTGCAACTGGGCGTTGGTTTGATTCAGTCTTTCCTGGAGTGTTGACTTATCCAATTCAGCCAAGAGTTGGCCTTTCTTCACATGGCTGTTGAAATCAACATAGATTTTTTTCACCTCACCACTCACCTGAGTACCAACAGTAACCTCATCGACAGGAGCGACGCTACCTGTGGCTGTGACCGTAGCACGAACGGTATCTCTCGCAATTACCTTTGTGGTAAAAGTCACACTTTTCTGTCGTGGCGAGAAGAACAAAAACGCCAATCCGACGAGTGCAAGAGACCCGCCAAAAATGAGCAATTTCTTTTTAGTTTTTGCTTCCATTTATATAAACCTTAATAATTTTTCAACATGATTTTCTCACCCATATAAACATCCAAAATTTTTCTGTTCAAGATGAGCGCGTATTTAGCCTGAATATATTCGTTGATGGCACTGATGTAATTGGTTTCCTGCTGAAGCAGGTCGGTGATCACAACGGAGCCGGCATTGAATTTCACAGAATAGACCTTATATACCTCGGCATAAGCGTCGCAACGTTTTTTAGTCATCTTGTAGCGTTCATACGCCAGTTTCACATTATCGTATTGTTCGATGACGGTCTGTCTGATAGACAATTCCGTTTGCGCCTGATTCAGTTCCGCCTGCAATTTGGAGTATTTGCTTTGTGCCAATCTTGATTTGGTGATACCTCTATCATAGAGAGCCCAAGAGAGATTCACACCAGCCTGCTGGTAGAAATTATCGCCCAACTGTCTGCCGACATCGTCAAAATCGCGATGGCTGGTTCCGATACCGGCGCTGGCGCTAACGTTGGGACGTCTGCCCGCTTTAGTGATTTGCGTTTGCACCTCTGCAATTTCAATGGCAGAAGCGGTCAGTTTCAAATCAGGCATAGACTGCAAGGCCTTGCTCACACATTCATCACGAGAAGGGAGTAAAACGAGCGCCTCTATGGCAGACGTATCTGGCTCGACCACGGAAAGTTCCGCTTCAGGAGCCATACTCATCAATCTTTTGAGTTGCAGCAAATTGACATGCTGAGAGATGCGTGCATCGAGCGTATCGGTTTGGTTGCTGAGGAATTGAGCCTCCAAAACAAGATAATCGCTTTCGAGGATGCTGCCAGCGTCATATTTCACCTTTCCCATTTCTGCCTGCTCGCGGCTGCTGCCAACGATAGCCGATTTCAATTTGAGAGCGTCACCACTACGGAGCGCATTCAAGTATGCATTCAGAATTTCGATAGACAAACTGTTGTCGTATTTCTCAGTTTGCAGCATCGCATCCTCCTCTTCCAGTTTGCTTCGTTTAATGTTGTTGGTGATGCTTCCCCCTTCATAAATAGAGATGCCGGAAGACAAGCCTGCATTACCTGAGATTGTGACACGGTCGTCTCCGCCCTGATGATGAGCGCTTTCTCCAGTGCTGAAATTAAGGTTAGGTCTTCTCGCAGCCTTTGCCTGCTCCACACTTTCTTCCGCAGACTTTTTAGAAAGTATCATTCGTTGGCGTTCAAAATTGTTGCTGAACGCATATTGAAGACATTCATCGAGGGTAAATCGGAAAGTCCCATTTTCAGCGACAGAGTCCACCATCATCTGTCTATCCACATTGTCAGCCGCAGAGGCCAAAGATGAGATGGAGCAAAACGCCAAACCTATTATCAATTTACGCATAAAGTACATAATAAGACAAAGTATTTCAAATATATAACGCAAAGAGGTAGCATTTATTTCATATTCTCCCAAAATTACTTATTTTTTCAAATATTTCCAATCATTCCTCAAAGTATAATCACATGATTTATTATTAAATAATCGGAACATACCACAAGAGGCCTGCATCACATCATAAAAACAGCAAAAAAGCAAAACAACTCCTAAAAAAGCAAGCAAAATATCAAAGAAAATCTGTAAATTCGCAGACGGATTATTAGATTATTATTAAAATGATTGCCATAAAACGAATACTCGGATTCCTATTCCTCATAACCGTTGCCACTGCACAAGCCGAAACCTTTCAAATTGGACATATCACCTATCAGACCATTGGTGGCGACAGTGTGGAAATAATAAAATGCAGCCACAAACAAGCCAACAATTTGGATTTAAGCAAACCCATTGAGTACAATGGCAAGAATTATCAATTAGTATCCATCGGAGAAAGCGCTTTTGAGGATTGTGACAACATTTTCAAAATCACCACTCCATCCACTTTGAAAAGAATCGGCCACAAAGCGTTTTATGGCTGCAAAGTGCTTTATGAAATCACCTTAAAAGAAGGTTTGGAGAGCATCGCACCCGAAGCATTCCATTTCTGTTCAGGATTGCACACCATCTCGATTCCCGGCACCGTAAAAGAAATCGGCGATGGAGCATTCTGGCGCACATGGTCGTTAAAAGACATCAAAGTCCACCCATCGAATTCTGAATACATCGACAATGCCGGCGTGCTTTTCACCCGCACCAACTCGCGCATCGTGGCCTATCCTGCAGGACGCAACAATCCGACCTATTCTTTGCCGAGCAATACAACCTGCATTGGCACAGGAGCCTTCGCCCATTGCAAAGATTTGACAAGCATTTACCTGCCAAATGGGCTGACAGAAATACGTCGCTACGCATTTGAAGGATGCAAAAACATCACCACAATCACCATCCCCAAAAGCGTGGAAACAATAGAAGACGGCGTCTTTATGGATTGTCTAAAACTCCGCGCCATCACACTTCCAACCAAAATGCAGAGCATTGGCGACCACGCTTTCGACAACTGCCAGTCTCTGGGAACCATCACTGTGCCTCACGGAGTAAAAAGAATTGGTGATTACGCTTTTTTTGACTGTATTGCCATGAGAAGCATCAACCTCCCCAAGACACTTGAGAATATAGGAGACTTTTGTTTTGGCAACTGCTTTGGCATGAAAGCCATCTACCTGACCAATACAAAACCAATCAAAATTGGCGACGAGACATTTCCGGAAGACCTTTACAACAACGCAACACTTTATGTGAAATACTACGCAGTGGATGCATTCCGCCATACTGAAGTATGGACCAATTTCAAATTCATCTACAGTGAACCAACTTCACATCGTCCTTACGGTTTGAATTATTAACAGATTGTATATACAAAACAAAAACAAACGCCCCCAGACACACGGTGTCTGGGGGCGTTTGTTATTCACTCTTAGCAAGTCGCATTAGCCACCAAGAGGGATTTCACCTACGACTTTTGAATCAGCGCTGAGACGATAAATAATTGGCCATTTCAAGCAAGGTGACATCCTTACCAATAATGTCTCCATTCTTATCAATGAAAAAATTGGTAGGCAGATTTTGAATATTATAAGTCAAAGCAGAGCCTTCCTTTTCGTCCAAAACGGTAATCCAAGGCAAAGCTGCAACAGACTTCTTCCACCGCTCTGCATTACGATCGAAATTGACCATGTAGATCTCAAACCCCTTGGCAGCGAATTTATCGCG
Organism: Candidatus Physcocola equi; assembly: GCA_018064855.1. Lineage (GTDB taxonomy): Bacteria > Bacteroidota > Bacteroidia > Bacteroidales > Paludibacteraceae > Physcocola > Physcocola equi. Next base: position 28,093 of record JAGHUM010000024.1, read on the forward strand.
AATCAGAGCCAATGTCTTCAACACGTCTGCATCGAACTGCGCCAGATAACAGAACTCAAGCAATACATTCTTACCTTTAAGAGAACTCAACTTAACTTCCTTTCCATTTTGATCGGGAAGAGACAATTCAAGGCTGCCAACCTGCGGTCTGTCTTCCAGATGAAGTTGCGCATTTCTACGCATAGACTGGACATCGCCAATCAAAGAAAGCAGTTGCTGCGTGCGAGGGGCATTCTCCGCCTTCTTTTTCATTGCATTGCCCACCAAAGCGAAATAGTGGAAATCCTCATTAGCGTATATGCTGAAAGGAGTCAAGCCATTAGGCAGTTTCTTAAACAAGAGATAATAAGCGACAGGAGATGCTGAATTTTTCTGGACAAACGAACAAACTGTATCTTTGTAGGCTGTCACCAAATTGAAAGCCGCTACATCTCTGTTCATTCTGCTCAAAACGGTATCCGAAGCCAAAGTCGCCATAGAATCAGACATGGCATTCAGCCTCATCAACCAATCGTGTAATAAAACCGAATTTTCAGAGCCAGAGACAGCATAATCGCTTTCACCAGATTTTGCTTGGACGCTGATAGTCTCCGTAGAATCGACCGACAACCACAAGGAAAGAGAATCTATTCTCAAGGAATAGAAATCGGTGAAAGCAGGCCGCCCTGCCGCCAACGAGAATTTCCCATTCGCACCAACCTTTGAAGAATCGACAACAGAGGCTCCATCGACGCCTTCATGTATAAGGTAAACCATTTTCCCTGCGCCTCCTTCAAGAGAGCCGTTCACATGAAAATCATTATCTTTCTGGCAAGATGCCAAAATCAGCGCCACACCAGCAGCCAACCAACCTTTATTCATTAAAAAAACGATTTGAGGAAAAACAGAAAAGGAGAAATGCAAGAAACTCGCCTTCCTCCTTCATCTTATAACGATAAATAATGCTCTTATTTCTTACCCTTCTTAGCAGGCTTAACTGGTTCAGTCTTACCTTCAGCAGCAGCCTTGGCAGCACGTGCCTTAGCGATAGAGTCTTTTTTAGCCTTCAATCTCTTATAGTAGAAAGAGTTGTCACGAGCAAGTGTCTTAACTACTGTGATTTCAGAAGCAGAAGGATCATACTTATCCACCAAGATTGTATATTCATAACCTTCCTCATAGTGGAAGTTTTTGATTTTTCCGCAGAAATTTTCCCAAGGAGAGTTGTCCTTACGGCTATAGCCCTTCTTGATCTGATAGCAACGCTGATAGTCTTCAGTGATTGCCAACTTATCGCTCACCTTCATATATTCATCTGCAATAACCGAAGGAGCCATGCTCAAGGCCATCAACAGCGAAACAACCATCTTTTTCATATAGCAAAAGTTTTATGTTTTTTTGTTAAAATTCAATTTATCAATTAGAGTTTATCAAAATCTATACCAAAACCATTTGTTGCCATATACAAAAAAGTATAAGCATAGATACAAATGCAAATATAATACAAAATTGTCTTATTCTCAATTTTTAATGAAACAAAAAAGAAAAATTAGACATATTATCTCATGGGTTGCAGATTCGTGCCCTAATTCCCTGCATCTAAAACCAATTGTTGACAAAATCAATAAACTGATGTCCGGGTACTTTTTCATGCTTGACGCCCAGCATACCCAATTTAAATGCCGCGTTGATATTGAGAGAAAGATTGCTTTGATAATAAGTGAACCTGTTATCGTAGAAAAAGAGTCCGTGATAATCATTGGACACCGACACAAAGCCATATTTGTATTGGTAAACGCAGTTAATTCGCCCGTGTGCACGCATTCCATAACAAAACCGGTCCACATTATCATCTTCAAGTTTATAATGCGAGAAAGCGCCGCTTACATAAGGAATCAGCATAGCACCCACTACAAACGTGCCTTGCCTCACCACAAAATTATAGCCATAACCGCAACCCACGCTAAAATTGGTGATACGGTTGTCTTGCATAGGCAACTTTGAAAGAATGGCGTTGGCCGTGTCAGAACGGGAGTCGTCAGGATTAAGCTTGAATCTATTCTGCCCCACCGCCGCTCCTGCCAACAAAGAGCCCGCGCTGACACGTTGGCCACATGAATAGGACTGGGAAAACAACGAACTGCTGGAAAAGATAGATTTGTTGAACGCCCATTCCGAACTCAAGCTCCACTCAAACGTTTCCAAGCCATCGAGCATAACCTCTTCAATCTGCTCAAGGTCGTCTTCCTCTCTTTCGTCGAGCATGAGAGAAACCACGTTGCTGGACTTGTATTTTCTGATTTTAGAGATATTCAGTTCAAAAAGGAAATTGCTGATAAGCGGGCAGAAACTAAAAGAGAAGCCATTCGTATAGTTCTGCATGGGAATGGAATAACCAATAGCAAACCATTTCCAATAGATGTTGGCTGTGATATAACGCTGCAAACCTGTAGTGAAAATCACCTCATCATCTCGAAACGCATTTATGGCATATCGAGGCAGAATCTGTTTCGTACCAATCTCTACGATAGGATCGTTTTCGTAAGGCTGAATGAAGATGTCGCCAAAAATATCCTCATCGCTTGCCATATCATCAATAGTAAAAGGGGCAGACGGATGTGCCGGGGGCATTTCATTAGGGACCGAGTCCACGATCTCTTCCTCCACCGCAAACACGTCACCACAGAGCAGCAAATTGAAAATCGCGTAAAAGGATAAAACTTTCAACAAAAAACCTACCGACCACATAAGAAGTGATATTTACGATTGCAGAAGAGATCTTGCATTTTCCATTGCGGCGTCTGTTATTTTGTCACCACTCAGCATTTTGGCAATGGCTTCCACACGTTCGTTTTCAGCCAAGCATCGGATATGAGAGATGGTCGAAGTTTCAGTGTCCGCCTTATAAACCATATAGTGTTTGCTGCCTTTCGCAGCGATTTGTGGCAAGTGGGTGATACTAATCACCTGCATGTATTTACCCATGTCTGTCATGATATCGCCCATTTTCGCCGCCATGTCGCCAGAGACACCCGTATCGATTTCATCAAATATGATGGTTGCCAAACCGGTAGAACGAGAAAGAACAGACTTCAGACTAAGCATCACACGCGCCATTTCACCACCGGATGCGATGGAAGAAATCGGCAACAGGTTGCGGTCTTTGTTTGCAGAGAAAAGGAAAGCCACTTTGTCGATACCGTTTTCAGAAGGTTCTTCAAGATTATCAAAAGCGATTTCCAATTTTGCATTGGGCATACCCAAACTATGCAACAACAGTTCAAGTTCCTGTTTCAGTTCAGGAGCATGTTTTTTACGATTGGCCGAGATTTGAGAAGCGGCTTTCAAAACAGCATCACGTTTCGCCTTTTGTTCACGCTCCAAGCGCTCAATATCTTCATCGTAAGAATTGATTTGATTCAACTGAGCCTCAAACTTATCCCGCAAAGCAATCAGTTCCTCCACGGAAGACACCTGATGTTTTTTTTGCAGGCTATAAATCAAATCGAGTCTTTCATTGACCTGAGACAAACGGGCAGGATCAGCCTCCATGCTATTCAGGTGAGCGTCGAGCTCCTGCGCCACATCTTTCAGTTCGATCATAGCGCTGCTGATACGATCTTTCTCCGCTTCAACTTCAGGAAAGGCATCAGTTATCGCATTGAGTGCATTGGCTGCCTCTTTCAAGGCATTGATCACATTCTCCTCACTTTCCTGAATCAGATAAGTGGCTTTGCCAAGACCTTCGCGGATGCTTTCCGCATTCTCCAGTTTATTCTGCTCGGCTTCCAACTCACCTTGCTCAGCAGGTTGCAGTTTCGCCTCATCCAGTTGCTTGAACTGGAAACTGATGTAATCCAAATCGGCCGTATTCTTCTGAGCGGACTCTTTCAGTTTCTTCAAATCAGCAACCGCCTTTTTGTAGGTATTGAACAAATCTGCATATTGCAGAAGGTTTGTTGCATTATTCGCCACCACATCTACCACATCCAATTGGAAATTGGCATTAGACAGCAAAAGATTCTGATGCTGAGAATGAATATCAATCAGTCTGTCACCCAACGTTTTAAGGACAGCCAGATTGACAGGAGTATCATTTACAAACGCGCGGCTTTTACCACTTGGAGCAATTTCGCGTCGAATGGTACATTCATCGTTGTAATCGAGATCGTTTTCCTCGAAAAAAGCCTCCAATCCGTATTTTCCGACCTTGAAAACAGCCTCCACCACACATTTCTTTTCCGCATCGCGCAATACGCTCACATCAGCCCGGTTTCCAACAAGCAAACCAAGCGCTCCTAAAAGGATAGACTTACCAGCACCCGTTTCACCCGTAATAACGGAAAAACCCTCATCAAAAGAAATCAGCGTGTGGTCGATGAGTGCGTAATTATCAATAGAAAGTTGATTGAGCATGATATAAATCGACGATTCGGAATTATGAAAAGATCAGTAAGAAGAGTTTGTCAGATCTGAGAAATCTTTTGATCGGGTTGGCAAAACCGACTGAAGAATCTCGGAAACCTTTTGACGTTCATTTGCAGGAGCCGAACGGAAAATATCTACAAGTTCATCTATTTTACACTCAGCGAACTGCTGCAGAGCAACTGAGAACGGTTTTGCGCTGTTCATGGTCTGGAGCGATGGCAGCACCTCGAGGATCAAAGACTTGGCATTGTCTGTATTAACAGTCATCATATCAAGCCCCATTCTATGATATTCATAGATCAGTTCACGAAGTCCTCTTAATTGAGCGTCCTGATAATTACTAATCAAAGCATAGCGGTTGTGGTCACTGCCAAAAGGCTTCCAACCTTCGTCTTCAGACGTACCCATCAAGTTGGAAATACGTTCAGCCATGTCAAAATATTTCTGTCCACCCATTCGCGAGTAACTGTCGAAATGCACTCCCAAAACCACATAACTATAATAAGCCAATATAGCCATCAGGTTCGACTCGATGTTGTTGACATTAAACTCAAGACGATCGAATTGAGAATAGACAAACTTTACATTATTGTCCTTGAAATTGAAAATCGGAGTGGTATAGCTGGAATTGAACACAGTTCGCACAGCGCTTACCTGCAAAGAGCCACTATAACTGGAACCAGCAGCCTCATCGATGGTAAGCACATATTGGCAATCGATGCGTTCCTCGTTTTCAAAAATGGCATCGCTCCACACACGATTGTTGAGAAAGTCATTCAAATCGTTTTGCAGCGTGGTGTATAATTCTTTATTTGTGCCTTCAATCTTATCAGAATTGACAGTCAATCGCGCATTAAACTCTTGAGCGAAGAGAGTGCAGCAAGAGAACAACGCGGTGAAAAGGCAAACAAATCTAATCTTCATTTATTCAGTTTTTTTATGGTATAATCAATGATATCTTTCGCCACTAAGACCTTGCTTTTAAGGTCATAAGGCGTAATGGAGCCATCGCGATCGATAATAGTCACCTTGTTGGTGTCGTATCTGAAGCCGGCGTTCTTATCATTCAGCGAGTTGAGCACGATAAAATCAAAATTCTTTCGTTCGCATTTGCCCGTTGCATTAAACTGTTCGTCGTTCGTCTCAAGGGCAAAGCCAAAGATGAGTTGACCATCCTTCTTCATTTTGCCAAGTTCGGCGGCAATGTCCGGATTTGGCACCAATTCAATTGTCATGGCACCGGTTTTCTCACGTTTGATTTTGTGATCTGCCATCGTAGCCGGTCTGTAATCAGCCACAGCAGCGCTCAATACGATAATGTCTGCATCATTGGCGAGGCGAACAGCCGCGTCTCTCATCTCCAGCGCGCTTTCCACATCAATTCTCTCGATGTTTTCATGCACAGCCTTCACAGAGACAGGTCCGGCGATCAATTTAACTTTCGCCCCACGTTTGGCACATTCTTCCGCAATGGCAAAGCCCATTTTCCCGGAAGAATAGTTACCAATAAAACGGACAGGATCCAGTTTTTCGTATGTTGGCCCCGCAGTAATCACCACCGTTTTCCCGGCAAGGTCTTGTTTTTCCTCAAAAAAAGCATCAACAGCTTCCGCTATGGTTTCTGGTTCTGCCATTCTGCCCTTTCCTTCCAGGCCACTTGCCAAGAAACCAGATTCAGGCTCCACAATGTGAACGCCGTCGGCTTTTAGAGTTTCCAGATTGCGCGTGGTGGTCGGATGAGCATACATATCCAAATCCATGGCAGGAGCGATGAAAACCGGGCATTTTGCAGACAGATAACTGGTAAGCAAAAGATTATCGGCAACACCGTGCGCCATTTTACCAATACTATTGGCTGTAGCAGGAGCAATCAGATACAAATCGGCCCACATGCCAAGGCTCACATGGCTGTTCCACGCCCCGTTTTCAGGATCAAAAAAATCCACCACTATCGGATTTTTCGTCACCGTTGCCATTGTAAGCGGAGTTACAAACTGGCGGGCGATGGGAGTCATGACCACTTTCACCTCTGCACCTTTCTTAACAAGAAGCCGTGCCAAAGCAGCGCATTTATAAGCAGCGATGCCGCCTGTGATACCGAGAAGGATGTGTTTACCGTTGAGCATAAGAAAAAGACGGTTAAGAATTTCGCCAGCAGGAGAAACCCATAATGAGTAAACAAAAAAAGATAAAGCAGCCTCACGAAGAGGTTTCTTTATCTTTTATTCATATAATAGATGAGAAATTATTTATCAAACTTCACGTTCTTCTTGCCGTTGATATGGTAAGAAAGACCACCATCGATAAATTCCTGAGTAGCCATAAGTGTTGGCTTAGGAAGACGTTCGTAGAAGCAAGAGATTTCAATCTGTTCACGGTTTTCGTGAATTTCCTCAAGGCTATCGGTCACAGAAGCGAATTCCTGAAGTTTTTTGTCAAGCTCGTTTTTGATGTCAACGGCGATCTGGTTAGAGCGTTTGGCAATAACGTTGATCACTTCATACACGTTGGTCTCACCACACATAGAGTTCAAGTCGCGGGTGATAGTAGTGGTTGGTGCATTCAGCTTTTTGTAATCCATAATGACTTTTATGTATTTTGATTGTTTTTCTTAATTAGTTTTTTTCACTGCGAGTTTTTTCTGAGAAGTCTCGAAAATATCCTTAGCCTCTTTTTTGTGTTCGCTTTCCGGATATTCCTGTGAAAAATTATAATACTCTTCCACGGTATCGTGGAAACGTTCTTCTTTTTTGCTTTCCACACTTTCGACAGCCTGACGGTATTTAGCCTTCAAGATAAGGAAAGCCAGTTCCTCACGGTAAATGCTTTCAGGATAGTCTCTGAGCGCGTTGGTAGCCGCCACCACACAAGAGCGGTAGTTGTTGCCATGATAGTTGCCCAACTTGAAGTAGAGTCTGCAGTTGAGGTAAGCCTTGTAAGCGAGTTTGTCTCTCAATTCCTGCTTGAGGCTCTGAGCCTTAGCCACATACATGCTACTTGGATATGTCTGCATAAACGAGGTGAACTCATTGATAGCCTTGACCGTTCCGCTTTGGTCGAGTTTGGCTTCAGGAGAGTCCTGATAATAACACATGCCGACCTGGAACGCACATTCCTCGGCCCAAGAACCATTCGGATAACTACGACCGTAGCCTGAATAATAACTACGGGCGGTGATGTAGTTTTTGCTCTTAAAGTTGGCGCTTGCAAGGAGATACAACGCTTCCTCTCCTTGTTTCGTTCCGCGCAAAGGCACTACGACAGACTCCAGCAAGTTGCACGCCTCCAAATACTTTCCCTTCTCGTAATATTCCTTTCCTTTACTGAATTTCAATTCATTATCGGAACTCTTTACGAGATGGTGATATTCGCCACACGATGTGCAGAACAACACGGCACAAACTAATATGAAATAATGTACAATTTTCATTTCAAAGTACAAAATTAAAGAAAACCCGCTAATTTGCAAGATTATTTTCCCAAATTAACGAAAAAAACACTAATTTTCATAATACAAGCTTTTCTATCTTGCATTCATGCTTTTTAGTCTTTTCATCGTAGTTAATGCCCACGAACAGCATGTCACCACGGTAGTGTTTCAGCACTTCATCATATTGCTTGTCTTTTATCTGCTGCAAGGCACTTTCAGTGCTCTTGTTGTGCTTCAACTCTATCACCATAGCTGGGATATTCGGCAAGAACGGAATCAGCGCCAAGTCGGCATAGCCTTTGCCGGTTGGTAGTTCCTTTACCAGCGTATAGCGTGTGTTGGCGTAGAAATACGCCAGACAGATGGCGCTTTGGAAACAATGTTCATCGTTGTAAGTAAGGTTGCTGGTTACCTCGGTGTGGGCGGCGTCAAGAGCCTTGGAAACAGCTACCTCATTGCCATTGATGGTGTCATCGAGAAGTTTCCTTGAGGTATTGACTATTTCTATAACCTTGACATAATTGTCGTCATAATCAATGGCAC
>JAGHUM010000106.1 GCA_018064855.1 Candidatus Physcocola equi
AAAGAAGCCAGAGCAGTTCTTCTACTTCAAACTTAGAGAACTCCACGAGTTTTGTTTTCAACAAGCCAATATGGGATTCTTTAGAAATGTATAAGGTTCATTCCGTTTCATACACAAGCAGAGTAACTTTTGGAAATACAAGTTATAATATGTATTCCTATAAAGACGCAACAAAACGACACAAATTTCTTGTAGCGGACATTACTATCACCAGTAAAGAAGAAGAACCATTGATTCCCGCTTTTAATGTCTACTACTTACAAGGGGATATATTCGTTCCTATCGCAGAGGATATGGACATGGATACAGAAAAGTTGAACGAAGATGCAACCTTTAGAACTTCCGACAAAGTAAGATATAAAATCTACACACAAGTTCCAGATAGTATTTCTTCAAAATATCCAATTTATATTTTGGCGACAAAAGATAATCCATACAAATTAAGTGATATTCTTTGGGGAAGAACAAGTCCTAAGTGGGCAAAGTTTGACATTAAACATTCGACAGAAGATCTACAAGTTGCATATGTGATGAAATAATTCATTATTCGTATTTTGCGGAAAGAGAGGGATTCTTTCTCCGTTTCACTGCGAAAGCGACTGCGTCGATAACGAACCCTATAATTGAGCGTTCTTGCCGTTCTCTTGCATAAAATAAATATGGGAGGCTCAAAAAGCCCCCCATATTTATTTTGCGGAAAGAGAGGGATTCGAACCCTCGGTACCCGAAACAGGTACAACGGTTTTCGAGACCGTCCCGTTCGACCACTCCGGCATCTTTCCATTATCGGTCGATAACAAATTCTCGCTTTGCGAGGACAAAATTACATAATTTTTCGGACTGGGCAAAAATACTCCGCCAGAAATTTCTATAACTTTTTCAACGCTGCAATTGCTGCACCGCGGTCATCAGCCTTAAAGATATAGTTTCCAGCAACCACCATGTCGGCACCAGCCTCAGCCAACTGTGCTCCAACTTCGGCATTCACGCCTCCGTCGATTGATATCAGAGCGTTGCTTCCCTTTTCGGTAATAAGTTGGCGAAGTTCTTTTACTTTATCAAGTGTACCGGGGATGAATTTCTGACCACCAAAACCAGGATTAACCGACATCAAGAGCACCAGTTCCACTTCGCTGACAATATCTTTTAGCATACAGACTGGTGTAGCAGGGTTAATTGAAACGCCTGCTTTCATTCCGGCATCATGGATTTGCTGAATCACTCTGTTTAGGTGCACACATGTTTCGTAATGCACTGTCATAATTTCAGCACCGCAATCACGCACTTCATTCACAAACTTTTGCGGCTCCACTATCATCAGATGCACATCTAATGGCTTGTGGCAATGTTTTCTTGCATATTTCATTACAGGAAAACCAAATGATATATTGGGAACGAACACGCCATCCATCACATCAAGATGGAGCATGTCGGCATCACTTTCGTTGATAAATTCCAATTCTTCAGCCAAATGACCAAAGTCGGCAGAAAGAAGAGATGGAGATACTTTCATACTACGCTATTAATTGATTATTTATTCTTAGGAGTACTTTTTAAACCTTTATATGCAATGTACAGAACGATTAGTCCAAACAAAGCAAAACCTGCATAAGTCAGATATTTGTTGTTCGCTTCTAATTGTGCATACAAATCCGCCTCGGCAACGAAGGTGCTCAACCACCATCCCAATGCCGCCAACGCTACATTCCAAATGCCTGCGCCAAGTGTGGTAAACGCAGAGAACTTAAAAAAGTTCATGCGCGAGAGACCTGCAGGAATGGAAATGAGTTGGCGAATGGCGGGTATCAAGCGACCTAAAAATGTGGAAATTGACCCATGATCTGCAAAGTATTTCTCTGCTTTTTCCACCTTTTCTGCATCGATGAGACACATGTGGCCAATACGGCTATTGGCAAACCCATAAACCACAGGACGGCCAATAAACATCGATATGGCGTAGTTGATACAAGCGCCCAACAGCGCACCGAGTGTAGCCACCACCACTACCATATACACATTCATATTGGCATTGCCAGCACCTGTGCAGGCAAAATACGCTGCCGGTGGTACAACTATCTCGCTGGGAAATGGAATGAATGAACTTTCAACTGCCATCAGCAAGAATATCAGGGTGTAACCCATATTGTCTTTAAACCAATTATAGAGCGTTTGAGCATCTAAATTTGGCATAAACACAACAACTGAAGCGATTAAAGCCACTAATATTATTGCCCCTACGAGCAATTGAACTGTCTGCTTTTTCATTTGCATATATAATATTTACTGCAAAATTACGAATAATCGTTCAAATTTCATAACCCAACTCGCGAAACATTGCCTCATAGGCTTCGGCTTTCTTCTCCAAAGCCAATGGATAGGCACGAGATGACGACGGCATACGAAACAGTTTGAACCGGTGACCGGCAAATTCACACTCCACCATTTCGCCCATTTTGGGAGTTTCAACATTAGCCATTTCAGCTATCACACCTGTGGCTTTCTCACCAGCTGTCACAACAGCTTTCAGCGTGGGGCAAGCCTTGAAAAACACCTTTAAATCAATGCTTTCCACAACTTCCAAAAACTTGTCGCTTGCATTGTCCTTTAACCGTCGGACACGCGTGGCTGTGTCATATAGCGCGATATGTTTCTCCTCAAGAAAAGCTTTCAGTTCCTCAAGACGATATGTTTTCGACACTGCATCAAAAAACTTGTAGCGGTCGGAATAAAAGATGTGGCCCATTATTTTCCACATGTCATTCGTTTTGTTGGGATAGAAAAACTCCATCGCCCACCGATTTGGCTTCGGTGGAAATGTGCCCAACATCAGCACTTGTGCACCCTCGGGGAGAAATGGCGGAGACGGATGCGTCTCAATAGGTATGTTTTGCTTCATAATTTACATTTTTCACACAAAAGTAATGATTCTTCGCCAACAGTACAAAATGTGACACTTCGATATGATATATTTCAACTAATATTGGCATTCTTTGTTTTTTTTCATAAATTTGCAAATCAATTCCAAATTGCTATCAAACAACACAATTTACGCAATATGAAAATCAAACATTTTCTTTCAATGGCTTTCATCGCCATTGCTTTGGCAAGCTGCCAAACTCCTCAAGACATCACTTACATGCAGAATGCAGAAACCCTTCCTGCAGAAGTGCTCAAAGCAACAGCAAAACTCAACGACCCTGTGATTATGCCTGGCGACATGCTGCAAATCAATGTGTCGGCAACCAACCCTGAATTGGTTAAATTCTTCAACAAAACAGAGATGGTGGCAACTGGTAAATCAAACACCAGCAACACTGAAAACCCAATGTACTACTATCTCGTGGACAACAATGGCAATATTGAGTTCCCTATGCTTGGTCAAATCAAAGTGGGCGGAAAAACCCAAAGTGC
>JAGHUM010000083.1 GCA_018064855.1 Candidatus Physcocola equi
CCTTGATGTTGGCTGCTACCGATGCCTTGTATTCTGGGTCGGTTTCCGTGTAGCTGTCCAACTTGGCATTCCAGTTTTCAACGTCGCTTGCTGTAATGCCCGATGCGGCTGAGGCTTTGAACTCAGGGTCGGTTGCCACTGATACTTTCTTGCGCGATCGCAATGTGTCGGAGGCCTTGATGTTGGCTGCTACTGATGCCTTGTACTCAGGGTCGGTTTCGGTATAGCTGTCCAATTTGGCATTCCAGTTTTCCACGTCGCTTGCTGTAATGCCGGATGCGGCTGAGGCTTTGAACTCAGGGTCGGTTTCCACTGATACTTTCTTGCCCCAACGCAGCGTGTCGGATGCCTTGATGTTGGCTGCTACCGACGCCTTATATCCTGGGTCGGTTTCCGTGTAGCTGTCCAACTTGGAATTCCAGTTTTCAACATCGCTTGCTGTAATGCCGGATGCGGCTGAGGATTTGAACTCTGGGTCGGTTTCCACTGACACTTTCTTGCCCCAACGCAAGGTGTCGGATGCCTTGATGTTAGCTGCTACCGATGCCTTGTATTCTGGGTCGGTTTCCGTGTAGCTGTCCAACTTGGAATTCCAATTGTTAATTTGTGTTTCGGTAATGCTATTGGAAATATTATTAACGACCTTGTTCCATCGAGTAGTATCGTCAGCCGTAATACCTGCAGCTACAGATCTTGAGAAAGTAGGGTCAGTTTCCGTAAAACTGTCCATTTTATTATTCCACTTGTCTATATCCTCCTTGGAGATAGTCGATGCAACAGATTTCTTATACTCTGGATCGGTTTCAGTATAACCATCTAACTTATTGTTCCAATTCTCAATATCTACATTTGTGATAATGCTTGCAGGCATTTTGAGAGCCTGGTTCCAGCGGATTGTGTCCGACTTGGTTATGCCAGCGGCAACTGACTTGGAAAATTCCGGGTCTGCTTCTGAAAATTTGTCCTGTTTGTTGTTCCAATTGTCAATGTCCGCCTGGGTAATGGCCGATGCAACAGACTTAGTGAAAGCAGGGTCGGTTTCTGTATATTTACTGAGTTTGCTATTCCAACGGGCGGTATCTTTGGCGGAAATGCCTGCGGCAACCGACTTATTAAACTCAGGATCTTTCTCAGTTATATCCGAAAAATTAGGAGCATCCACAATTTCCGAATAGTTATATACAGGTTTCTCTGGAGTCTGAGTCCATACAGGAGTGGCTTCCGGTGATATGCGTTCCGCATACATAGCATAAGGAACACTCATCAATTGCGATGTTGATTCCAGAGTATAAGTTGTTCCGCCTGTAGGGTCAATTTCGCATTTGATGAAGAAGGGACCTTCACTCCAGTTTATTTTCGACAAATCATCGCTGGTGGCAGCTTCGTCATCGCCTATGGCGAATGTGAGCAGACCATTAATGTTTGTAGTTACTTTTCGGCTCTCAGTATAGACAACAAGGCCATTTTCACCACCCGAAAGGATACTGATTCGAACTCCAACTGGCTTGGAACGGACTATCTTATGTACATTGTTTCTAACAACAGCCTGGTAGGTTATTGTTTGTGGGACATTGGCACTCGCCAACATGGAGAGGCAAAGCGCTATGGAAAGTAATATTTTTTTCATATATGCAGTTTATTGTCTTTTTACAATTTTAAAAACCACAGGCTCGTCATCGTTGCAGTAAACTTTTAAAAAATATACACCATTGAGTAAGCCCATAAGGTCAATTTTTTCATATCCTTCAGTCAATTCGCTTTCTGTATATACTCTTCCCACAGCGTCGGAAATTGTATAGCGATACCTAACAAAGTCGTCGTTGAGGAATACGAAAAGGAAATCTGGTGTAGGATTTGGAGCAATGGTAATTTGTACGTCATCGCACATTTTGTTATAATCGTAGTCTTCATCATCGAATGGTTGCTGAATGCCAGCAATAGCCACTCCCATGTCGGAGTTAGCGCTAAGGTAGTCAACCTGCCCGACCGAAAAGGAGAAACTGCCCGAACTACCAATTGCAGAGTTACCTGCAGCCACTGTGTTTTGCTGTGCCAGCATGGTAAAGGGCAGTAAACTGAACAAAATGATATATAAATATTTCATGCTTAATTTCTTTAAATTCACTATCTAACGTTTCTCGACTTCACATAAAGGTGACCAACATGCCAAGTTTTGTGAATATTATCCATCAATTTACTTTTTCGATGGTAATACCTTCGTATTTTTTTGTGTTTTCTACCAAATTCTCAAAATCAGATTTTCGCCATAATTTCAAGCATACAGCATATTCATTATTGGCCAACTCTATTTTGTGCTCTTTATCAAGATAAATATCCCAGTTAGCAGTCACCTTGACATTGTTTCCCAACTTGTTTCCATCATAATAATACTCCAGTTTATCATTATAAGGGTAAAACAGATGACTGAAATATTTACGATCCGAATAATAAGCATTAAATTCAATTGGGAACTCATTCCTTATATCACCCAGTGTTGGTAGTTTTCCTGCTTTTTCCTCATAGAACATCGTCCATGCCTTAAACAAAAGATATGCGGCTTCCGCTTTTGATGCATTTTTCAAAGAACCATTTTTCTTTTTCAAATTCAGTATTTTATTGTTAAAAGAAACCACATATCTGGAATTGTCCCGATTGCTTTCCCTGAGAATAGGACTTTGAGGCCATTGAGCAAAAATGACAGCCTTAAACAAATCCTCATTAGCCAGCCAATATTCCGCCAACAGTTCTTCATTCCCTTTTATATCTGAAATAATATTTTCGTAATCTTGTTCATCAATTACACACGCACCGTTAGCACACACATCATTTTTTGCTTGCGAGGCAACCAACGCATAGTTAAAAATTTGGGAATGTGCTTCATAAATAGACTTCAATGCCTTTTTCTCCTCAATGGAAATCGCAAGAATCGAATTCACATTAGTGTTTTTCTCACCTCCACTCAAATTCATATCTGCTCTACCTAAATTTCTGATGTAGTCCATCATATAAATTCTGGAATTATCCGACATTTCCATCGGCACGAGAGGTTGAATTACAGAATCCAACACTTCCTGATAGCTAATAGATACAAATTCTTCACATTTAGCTTTCGTTTTATCGGGAGTTAGAAAAATCTCTATCTTCACATCGTCATGCGTTTCAGAATTATCATGAGTTAATGCTTTATGATACGATTCTGTTTGTCCATCGCTTTCTTTGGAGTAAACTTTATTTTCAATGCATAAAGTGATATTTTTAGCAGTTCTATTAGAATCCTGATCCTCCCAAGAAACAGCAAGACGCATGAATATATCTATTCGCTTATCTGAAGTATCGTTATCTGGATTTGGGCAGAATGATCCAATCGTTTTCTCCGTTGTGATTTCAGAAAGTGCAAGCTGATAGTTCTTGCCGACTATAAGCTTATTTCGTAACGACAAGTCAAGTTTATTCTCATTCGGTTTACACTGTGCATCATCTTCGCAAATGGCATACAAAGTCAACAATTTCCTCAAAGGCTCCACGCCTAAATTATGAGAAGATTTATCGTTGAACAACCAAGACAAGAAAGCGCTATGTCGGTTCTCCTCTCGTTCGATATCAAACACATTCATACAAGTGGTTTGATTGTAATAACTCTGTAGTTTCTGAACTTCAGGATCATTGTTAAAATTCTGAATCCCAGTTAATATGTCTTTATTTGCCATGTCGAATCGATTTAAAATGATTATCATTATGTCCGTATTGACTGCGGATTTCGCAGACCAGTCATGTGTTTTCTAAGTATGTGTTGCCCCCACCCCGCGCTCCGGGTGGCTTGGGAGCCACCCGAGGTGAGGTCGGGCCGGCGGCTGGGGCCGCCTTGCGGGGAGGGACAATGGATTATCTCAAAACCGCACGGACGCTCCGTCCGTCGTCGCGGTGGTCGTCGTCGCTGTCGATGAAGTACTCGCCGAATTTGAGGTGGCTCGCGCGGTACGAGCCGTACTCGTAGAGCGAAGACGACCAATAGTCGCCGCCCCCGGCGGCGTAGAGGTCCGTATAACGGTAGCCGGCGGCGGGCAGGAAAATGGTGGCGCCGTTATACACAGAGGTGCCCAAACGACCGGCGATTCCGGTGGCGTAATAATTGTCCATCCACTTCCAATTACATGCATCTATCAACTCATCTATCTCTTCCGCTGTCGGCATGCGCCAAGCACTGCCCCAGTTGGCTGTGGCAGCGTCGTCCTCTGCTTCCAACACCGTCTTGTTGTCAACAGTGCCATACTCGCTGTCTGCGCAGTATTTGGTGTATTTATAAATACGATAGCCCCATCCATCTTTCTCTCCTGTATCCTTGCACCACTTGTAGGTACTATCGCTGTAGTACTCCTTCGGCTTGGTCTCACCCCAGGCGAAGTAGTCGCCGTATTCAGCCGGCTTGGTGGCGCCTACGTTATAGGTCGCCCACATCGTGCCGCTTGGCAAGCCAAGATCAACATAATTATAATCACCGACACGGCCGGTGACTGTCACTCCTTGATTATCGGCTGTCGATGAGGCTTCTTCATAATACACCTCCACAACTTTCTCCACATCCACGGTGATTATCTTGCCGTCGGTGGTCTTCACGCACATGTTGGTCACGGCATTCGCCGCAAAGGCAAGCGATGCCATTGTCACTAATGAGAGTATGAGTTTCTTCATGTCGTATCTGTTTTTAGTTGTTAATTGGGTTATTTTCTGATTAGTTTGATTGATTGTTTGCCGACTGTCAACATATACACACCTTTGGCTGATGGAAGTGTTATTGTAGCGGTACCACTTTGGTCGGTTGTCGTGGTGGCGACATTTGCGCCACCAGCGTTCACAAGCACCACTTTTGCACCCGCCGGTGCGTTTTCCACAGATATGGTGTTGTCGTCGCTGCTCACAATGCGGAGCATATCAGCATTTAGGTTCTCCACGGCGGTCTCGTCACCCTCGGTGAAGTGGAAGTTTTTCACGCCGCTGATGGCGTAACTGGTGGAGGCATTGCCGTTCACCACCAAATCACCGTTCTGATAGGTGACAACCGGGTTGTCCGACAACTTGAAGCTGAATTTCTTGGCGCCCTTCAACTCCACCGTCATGTAGTTGGCTGCTGCGTCGGCGCACAGCGCGGCGCACAGCAGGGCGCACAGCAGGGCGATTGATGTCAATAGTTTTTTTGTCATATTTCAATTGGTTTATTTGTAGGCTTCAATATCCAGTTGTTCAAAGAAACAATGCATTTTTTCAATGGCATTTGCCAACCATTTTACATTTTCTTCACGATCGGGGAACATTGGAGTCTGTAATCTCCAGAACCACATATCACCGCGTTTTTTACCTTGAATCGGACCTTGCAACGATTCAGGTTTTGACGTCTGCGCATTCGACATAGCCATTGAAACAGCATCACGATATGCCTCCTTGCTTCTTATTCCAGCGGTATATTTTCCACCATCCTTCACACTCTTTGCAAAGCATTGAAAATCGACGGACAACATACCATAACGTTTAGATTCATACGCTCTATACAAACAGTTTTGGTGGTAACTGTTAACTTTCACATACGGACGATTAGAGTTCGGGAGCCCAACAGAACAAAATTTATCAACATCATTCCAAAATTGCTGAAACTCTCTCTTCTCAGATTCATCCGAATCGTCCATCATAAACGAGACAGGTTGACTCGACCCGATCAAATTAGCAACATCTGTCAAATCTGAAGACCCACTTGTTGGTTGTTTGTCAATTGCATCCAAGATGACTTCCAACGAATATTCCGTAATGGCATGTCTTATTTGTGAACGTGTCACTTCATATACAAATTCCCTACCTGCGGAAATTACACCTGGCTTAGCGTTCTCATTCACTTTCATGGAAGATTTGAGATTAGGATACAACTGCAACGTAAGTTTCTTTCTGATTTTATCGTCAACATTACCATTCATTGGGAATTCGAAACACTCAAAAACCATGTGAGGTACAGAATAAGACGTTTTCCCTTTCTTCACTCGATCATAAGCCGCTTCGTAACTGTCCGCATTCACATCGACTCTGGTCTGACCAATTTTGACTTCCGAGACTTCGATGTTTTGCATATAGTCCTTGAATTCGGACGAAAGTCCAAGCACATAGACTACGGTTTTCTTTGTTATAATGTTCATAAATCAACTGTTATAATTCAACAAAAAAGCCCGTGCCGGGTCCTTGCGGATCCGGCACGGGCATGACAAAATTACAGCAGCCTTCAGCTGTTGTAATTATATGGTTTTTACAAATATAAGCTTGCTTGCTTGCTTGCTTGCTTGCTTGCTTGCTTGCTTGCTTGCTTGCTTGCTTGCTTGCTTGCTTGCTTGCTTGCTAAAATTTTTCCTGACATGAGCAATTTTTTGTTAAATTATGTATCAAATCTAAACAAATAATTTGAAGGTGCAAAATATTTGAAGAAATAAAACAGGAACTTCAACAAGTCAAGGATTTCTTCTAAACACGCCCCAACTTGAATCATTGTTTTTATAGACAAAAATGCTACGCTGTTTGAAATCGGAGATCCATTGGTTGCCGTCATACATCGCAATATGTCCGTATGGATGCCTTGATGTTGATCCGAAAACGACAAGGTCTCCTTTTTGGGGAGTGTATGTTGACAAATTATCCACATCAACTTGTCCGAAGCCTATCATAGGCAGATACCAAAGATACCATGAAGCCATAGGCGGACGAATAAAAGTGGGCACACCACCTGCGGTTATAGCCTGACGCACATATCCCGCACACAATCTAACAGGTTTTGGTTGAGCATTTTTCCGCAAATGTTTTACAGCCACATCCACATTATAACTACAATTCCGAGCATAGACTGCAAACGAAATCAGAATTGCAAGAATGGCAAAAAAAGAAAACAATATAAGACGTTTAAACAATCTCATAAAACGGCTCTGAAAATTAACTTCCACAAGATATATATAAAGCCGTCCCGAAGTGAATTCAGGACGGCTTTTAATTATTAGCAACAACCCTATGCCTTAGCATCTGTTTTTGCTTGGAACTTCTCGTTGTTTACGATAAAGCGTTCATGCTCTGCAGTAGCGATCAATTCACGCTGATCATTTTCAAGTTCATTATATACGTTAGCCTTAAACACAAGTTTGCGGCCTTCCACTGCAACAAGTTCCGTCTCACAGCACACCTGCATTCCCATAGGCGACGATGCCACATGGTCGAGTTTCACACTTGTGCCAACAGTACCCTGTCCTTCTTCCAGACAGTCGCACACACTATTCCATGCTGTCTTTTCTATCAACGCGAGCAAAGAAGGCGTGCTATACACATTCAATAGTCCACTGCCGACATTTGCTGCGGAATGATTCGCGTTTACTGTTTCCACCTGGCATCCTTCGATGCCAGCAACCAATTCTTGTTTTGCCATTATCTTCTTTTTTATTAAATTGCGACATCCAGAAATCTTCTAAAAGCCAACTTCAACCACATTTGAAGGGGCATCTTCAAAAATGTACCAAAGATAGCCTTTTATCGTGGAATCAGGACGCATTTTCGCCACCAAATTCATGTAGTCCCTCACTTGATTCTGGTGATCACTACTACGTCCTCCTGTTTTGAAATCAACGACAATATATGTATTTGAGGCAGGATCATAGACCAGACGGTCAGGACGCTGCACATCCAGGTCATTTCCGGTATATACCATTATAGGACATTCATTCCAGACAGTCAGATGTTCTCCAAACCAATCTGAGACATACTGTTCGTCCAAATTCTTCATAAACAAATCGATGTCGGAAAGACACTGCATTTTCTGTTCCTCATTGATAACCCCATCTTGGAACAAGTCTTCAGCCGCATCTTTAAGTTCTTGATATTCTTTCGGGTTGCGGAAGCAATCGATGCCCTCGAACAAAGCATGATAAAACAAGCCTTTTTCCACAGCGGAATTCACACTCGCCGAGCAGGCTTGCACAAAGCGACGTGAAGAGGCACTTTGGTTAAAGCGTCCACGATCTTCAAAAGTGTCAGGATGAGTCACCTGCGGAACCACAGGCAGCGCCTTTTCCTCTTTTGACTTCACGACATCTCCGATTTCAAACTGGAGAGAAGTCACGACTTTTGCCCCTTTCGTTGCATTCTTTCGTGTATCATCCTCTTCTTCACACTCGGAATATTCTGAATCCTTCAACGCTTCGGCCAGAAGGTTTCCTACAGAGTTTGCATTACCAATCTCGCCAATTACAATCAGATTATTGACAGCGCGAGTGAGAGCGACATAGAGCAAATTGACATTCTCCACATATCCCTGCACCAATTCGTCGCGATAATCCTCACAAAACGGAGAAGACGCAAGTTTATCAGTAATGGCAATCGGCAATAATGGGACAGAGGTATCCGGAGCGTCGGCATGCAATTTGGACACACCATCTTTCTTCAATTCGCACCAAACTGTTGGAGTCTTCTCCCAATTGAGTTTCCAGTTACAATCCGCCAGAATAACCGAATGGCGTTCCAGACCTTTGGACTTATGGATGCTGAGCACCTCAACACCAGCGACTTTCTGAGCGCCGCCTGGTATTTTCACAGAAATCAGTTTTTCATCCCAATAATTCAAGAAATCGCCAAGGCTGACCATTCTTTTTCCGACGTAATCCCGAAGATGATCGAAGAAGCAGTATTCGTATTCATCGAATGGTTTGTCTGGCATGAACAAATAATGGATTCTTTGAGCCATTTCCATCAATGGCAATCTACAAATCAATTCTTTATCATCGTCTTCACTTTGTTCGCCATTCTTCCAGTTTTCATCGTACAATCGTTTCAGCATCTCCTCGAGGTCATCGCGATCTGCCAACGGCGCTTTGTTTTCCAAGCTGTTCCAATCCCTCTGCAAAGCCAGCTTATAGAGGTCATCTTTCCTGCGCTCGCTCTTCACATAAGAGAAATGGGCGTCGATGTAGCGCAAGGCATCAATAATCAAGCGCACACGCAACGATGAACCCAGCATGAACGCTTCCGTAGAAGCGACTTCTATGCCGTTTTCACGCAGACAGGCGGCTATCAGCGGAATCATTTTGTTTTTACGAACAAGAATCAGAATGTCGTTTTGTCTCACACCTTTTTCAAGCAGAGATCGCACTTCCTCTATCAGAGTATTGCACAAAAAGTTGCTAGAACTACTGTCCTCTTCCTCCGAGTCTTCGTTTTGCTGGTTTTTGGATGATTTCTTTTTCTGAAGCAAGACCTTCACATAACCTTCCACATCGTTCGGACAGAACTGACTGCTATCTGTATAAACACGCGTCAATTCATCGCGGGTTGTTTCAAGCTTTTCGTTCAGCAATCGTTGCGCAATGCTGACCATACCCTGATTCAGGGTTATATTTCCAAAAGAGACCTCGCCATCAGAGACAGAAAACAGGGCATTGTTAAACGACACCACATTTTTCGCGCTTCTGTAGTTGAATTGCATGGCATGGCGCTGAAGATTCGTCGTAAGTTCTCTTTCATTGTCTGCCAGCAGATGGTCCGCCTGACGCAGAAGTTTGTCAATCAGTCTCCAGTCTCCCCCTCTGAATCGGTAAATACCCTGTTTGGCATCTCCGACCACCAAACTGCCGGAATTTTGTCCGCAGCAGTTTTCGATGAGAGGGACAAAATTGTGGAACTGCACTTCGCTGGTATCCTGAAATTCATCAATCATCATATAACGAAGCACACTGCCTATCTTCTCATATATAAAAGGAGCGTCTTCCTTACCGATCATTTTATTGAGCAACGGCTGGGCAAAAGAAAGCATGAAGATATTCTCCTCCTGCTGGATTTCCTTGACACACTCATACAAATCGGCAAAAAGACCGACCTGATACAATTGGGAATTGACGATGCCTGCATTCCTCAGTTCATCGATCAGTTTTATCATTTTCTGGCAAGACTGCTGAATCTTCACCGCGATACCATTGAAGTCAACACCTTTCTGTTTCAGTGTTGTCTTGGTAAAGACGCTATTCTCAGCACTCTGAGGGTCACAGGCACAAAGATCTGTTATGGTTTTTGTATAATCGTAATCTTTTTTGCTGATTTTATTAAAAAAGGATTGAACATTTCTGGTCGCCTCCAGTCCGTTATCATTCAGCAGTTTGAGAATTTTACCATTTTCGCTCTGCAAAAGACTTTTATGCCGCTTCAACAAGTCATCGTAAAAATCAATCAACTGACCAATCTGTTTGCGTCGCTCATCTAATGGAAGTCCAAAGAAAGTTTCCAAATCTGGATTGGTCTGCAAATGCTCGTTGAACACATTTTTTGCAAAATCTTCCAGTTCTTTCCTCACATTCCAATCCCTGCCTTCTTCCAGTTGCCGGTTCATGTATTGCTCCACCCAGTTTCGCAACACATCGTCGTTTTTTGTTTTATTGAGCAGCCTTCGAACAGCCAGAGTCTTCACACGATCGATATCGAGTTCCACGTTCCACCCTGTGCCAATGTGGAGTTCATGAGCCATATTGCGGATCACACGCTGGAAGAAAGCATCGATGGTTTCCACACTGAAATGGGAGAAATCGTGCAACAGGAAGCGATAGACCTTACCTGCACGCGATTTCACCTCCTGAGCATCAATCGACAAGCGTTTGGCAATCATGTCAACATAATCAGCGTCTGCAGTGCCGTCAGCAAGCTCTCCCAGGTTTTTCAATATGCGTTCTTTCATTTCCGCAGTGGCCTTATTTGTAAACGTAATGGCCAAAACATGGCGGTAATTGTCCAGTTTCCTCTCCCCACATTTCAACAACAAGCACAAATATTCATACGACAAGCGATAGGTCTTACCCGATCCTGCCGACGCTGGGAACAAATGCATGGGAATGTTGTAATAAGAAGGAGAGCACATATCCAACCGCGATTCATTTCTCGCGTCTTTCATCAGCTGAGTTTCATTGGTTTCCATAACCATTTGCATATAGATTGATAATTTTTTGCTAAGATAACAAAAAAACGCAAAATTCATTCACTTATTTTACCTATTTTTGTAAAATAAAATGGAAAATCACAATATTTTATGGCAAAACAAGGAATTGGAACGGGTCTGACGACAGAAACAAGCATGACGCTGTCTCCTTATCAAATCCAGATGGTGAGAATGCTTGAAAACGACACGCTCGAATTCGAGGAACGCGTCGAGCTTGAGCTTTGTGAAAATGAAGCGCTTGAACGTGAAACAAAATCCTCATCCAAAGAGAGTATCAGCGAAGATAACGGCGATTCGCCAGAGGATGAAGGCATTTTTCATGACGACAACGACGGCGGTTCCGACAATCACGATTACGGACCAGGCGACGATAGCGACAACGGCGGCGAAAGTGAAGATTATTACGAAGCCGGAAGCTACAAGGAAAACGCCAACAACCATAGTGCAGACGACGAGACCACATCGCGTGTCATCACCGATTCCGCCTCACTTTACGATGTACTCAAAGAGCAGATTCGCCTCAAAAACGTTAGTAAAAACATTGAGGATCTTGCTCTGTATGCCATTGGCAACATCGACCACGAGGGCTACCTCCGCCTTGAAGTGGAAAAGATGGTCGATGACCTCGCATTCAGCGAAGGTAAAAGCGTGAAAGATGAAGACATGCAGGAGGCTGTCACACTCATTCAGTCGCTCGACCCAGCCGGCATTGGTGCCTTCAACCTACAGGAATGTCTTTTACTCCAACTGGAACGCAAGGAACAGACCAAACTGGTGCAGATAGCGCATCGCATGCTCGACGAGAACCTGGAAGATTTCAGCAAGAAGCACTTTGAGAAACTGATCAAGAAATACAACATCACCGAACAGGAGATGATCGACATCCAAAAACTGATCAAGAGCCTCAACCCTAAACCGGGGGCTGCCTTCGACTCTTCTTTTGGATCTTCAAGCCCACAAATCGTACCAGACTTCAGAGTGACCAACGAAGATGGAGTGCTCACCGTATTGATTAACGACCGCAACGCACCTGAACTTCGCATCAGTGAAGACACCCAAGCGCAACTGGAAGTGGCTAAAAAGGGCGAAGACAAAGAAAGCAAAGACTACGCCGAATATATCAAAAACAAAGTGGAAATGGCCAAATGGTTTATCAACTGCATCAAACAGAGGCAGGAAACCCTGCGAAAAACCATGCGCGCCATTGTGGAAAAGCAAAAGAAATTCTTCTTAAGCGGCGACGAGACCGACTTGGTTCCGCTTGCTCTGAAAGATATTGCCAACGTCACCAACTACGACATATCCACCATTTCGCGCGTCAGCAGCAGCAAATATGTCATTACCGACTATGGTATTTATCCGCTCAAGTTCTTCTTCTCGGAATCGGTGGCTACCGACGATGGTGTAGATGTTTCAAACCGCGAGATAAAAAAGATTCTTCAAGAGTGCATCGAAGGTGAAGACAAGAAAAAACCTCTCACCGACGAACGTCTGAAAGAAATTTTGCGGGAGAAAGGATACGTCATAGCCCGTCGCACCGTGGCGAAATACCGCGAACAGCTTAAGATACCAGTGGCTTCACAACGCAAAGAAATATAAGAAGCTGTTTAATTTTTAGCGAACTGCTTCTTTTGGGCTTTTTATAGGTCTTTTTCGTCTGTTTTGAGTGAATCCTCAGTCACAATGGACATCCATTGCTCCTTTCAGATTCACTTCAAAACATCCTGAAAAATCCACTTATAAAAATCTCCAACAAAAATTTAAACAACTTCTAAGA
>JAGHUM010000066.1 GCA_018064855.1 Candidatus Physcocola equi
CCTCTTCCCATTCCGAACAGAGAAGTTAAGCCCGCCATCGCCGATGGTACTGCGCACTGTGGTAGAGTAGGCAGCTGCCTTTTTCAATTCTCCCGATTCTGCATTGAATCGGGAGATTTTTTTGTGCTTATACTTCAGCATGGTTTGTTGTCTCAACACTTCTCTATTAGTATAGATTTGAAATCATCCTATAAATCTGTATTTCTCGTAGAAATTTGTTGGCAAAAGAAAATTCCATCTTGTATATAGACACCTAAATTATTATCGGATAAAATAGGCCTGTTAAAGCCTACTAAAGACGTTCGCACGGTTTTTAATATATTAATAGAATTCATGATGTTTTGCTGTTATAGAGAAAATTTGAGGTGTATGTCATACACATCCATTTATTCCTTATCACATTTATTAATTCTATTTGCTCTCTATACTATCTATCTTGATCGCTGAGAAGCCCATTATTAGCTCCTTAGGTGCTTTTTTAGGCTTTCCCGTATTTTGGCAAACGCATAAAAACAAACAGGCGGAAAACAATTTGTTTCCCGCCCGTTATACAGTATTGGAAAGGCATTTCTTAGTCTTCCTTTTCGCTTAAATCGTCGTTAGTATCTTCTTTTTCTTCAACCTTATCGGAAGTCAATTCTTCCCTTTCTTTTTCTTTCTTCGCATTTTCTTCTTTCTCGGAAACTAAAATGTCCGCACGACTTTGCCATGGTCTTTTACCAAATATCTCTTCGAGGTTTTCAGCGAAGAGAACTTCTTTTTCAAACAAGATATTAGCCAGTTTTTCATGTCCTTCCTTATTCTCTCTAAGTATGGTCAGGGCGCGATTGTATTGTTCATCTATGATGCGTTTTACTTCATCATCGATTAGTTTCGCTGTTTCATTGCTGTATGGCTTGTTGAATCCGTATTCGTATGCGCCGGTTGAGTCATAGTAGCTGATGTTGCGAAGTTTTTCACTGAAACCATAATAGGCTACCATTGAATAAGCCATTTTAAACGAACGCTCAAGGTCGTTAATCGCACCTGTGGAGACTTTGCCAAACACAAATTCTTCTGCCGCACGACCGCCAAGCAATGAGCATAATTCATCAAGCATTTGTTCTGTTGTGGTGAGTTGGCGTTCTTCTGGTAAATACCATGCGGCTCCGAGTGCTTTGCCACGTGGCACAATAGTCACTTTTACCAGTGGGTTGGCATATCTCAGCATCCAGCTTATAGTGGCGTGCCCAGCCTCATGTACAGAGATGGAACGTTTCTCTTCTTTGGTCGTGATTTTGTTTTTCTTTTCCAAACCACCGATGATGCGGTCAACTGCATCGAGGAAGTCTTGCTTTGTCACTGCTTTTCTGTCGTGACGCGCGGCGATCAAAGCTGCCTCGTTACAAACATTGGCAATGTCTGCACCGGAGAAACCTGGTGTTTGACGCGCAAGAAAATCAATATCTGCGTCATCGTCCAACTTGAGTGGTTTCAAATGCACTTGGAAAATCTCTATTCTATCGTGAACGTCTGGAAGGTCAACGCTTATCTGTCTGTCGAATCGGCCTGCACGCAATAACGCTTTATCCAGAATTTCGACACGGTTGGTTGCTGCAAGAACAATGACACCGCTGTTTGATCCAAAGCCGTCCATTTCTGTCAGCAACTGGTTCAACGTGTTTTCTCTTTCGTCGTTTCCTCCGGTATTGATGTTTCTGCCACGGGCGCGGCCTACGGCGTCAATTTCATCAATAAACACGATACATGGCGCTTTTTCTTTGGCTTTCTTAAACAGGTCGCGTACTCTTGACGCTCCCACGCCGACAAACATTTCCACGAAATCGGAACCAGCCATTGAGAAGAAAGGTACGCCGGCCTCGCCTGCAACTGCCTTTGCAAGGAGGGTCTTACCCGTTCCAGGAGGACCTACAAGCAGTGCGCCCTTTGGAATTTTTGCACCCAATTCAGTGTAACGGGCAGGGTTTTTCAAAAACTCAACTATTTCTGTGACTTCCTCCTTGGCTTCTGAAAGTCCGGCCACATCTTTGAAGGTGACTTTGGAGGTGTTTTTGTCAAACATTTTCGCTTGTGACTTGCCGACGCTGAAGATGCCTCCACCGCCACCACCGCCACCCATGCGGCGCATCATGAAAATCCACAGGAAAATAAGGAGAATTATCGGCCCAAATCCCCAAAGGAAATCCTTGAAATAATCTTTATCTTCTTCGTAGCGCACTTTTATGCTTTCAGGCTTTTCAGTCTGGCTTGGCTTGTTGACTTTTGCAGGCACGTTCTGTGCGGCAGCAAGGGAGTCATTGGCAATGCCAGTGTTAGTTTCCACCGCTTGCTTGCCCATTGCATTGGCAAACGCTTCTGCCTCCCATTCCTTTAATTCGTCATTGAATTTGTCCGCTGAGGGGATTTTGACCGTCATGAAAGGGAAGGCTTTGTATTTCATGGAATCGGCACCAAACACTTTGGCTACGCGATCCTGTTTGATTTTGATGTTGGCCTCTTTCTTGTTGGTCACCACTTTAATTTCTTCCACATCACCTTCTCTTACGAGATGAGCTACCTCGTTCCAACCAATCTCCTTTTCAAGAGGAGTTGAGTCGGTAGCGATGAGCACTATCAGCGTTATGAGAATAGCGCCATAAATCCAATAGAAGTTGAATCTTGGCATTTTAGGGCTGTTTTCTGCCATATACTTTTGTTAGATTAATCAAGGTCTTCAATTTCAGTGATTTTAGCATCTTCCCAAAGTGTCTCCAACTGGTAGAATGCTCTTGGCTCTGGCTGGAACACATGGACGATGATGCTTCCGTAGTCCATTGCTATCCACTCTGCGTTGGCTTGTCCATCCACAGCAAATGGTTTAACGTGGAGTTCTGTTCTGACGTGATCTTTGATGTTTTCTGCAATAGCGTTGACTTGGACATTAGAGTCACCTTGGCAGATTACGAAGTAACTGCAAGTATAGTTCTCCAGTTCTGTCATGTCAACGATGACGATTTTTTTGCCTTTAACATCTTGAATGCCTTCTACTATTTTTTCAATGATGTTTTTGTCTGACGTGTTATTATTCATAATGTGATTTTGTCTGTTGTGATTTATTTAAGCAGATTTTTGATGGCTGTCTCAACTTTCCCGAAGTCGAAATCGCCGATAGTCTTATCCATAAGCGCGCTGATACGGTCGTTGCAAAGATTGCCGATACTGCCTTCGTGCGTGTGATGGATGTTTTTGTTTGGTTTGAAATTTCCTTTTTCAATGTCTATTCCCACCTTTTTGTAGGCGTCGCGGAACGGCATGCCCTCGGTTGCAAGTCTGTTCACTTCTTCCACGCTGAAGATGAAGTCATATTTAGGGTCGTCGAGGATATGTTCGTTGATCTTCACTTTGTCCATGATGTAGATGGTCATCTTCAAGCAGTCTTTAAGCTGCTGGATCGCAGGAATGAAAATCTCTTTCACTTGCTGCAAATCGCGGAAATAACCCACTGGAAGATTGCTCATGATCATCATGATTTGTTGAGGAACACTCTGCAACTGGTTGCATTTTGCGCGTGTGAGTTCAAATACATCAGGGTTCTTTTTGTGTGGCATGATGCTGGAACCTGTGGTGCATTCAACCGGCAACTTCATGAAGTCGAAGTTCTGGTTGGTAAACATACATGAGTCAAATGCGAGTTTGCCGATTGTCGCTGCTATGCCTGCTATGGCCATTGCCACTGTCTTTTCCATCTTTCCACGTCCCATCTGCGCATATACCACATTGTAGTCCATAGAGTCGAAACCAAGGAGGTCTGTAGTCATCTGACGGTTGAGAGGAAATGAGGATCCATAACCTGCAGCGGAACCGAGAGGGTTACGGTTGGTGATGTGATATGCGGCAAGAAGCAACTCCATATCGTCCACCAGACTTTCCGCATAGGCGCCAAACCAAAGTCCGAATGAAGAAGGCATGGCTATCTGCAAATGGGTGTAGCCTGGCATCAGCACGTTCTTGTATTTGTTGCTTTGGCTGATGAGAACGTCAAACAGTTTTTTGCAGAGATATACGATTTCCTGGATTTCTGTGCGGGCATACAATTTCATGTCGAGCAGCACCTGGTCGTTTCTGCTTCTTCCGCTATGGATTTTTTTCCCGAGGTCTCCCAACTTGCGGGTAAGCATAAGTTCAACTTGGGAGTGGACGTCCTCAACGCCTTCCTCAATGACAAATTCACCTTTGTCGGCGATTTCATATATTTTTTTCAGTTCGGCGAGCAACACAGGCAACTCTTCTTTGCCAATCAGTCCGATGCTCTCTAGCATGGTGATGTGTGCCATGGAACCGAGCACATCGTGCTTTGCCAAATAGAGGTCGAGTTCAATGTCTCGTCCCACTGTAAATCTTACAATATCTTCGTTGGTAGTATTTCCTTTGTCCCAAAGATGTTCAGCCATATCTGTATAAATGAGTTAAATTATGCAAAAGTAATAAAAATAAGTTGAATTTGTAGAAGTTACTGAAAGTAGTTCCAATAAATGTGCTGTCGCTTAAAGACTGTCGGTGAGTACGAAAAATGACATGTCGGCGATAAGTACAAGCAACAAAGTTGCCAGACTGACAAATACCGGTGTGAAATCTTGGAACTTCTTTCGTAGAAATGTCAGGATGCTTGCACCTGAGGCTCCTAACAGGGAAATGCCAATGTTCATTCCCAGCATGGTGTTTCTTGCCCACGCCTCACTGAGAAGCGGCATAAATTTGACAGCCAGCACGACAGAGACAGCGCAGACAATCGCTGCGATGACGTAGCAGAGAATCTTTCGTGTCTTGTGTTTTTTCGGAGAATACATTTTTTCAAGTTTCTCCGCCTTTTGCTGCTCTTCTATCTGCTCCGATGAGATGCATATTTCCTCCAGGTAGGTAGGAAAGTTTTTCCCTTTGTTCTCCTTTTTTTGTTTCCATTCCTGATAGTTGTTTTCAAGTTTGCCTTTGCAATGTGGGCAAAGCATCAGGAATTCTGTTTTGACCTCAACGAGGTTGTTGCATTTTCTACATTTAATGAAGTACATCAGCGTGTAGTGTTTTGTTCGGAAATGATTGGGCAAATATACTAAAAATATCGGACAATTTAGTGGAAGAAGTTGTAAGCAATCAAGATGGCGGCAATCACTCCGCCTATATCCGCAACCAAACCCGCTGTGACGGCATAACGTGTTTTGCGGATACCTACCGATCCGAAATACAATGCTATGACGTAAAAAGTCGTGTCTGCCGCACCTTGGAACATACAACTGAGTCGGCCTGCGAACGAATCCGGACCAAATTCTTCCATGGTTGCCACCATCATTGCTTTTGCCCCGCTTCCGCTCAGTGGCTTCATGATGGCTGTTGGAAGCGCATCTACAAAATCTGTGTCTGGTAGCATTGAGAAGAGAAAGCGAAACCCATCGAGCAGGATGGACAAAGCTCCAGAGTCTTTCACGACTCCAATGCCGACCAACATACCAACGAGGTAAGGCATGACTTTGACAGATGTGTCGAAACCGGTTTTTGCCCCCTCTATAAATGACTCGTAAACATTCACTTTTTTAACAAGCCCCATCACGATAAAACTGATGATAATGCTAAATAACAGTAGATTGCTGACGAGTTTGCTCCAAAAACTGATTTGCGATTGCTCCATCTGAGCGAAAATGGCGACTATGCTACCGACAAATAGTGTTAATCCTGCCAATCCTCCCAAAACCACTTTGTTGAATAGGTTCAGTTTTTGTTTAATCCCGACGTATAGGATGGCAATAAGCGTTGAGACGAAGGTGCTGAGCAACAGAGGAATAAATATGTCTGTCGGGTCGGCTGCCCCCATCACGAAACGCTGCGTCATGATGGCTACGGGGACAAGCGTCAACCCCGATGTGTTGAGCGCTAAAAACATGATTTGCGCGTTGCTTGCTTCCTCTTTGTTGGGATTCAATTCCTGCAGACTGTTCATGGCGTTTAATCCGAGAGGGGTGGCAGCATTGTCTAATCCGAGCATATTGGCGGAAAAATTCATCACCAATTGTCCGTTTGCAGGATGCCCCTTGGGAATTTCAGGAAACAGTTTCTCAAAAAACGGACCGATGATTTTCCCAAGGAAATCAACCGCACCGGCTCGCTGACCAATGTTCATGATGCCGAGCCAGAGAATCATCGTGCCTGAAAGGGGCAAAGCGATGTCGATGACGGAAATCTTTGCCATGTTGAATGTCCCGTTGATAATGCGTTCAAACACCTCATAATCGGCAAAAAACACACATTTGATGACCGCGCTGATGGCAGCAACGACAAAAAATCCAATCCAGATATAATTGAGCACCATGAATGTTAGTAGATGAAATTTTTATTGCAAAAATACATTATTATTTAGAAAAATAAAGGTAAATTTGCCAATTGTATGAGTATTTAGTTGGTTCCGAGAAACAAACTTGTGATGTTGTGTTTATTTGGGCATGGTTTTTGCGTATGATTTTTCAGTAAAAGGAACAATTAATTTTTTTGAATATGGACTTTGAAAACAAACAAAAACATCGTAACGAGATGAGCCAAATGTCAAATGATAATAATTGGTGGACACCAGTTGAGGCGGAAGTAAGAGATAATGTTAATTTCTCGTATGAAGAATCTTATGCAAGAAAGGTGGTGAACAAATCTATGGCGTGGATGTGTTTCGCTCTGTTGCTTTCCGCTTTGTCGGCTTGGTTTGTCGGCCACAGCGAACGTACACAGGCTGTCCTTTTTACAGGATATACGCCGTTTATACTCTTCGGCGCTGAGATTCTTATGGTTGTGATGCTTGGAGCTGCAATCAATAAGATTTCTGCATCTACTGCCACGCTCCTTTTTGTGCTGTTCTCTCTGGTAAATGGGGCGTCATTAGGCACGATTTTCCTCTGCTATGCTGAGGCAAGCATATTCATGGTGTTTGGTCTGACTGCTCTGATTTTTGGCGGAATGGCTCTTTATGGTTACACCACATCATCTGATTTGACAAAGTATTCCACTCTTTTCATGTTTGGTCTGATTGGAATAATAGTGGTTTCTTTGATAAATTTCTTCTTGAAAAGCCCGATGCTTTACACTGCAATTTCGGCGTTCGGTGTGTTGTTGTTCATCGGTCTTACTGCATATGATGTGCAGATGATCAAGAAATATGCTGTGATGGCGGTAGATGAAGAGTCAACCACCAAACTTGCTGTCCTCGGTGCATTGGAACTTTATCTTGATTTCATCAATCTTTTCATCTATTTGCTCCGCTTGTTGGGAAGTAGAAGAGATTAAAACTGAAATTTATCATTTATTAACTGCTACCACGAATAAAACAATCATAAATTGAAAGCGGACCTTGAATTAGAGCGTTTTTGCTATGATCAGCAGATGTTGTTGTGCCCGGATTTCTCGTTGAGGGATCTGCAGGCATACCTTGGGCCTGGATGCAGGTTCAGGGTCATGAAGTCGGTTCAAGAGGCTTTCAAGACTGCATTGCAGTTCTGTAATATCAGTGCCGGAGACAATGTGATTGTTCAATGCACAAATCCGCCACATGTGTTGCAGGCTATATTGGAACTGGGTGCTGTGCCTACCTTGGTGGATTGTGAAACGAACAACTGGAACATGAATGCCATGACGCTCGATATGGCATTGATGTCTTTCCTTCACAACGGGAAACAGAAGCCTAAGGCCATCCTTATTGCTCACGCTTTTGGCACGCCTGCCAGCATGGATGAAATCCAAATGGTTGCCGAACGATATCGTATTCCGGTTATAGAAAACGCCATCGGCTCTTGGGGGTGCTCGTATGAAGGACGAAAATGCGGCACTTTGGGCAGATACGGCATCTTATCGGTGGGCGGACAAGATGATCCTGCAGACGGATATGGCGTGTTGGTGATAAATGACACCCAACTTGAGCCTGTGATTGATCTGCATTTGACTCACGATGAATTGCTCTTGGATGAGGAATTGAAAGGTAAATTCACTCTGGCAGAGATGGAGGCGGAGTTAAAAAGACGCCGTGCTGTCTATGAACAGTATTTCGAAGAGTTGAAAGACAACCAGATTATTCATATGCGTAAGCCGAACATGAGCGCACTGTCGATGAGTTGCTGGTATTCTTTCGTGCGTTTGCTTCACAATGAAGGCATAGAGATGCGCGATTCAATTATTCATATCCTCCAGGAAAAAGGTTTCAGATCGTATTATATGCCTAAACCGCTCAATTTGTTGAATAATTATTCAAAGCTGCCTTTCTTCTCGTGCAGTGTGGGAAATTTCCTTTGGAACAAGTCTTTTTTCCTGCCTGCTGATGTGACAATGAACAAGGAAAGGGTGTCGGAGGTGGTGGCTGTATTGCGCACTGTTGTCGAAAACCAAGGCTGAAAAAGCCTGTGTTTTGGAAAAATATACTATATTTGCAGATAAATGTGCATTTTCATGAAAAAAATATCAATTCTATTCGCAGCCGCTTTGTTTTTAGGGTCTTGCAACTCAAGTAAGAAAATTGTTTACTTGCAAGACATTGAGACCAATAAGGTCGAAAACATTGCTACTAAAAATCAAATCAAAGTTGAACCTGGAGATCAACTGCAAATCGTTGTTTCTTGTAAAGATCCTGAACTCGCAGCCATCCTCAATATGCCTTTGGTCGGTTTCCAGGCCGCTACCGACCGTGTGAATACAAGTAACTCTATTATCACCTACACAGTGGACCAACAGGGCAATATCGATTTCCCTATTATTGGTTCGGTGAATGTGGCAGGTCAGACTAAAGAGGAAGTCCGTCAGACTATTACCGAGATGATTAAAAAGGCTGAGCTTATTCAGGACTTTGTGGTGACGGTTGATTTTGCCAACTTGAAAATTTATTTGATGGGTGAGGTAGGCTCTCCTGGTACTTATACAATCACAGACCATAATATCAATATCTTTCAGGCTCTTGCCATGGGACGCGACTTGACTATCAATGGCTTGCGTGACCAGGTGTATGTCATCCGTGAAGAAAACGGACAGCGTATTTCTTACCGCATGGATTTAAGAAGCAAGGAAATCTTCAATTCTCCTGCTTATTATCTGAAACAAAACGATGTGGTTTATGTGAAACCAAGTAGAATGCGTGCAAACCAGAGCACAGTGAGTGGTAACAGTTTCCAAAATACCTCTTTCTGGATTAGTTTGGCTTCTATCTTCACTACCATTTACCTTGCCTTTATAAAGTAATTGCTGGCATTTTCTTGAAGTGAAATAAATACTCCTTTTCCATACAAGACGTAATCATCATGTTTGAAGAGAATCAAAAGTACATGCAAGACATCCATCCTGAAGAAAACGAAGATGATGGATTGCAACTGAAAAATATAATCGACATTGCCTTTGGAAATAAGCTCTTGATATTGCTCTCGATGCTTTTTTTCTTGGGATTGGGTTTTCTTTATCTTCGTCACACTCCGAAGATGTTTACCAGTGCCACTACTTTCATTGTGAAAGATGACTCAAAGGGTAAAGCTATCAGTGGTGTGGGCAGTGAGGTGGCAGATCTTGGTCTTCTCAGTACCAAGAGCGTCGTTGATAATGAAATTGAGGCTTTTAAGTCACCATATTTGATGTATATGGTGGTGAAGGATCTGAAGTTGGACGTCAGTTATACAAAAAAAGAATTCCTTCGCTCTGTTGATTTATACACGCAGAGTCCTATTATCGCCAATTTTCCCCAACTCCGTGATGAGGATTTGTTCGCCTTCAAGGTGCGTGTCATTTCCATGAGCGAATTTGAACTCAGTAACTTCAAGGTTTTTGATGAGGCTACAAATGAGTTTGTGGAGGATGAAACAACCGTAATTTTGGCGCATCCACGCGAACTTGTGAACACTCCTATCGGTAATGTCAGCATCGAACTGACAGA
Source organism: Candidatus Physcocola equi (assembly GCA_018064855.1). Taxonomy (GTDB): domain Bacteria; phylum Bacteroidota; class Bacteroidia; order Bacteroidales; family Paludibacteraceae; genus Physcocola; species Physcocola equi. The sequence continues at coordinate 9,914 of JAGHUM010000066.1, forward strand.
TAAGTATGTGGAGGCCCCTGATGTGGAAGTCATCGTAGGAAAGGCTGATGCCTATAAACTCGCGATGTCAATGACCAAGAGCCTCACGGTGGAATTGGTCTCGAAGAAGTCAACTGCTGTAACACTTACTTATAAGGATCGTTCTCCTGAAAAGGCAACCGATGTGCTCAATCGTTTGCTCGACATTTATGACAGTGAGTGTACCGAGGATAAGCAACAGGCTGCTGCCAATACATCGAAATTTATCGATGGACGATTGATGATCATCGAACGTGAATTGGGCGGCATTGATGATGATATTGAAAAATTTAAACGCAAACAGTTGCTCACTAATGTTCAACGTGATGGTGATGTGACTTTGCAGGAATCTAAAAACTATACAGAAAAACTCTTTGAGGCAGAAAACCAACTTTCTGTTGCTGCTTTTATCAAAGACCGCTTGACTGAACCAAGCGAAAAGCCTACCATGCTTCCGGCTAATGCGGGCATCAAGGATGAAGGCGTCGCTCGTCAAATTACGGAATACAACGGTCTGGTGATGAAATACAACCGCTTGATGGCAAACAGTAGTGAAAAGAACCCACTCGTTGTTGAACTCAAGGGACAGATGGATGTGCTTAGCCTTTCTCTCGCTAATACGCTTGAAAATGTGATTGCTACCAGCAATATGCAGGTGAACAATCTCAAACGTAAAAAGGGTGAGGTGAACAGCGAAATCGCTGCCAATCCTCAGAAGGAAAAAGTGCTCGTCACTATCGGACGTCAACAGAAAATCAAAGAAAGCCTTTACCTCTATTTGCTTGAAAAACGCGAGGAAAACGAACTTTCTGGTAACTTGCAGGTAAGCAACATCCGAATGTTGACACCTCCTCGTGCGGAGAATATCCCTACCAGCCCGAAGAAAATGCAGATTCTTGCAATTTTGGCTGTGCTCGGTATGGCTCTTCCTATCGGTGTCATATTCTTGCTGGAATGTATGGATGACACCGTGCGTGACAAGCGCGACCTTAATGTGCTTTCAATTCCGTTCCTCGGAGAAATACCTTTGTGCGGACGTATTAAGGATAAATCTAAGCAGCCGCTCGAAGTGCATATCGTGGCGAAGGAAAACAGCCGAAACGGTGTCAACGAAGCATTCCGTTTGTTGCGTACCAATTTGAGTTTCATGACAGCCAACAACACACACAGGGTGTTCATGTACACGTCTTTCTTCCCTAACTCTGGTAAGACCTTCGTGGGTAGTAACTTGGCTTTGACCATCGCTTATACAGGTAAGAAGGTTGTTATTGTGGACGCCGATATGCGTAAGGCTGAGTTGAGTAAGTCTCTTGCCGATAAGAAACGTGGTCTTTCTACCTATTTGAGCGATTCTTCAGTTAGCCTCGATGAATTGATTGTGAAGAGCGATCTCGACGACAATATGGATATTCTTCCATGTGGCGCTATGCCGCCAAACCCATCGGAACTTTTGTTGAGCCCTCGTTTCGACGAATTGCTGGAAATCTTGAAAGAACGTTATGACTATGTGTTCATCGACTGCACACCGTTGAATATCGTTGCTGATGCTTCTTTGGTGGGTAAGAAGGTTGACCTCGTTCTCTTCGTTATTCGTGAGGCAAGGTTTATCCGTGCTGCTTTGCCAGACTTGGAATCACTTTACCGTAATAAGACGTTCCCTAATATGGCAACAATCTTGAATGGTACCGGTGCTGGTGCAGGATATGGTCGTTATGGCCGCTACGGTAGCTATGGCCGTTACGGCAGTTATGGTGGCTATGGCCGTTATGGATCCTATGGTGGCTACGGCTCTTATGGCGGTTATGGTGCCTATGGCAGCTATTATGGCAGTGGAACTCCAAAAGATGCTGATGCTGACGACGATGATGAATAATCAAATTAATATATATAAAAAGCCGTGCTTAACAGAAGCACGGCTTTTTTGTTTTGATGGCTGTTTATTTTTTGTGTCTATATCCAAATTGACATTTTTGCCAACGAATTATTTCGAATAATTCAAATTTATTGGATGGTTGCAGATTTATACTAAAAATGCCTATGGCATTTCTAATTACTACTAATTATATGCTGGTTCCATTTCTAAATTCGTATTAATTCGTAACGCCAGCGGTGTTATTAGTTAAAATATAATTCAACTTATTAATTTCGTTAAAATTAGTAGAAATTCGTTGGCAAAAAGAAAGTCACAACTTGTATTTAGACACCTATTTTTAACCGAAAAACTGGTGAAATATATTGATCAGTATCTTGACCAACAAATATAACAATCCGACAAACACAATGGCAAATACACCCATCATAAGTGATTTGTTTCGTGTCTCTTTTATGCCTTTTTCGTCGTCGTTCACGTATTTTACGATCAACTCCATATTTTTCTTGTAGGATCTGTGGAAAATATCGCAGATGTCGCCAATAATAGGAATGAAACCAATCAATGCGTCTATTATGATGTTGAACAGACACGCCAGTGTGAGGCTGATCGATTTAACCTTGAACAGCGCGAAGTAGAGAAATGGAAGCGCACATAGTGATGAAAGAAGATCTCCAATGCCGGGAAACAAACCCAAAATTGGGTCAATCATGTAGGTGTCCATCACTTTGTGAATGGTGGAGATGGTTGTAAATAAGGGGTCTGCAAGCAGAGCCTGTCTTTTGGCCTCTTTTTCTGCTCGCCTCTTTTCTTCTTTGCTGAGTGTTTTCTCTATACTTTCATTATCGCCGACCTCAATGCCAGCTTCATTCAAAATGTCTTTTTTACGATTGCTAATCATTTTTCCTTGTGTGATAATGGAATGTGTTTTTATACAAGTTGGCTAATGAACATTGCAAGAATAATTCCCTGAATTAAGAAGCTGTTTAAATTTTTGCGAACTTCTTCTGTTGGGCTTTTTATAGGTCTTTTTCGTCTGTTTTGAGTGAATCTTCAGTCACAATGGGCATCCATTGCT
>JAGHUM010000053.1 GCA_018064855.1 Candidatus Physcocola equi
TTTTTCAGGATGTTTTGAAGGAAATCTGAAAGGAGCAATGGATGCCCATTGTGACTGAAGATTCACTCAAAACAGACGAAAAAGATCTGTAAAAAGCCCAAAAGAAGCAGTTCGCAAAAATTTAAACAACTTCTTAGTTCACGTTATAGGATTATTACCTTTTGTAAACGGTTTTTCTCTGTTCGAGAAATTGTATCGCAAATATAGACGGATGGTATAGAAAATGAAAAAATGTATGTTTGTTTTTTGTTTGATAAATGTAAAATGGTTTTATGGCGTAGTATTATACAAAACACAGACAAAACAAAATGGCTATCTGCTTTTGATGAAGAGCCTACACATACATAGTACCCTCCAAAGATAAGAATAGCTATAGATAAACCGTAAACTATAAACAAATTTGTTCCCCAGGTTAGTTATTCTATATACAGATGAAAAAGACCTATAAAAAGTCCAAAAGAAGCAGTTCGCAAAAATTTAAACAGCTTCTAAATCTTCATCTCAAATTATCGATTATTTCGCGTTTTGTTCGCTAATTCGGGAAGATCTCAACTCGGTCAATATATCACACATTTCGTCTCTTGTCAAAATGGTTTCACGTGGATCGCATTTGCCAACAAGATGCACCAAACGTTTGTGCCCTGTTGCTGCAAGGGCAGAACGGAACAACTCGTTTTGATCGTAGCAAGCACGATAGACACGTCTGAGCAATTTTTGAAATTCAAGGCCTTGTCTGTTATATTCTTTTCCATCCCAATATACCATCTGGGTTTTCTTCCATAAAGAAGTGGATTCGTTTTTGGCTTCCAGTCCAGAAAGAGAGCAAACACGAACTTGCTGTTCGTGATCGGGCAATTTGATCGCTTGAAGGAATCCCTCGACTGATCCACACCGAACACCATCCAAAACGAAAGGCTTGGGATAAGTGTTGCACAGGACGATTACTGGAAATTCAGTGCCAATGCGTATATCGAGGGCAAAACCCAATTTACATAATATTCTTGTAATAAAATCTGTCATATTTTTTTGGTTATAAACATCACCTGAAAAGTGTTTGATCCACTATTTTGTAATCCGGAAAAGATGGAGTTGCTTTACAGTTCCTCTTCTATTCCCTGCTCCCTATGAATCAATTTCACTTTTACACCAAATTTCATTGCGATATGCTCTGCTGTGTGCTGGGCGCTGTAAACCGAACGGTGTTGCCCCCCTGTGCAGCCGAAGCATAACATTAGACTGCTGAATCCACGGCTGATGTAGCGTTCTACATGTGCATCGGCCAATGCGTAAACGTGCTCCAGAAATTGCGTGATTTCACCATCCTTTTCAAGGAAGTCTATCACAGGTTGGTCTCTGCCTGTTAGCGGTTTGTATTGCTCATATTTTCCTGGATTATGCACAGCACGGCAGTCGAATGCGTAACCACCTCCGTTGGCTTCATCTGTTGGTATGCCTTTTTTGTAGGAGAAACTCATCACTGTTACGGTCAGTTTGCTTTTGTCTTTGTTTGTTCCTTTGGCCGCCTTTTTTATTGCCTCAAATGCGAGATCCTCTTCTGGAACGCCCTTCACAATCTCTTCCATCAATTCTTTCAGATATGGATATGAATCTGCAATTCCTTTGTTTAGTAAATCGCGCAGATTACGCAGGGCAGGATCTATACTTTCTAAGAAGTGTGGTTTTCGCTCGACCAGACCTCTGAAACCGTAGGCACCTAAAACCTGTAAGGTGCGGAAAAATGCCATCTGCAGCAACTGTCTGTCAAATTCTTCCTTTGGCAGCCGGATGTATTTGTTTAGTTCCTCGTAGTATGCAGCAGCCAATTCTTTTTTAAGGTCTGCTGGGATTCTTGCTTTTGCCTGCCATAGGAAAGACGCCACATCATAAAGGAACGGACCTCTTCTGCCTCCCTGATAGTCGATGAAATATGGTTCCCCTTCTTTTATCATGACGTTGCGGCTCTGACAGTCGCGAAGCATAAAGGTGATGCTTGGTGTCCGAAGCAGGTCTTTTGTCAACTGTTCAAATTCATTTTCAAGTTTTGGCTCACTGAAACTGGACACTTTCAGTTTCAAAAAGCAGTATTTGAAATAGTTGAGATCCCACATGATGGCGCGTTTGTCCATGTTTTCTTGAGGATAGCATACCGAAAAATCCAGATCTTCCGCACCAATAAACTGAATGTGTGGAAGCATGCATAAGGTTTTTTTCAGTATTGCTATTTCGTTTGGAGTCCAGTTCCCTGTGTTTCGGCCGTTTTCTATGCATTCAAACAAACTATCATCACCCAGATCTTCTTGGATATAAAACATCTCGTCTTCGCTGACGCCTAATAGAGTTGGTACGGGCAGATTCTTTGCGTTGAAGGTATTGGTGATGGTGATAAACGCATGGTTTTCTTCCTTGCTTTCTCCTGCCACACCTATCACAGTCGTTTCACTGTCTTCATGGGTTAATCGATAGTATTTTCTGTTGCTCCCTTCGCCTTTGAGTAATTGTGATGTCCATTTCCCTGCTTTGTACGATTTGCAAAGACTAACGAGTTGTTCTATATTGTTCATGTTTTGTCCTTTATTTGAAACGATTTAGAAGTTCGTAAAAATTTAAAAAGCTTCTTATTCTTCTTGCTTCATCTGTTCCTCTATGTACGATAATTCCTGCTGGGCGTATTCCGCACTTTCTGGATCATTAAGCAGGTCTTGGAGGATTTCTTTTGCTTCATCCCATTTTTTCTGCTCCACATACAAGTAGGCAACACGTCTGTCAAGGAATTGAAGATAACCGTGTTTGTCTTCGTCGGACCATTTCTCGTATTTACCATCTTGCTCGCTTATCATAGCGTATTCTTTCATCAGATATTCTTCCAGGTTCGCATCCGATGAGTTGGATAGCGTGTTGATGTATTCCATTGACAGATTCTTGTCGTTGAATTTCTTCTCATTTCTCAAGTAGTAACTGGCCATGGAGAACGATTTATATTCATTATAAGCAAATCCCAATGTGAAGCAGGCTGATATCATGCACATTTCATCCGGCTCTTTTGCATTTTTTGAATTTGTTTCGGCATATTCTTTGCTCATGCTTTCGTATGCCAAGGTTCCGTAATACAATACATCACCCCAAACAGATGCTTTTGCGGATCGATTCATGCTGAGGAAATGTTCTTTTCCTTTGGTAAGCACCCCAGAAAGCATATACTCGTCTCTTGTCATCTCTTGTTTGTAGTAAAGTTTTTCATAGGCTTTGTTTCGTTCTTGGGCGTAGAAGTCTTCCGATATGCCTGCTTTCTCACTGAACGCCAAACCGACGGTGCTCGGATAGTAGTCATTCCAACTGATTGGTGCGAGGGTGAAGGTTGGCACCATCATGCTGACTTTGATCACTTCTTTGCCTTCAATCTTTTGGCGGTCAAATGAAATGATGATGCTGTTTTGTGTGCATTGTGTCGATTTGTCATCGCCACCATTATACACATTTGCTGTGATGTTTCGTTCGTCTTCGCTCAGTGTCTCAGTGTCTATTTCATCATATTCGCTGCGGTAATTGACGTATGCCGACAAATGGGATTCCCCTTTCATTGCCTTGATGAAATCGTAGTCCATTATGTCGTATGACGATTGTATCATCTCCATTTCTGTGCCCTCTTCATTCACCACTTTCATGTTTGATATTTCTTGTGGTGTGATGCCGAAAATGGTTTCAAGCATTATTCCTATGCGGCTTGCACGACGGAAACAATATGATTCTGTACCTTTGGTACGCTTGGTTTGCTCCACTTTTTTTCTCCACATCTCAGCAAAGTCAATATCTTTTTGATTCAATGAAGATGATTGAAAGTGGTTTATGTATGTGAGTGTTTCCTGATATTCTGTTTCATAAAGCGGATCATTGGTGGCACTCATGATTGGAAGCAGTGAAACGGATTTGTCGTAGGGGTTGTTTAGTTTGTGATAAAATATGCTGGCTTGCTTGAATAAACCCTTTTGGGCGTAACATTGTCCCATTTTGTTGCAAATGACTTCAAACGCCTCTTTTGCTTTTTTGTCGTTGTCGTTTGCCTTATGAATGAGATTTCTCAAATTGTCGTAGTGGTAGTGCAAACCACACAAAGCGTCGGTATAGCGTTCTTCTTCTATGGCGCTATTTATTTCGTTTACTGAAATGCTTTTCCTGACCAGCGCTGTTTCTTCAGCGTTGGTAAGTGCTTCGCCTTTGTTCAGTTTTTCTATTCCGTTTTCAATGCAGGTGTTGATTCTGTCGAGCCATATCTTCTCATCTTTTTCATCGTATATGATGATGTGTTTAGAGTTATATACCTCATGCTCGTTGTTCACCCACATCATTTGAGATCGAATGCCAAACCAAGCATCTTCATTGCCCATTTCATACCAAGGGCACGTCAGGTGAATGTAGCATGTGATGAAACTGTCTTCTTCCCAAATTCTTGCATGAAGTGTTATGTGGCTGCAGTCGCCATTTAGGAACGGAGTGATGATGTCGTATGCGCCTAATGCTGTTTCTTTCTGTACCGATCTTTTGCCACCTATTTCTTTTTCTGAATATAAGGCTCGTATGTTTCCTGGTTCAACAGCTCCAGCTATGTTTAGCAAATCAGATAGGGTGGTGTGTTTGTCTTTTGTCCCATTGATTACTTCCTTCTGTTGGGAAAGCTCTCTTTCTGCTTTTATTCGATTGATCAGTATTTCTTCTTTTCTGTCCATGTTTTTTTTGAATTAGGTAGCCTATCCGACTTTCTTTTTGCAAATGTAATTATACCAAATCACATTACACTTAACAAATTTAATAAATAAGATGAATACTCATTGGCATAATGCACAAAAAAACGCCCGACTCCTTTCGGAATCGGGCGTCATCAATATTGCTTGTTAATTAAGCGGCTTGATTAGAGCTGAGGACCAGCTGCAACGAGAGCCTTACCAGCTTCGTTGGTAGTGTACTTAGCGAAGTTCTTGATGAAACGTTCTGCGAGGTCTTTAGCCTTAACTTCCCATTCAGAAGCGTTAGCGTAAGTGTCGCGTGGGTCAAGAATTGCTGGGTTAACCTTTGGAAGTGAAGTAGGTACTTCGAAGTTGAACATAGGGATCTGCTTAGTAGCTGACTTCAAGATTGAACCATCGAGGATAGCGTCGATGATACCACGAGTGTCAGGGATAGAGATACGCTTGCCAGTACCGTTCCAACCTGTGTTAACCAAGTATGCCTTAGCACCAGACTTCTTCATCTTCTTAACGAGTTCTTCAGCGTACTTAGTTGGGTGGAGTTCCAAGAAAGCCTGACCGAAACATGCTGAGAATGTTGGAGTTGGTTCAGTGATACCACGTTCAGTACCTGCGAGCTTAGCAGTGAAACCTGAAAGGAAGTAGTACTGAGTCTGTTCTGGAGTCAAGATTGATACTGGAGGAAGAACACCGAATGCGTCTGCTGACAAGAAGATAACGTTCTTAGCAGCTGGTGCTGATGAACCTGGCTGGATGTTCTTGATGTGGTTGATTGGGTATGAAACACGAGTGTTTTCTGTAACCTTCTTATCGTTGAAGTCGATCTTGCCATCTGCTGCAACTGTAACGTTTTCAAGAAGGGCGTTACGCTTGATTGCACCGTAGATGTCTGGTTCGTTTTCCTTTGAAAGGCCGATAACCTTTGCATAGCAACCACCTTCGAGGTTGAATACACCTTCATCGTCCCATCCGTGTTCATCGTCACCGATGAGCTTACGCTTAGGGTCTGTTGAAAGGGTAGTCTTACCTGTACCTGACAAACCGAAGAAGATAGCGGTGTTTTCACCGTTCATGTCGCAGTTTGCTGAGCAGTGCATTGATGCGATACCCTGCAATGGCAAGTAGTAGTTCTGCATTGAGAACATACCCTTCTTCATTTCACCACCGTACCAAGTGTTGATGATAACCTGTTCACGTGAAGTTGTGTTGAATGCTACACATGTTTCTGAGTTCAAACCAAGTTCCTTGTAGTTCTCTACTTTTGCCTTTGATGCGTTGTAGATAGTGAAGTTAGGCTTGAAGTTTGCAAGTTCTTCTGCTGTTGGCTGGATGAACATGTTCTTTACGAAGTGAGCCTGCCATGCAACTTCCATTACGAAACGTACTGCAAGACGAGTTGCCTTGTTTGCACCGCAGAATGCGTCAACTACGAAAAGGCGCTTGCCTGAAAGTTCCTTGATTGCGAGTTCCTTTACAGTTGCCCATACGGCTTCTGACATTGGGTGGTTGTCGTTCTTGTAACCTTCAGTTGTCCACCATACTTTGTCGTGTGAGTTTACGTCGTCAACGATGTATTTGTCCTTAGGTGAACGGCCAGTGTAGATACCAGTCATTACGTTTACTGCACCAAGTTCAGTTTCCTGACCCTTGTCGAAACCTTCCAAACCTGCTTTGGTTTCTTCTGCGAACAATACTTCGTAAGAAGGATTGTAAACTACTTCAGTAGCACCTTTGATGCCCAAAGCTTCCAAATCTGAATTTTGAAATGCCATGTTTTGTTTTATAAATAGTTGTTAATAAATATTCGTTTGCGGTTTTTGCTTTATTACCAAACTGATCGCCTTTTCTGCCTAACCTATTTGGTAATTACACTTTTTACCTCTGCAAAGGTAGCAATTTTTTTGGACTTATCATGCAATATGTCGGACACTTTGGCAAAAAAGTTATTAACAATTTGTATATTTTTTTGCCATGCGGATGGTTGCCTGTGCTAATTCGGACTGATTTCTACCAACAGAGCGCCTTTGGATACTCGTTCTCCCGTCGATGCGCATACTTTTGTTATCAGTCCGCTTATTGGTGCTGCTATCGTATTGTGCATCTTCATCGCCTCTAAAACAAGCAGTGGAGTGCCGGCTTTTATGGTCGCTTTTTCTTTGCACTCTGCTTCTATACTGACGATCGTGCCAGGCATTGCTGCTCTTATTTCTCCGGGAATGTTCGGGGTGTAAGTTTTCCTCTTTTGCCATTTTTTTGTGGCTAATGTTTCCCATTCCCCGTTTTCGTTGCTTATCTTGATTGTCTCGTTGCTCATGTTTTTTTTGATTCGGTGATTTTATGGTGGTCACCTGGAGTTGGAAGTTGTTAAATTTGTTATTGGAGATTTATAAGTGGATTTTTCACGAGGTTTTGATGAGAATCTGAAAGTAGCAACGGATGCCCGTTGTGACTGAAGATTCTCTCAAACAGACGAAAAAGACCTATAAAAGCTCAAATGAGGTAGTTCGCAAAAATTAACACAGCTTCTTAGAATGGTGGCAATCCGTGCTTTTTCGCTGGACGGCTTTCTTCTTTGCCTTCGCTCATCTTCAAGGCTTTGATTAGGGTTGCACGGGTTTCTTCTGGTGAGATGACTCCATCGATGAAACCTTTGGATGCTGCAACGTATGGGTTGGCAAAAAGGTCGGTGTATTCCTGCACTTTTTCTTTTCGCATGGTTGCCTGGTCTTCTGCTTCGGCAATTTCTTTCTTGAAGATGATGTTTGCCGCTCCTTCTGGTCCCATCACTGCTATTTCTGTGCTTGGCCAACTCAATACCAAGTCTGCACCAAGGTGCCGGCTGTTCATGGCGATATAGCCCCCTCCGTATGCTTTACGGAGTATGACGGTGATTTTTGCAACGGTCGCCTGGCTGTAGGCATAAAGCACTTTGGCTCCGTGACGTATTACGCCGGCGTGTTCCTGGTCGGTTCCTGGCAGATAACCTGGCATGTCTTCTAATGTGATGATTGGAATGTTGTAGGCGTCGCATAGCATGATGAATCGAGCCGCTTTGTCGCTGCTGTCACAATCCAACACGCCTGCCAAATATAACGGCTGATTGGCTACAAAACCCACGCTTTGTCCGTCAATTCGACCAAATCCGGTGACTATGTTGGGGGCAAACAATTCCTGAATTTCCAGAAACTCGCTGTCATCTGCTATGGCTGCGATGATGTCGCGTACATCATAAGGCTGACTTTTGTCTGCTGGAATGATGTCGGCTATGTTTTTTGTTGTGCTTTTGGGTGCTTTGCTGGCTGTGCGTTGTGGCTTTTCTGCATTGCTTTGTGGCAAGTAGCTCAATGTGCGCTTGATCTGATCGAAACAAGCGTCTTCGTTTTCTGCAAAAAAATGCGCGTTTCCGCTTACTTCTGCGTGGACTCTCGCTCCGCCAAGTTCTTCTTGGCTTACTTCCTCTCCCAAAACGGTTTTGATGACGTTTGGACCGGTGATAAACATTTTGGAGATGCCGTCAACCACATAGGTCATGTCGGTCAGGGCAGGAGAGTAAACTGCTCCTCCTGCACAAGGTCCAAGTATCACGCTAAGTTGGGGTATGACGCCAGAGGCCATCGTGTTGCGAAGGAAAATTTCTCCATATCCGGCAAGGGCCGACACTCCTTCCTGGATGCGGGCGCCGCCAGAGTCGTTGATGCCGATGCATGGCATCTTCATTTTCAGCGCAAGGTCCATCACTTTGGTAATCTTGCGGGCGTGAGTGAGTCCAAGGGAACCGCCCATTACGGTAAAGTCTTGTGCGTATATGGCTACAGGTCGTCCGTTTATGGTGCCTGTTCCAGCTACCACGCCGTCGCCGGGAAGCTCTTTTTTGTCCATCCCGAAAAGGTGTTCCTGATGGGTGGCAAATTGGTCTATCTCTGTGAAACTATCTGGGTCAAGTAATGCGGCGATGCGTTCTCTTGCAGTCTTTTTCCCGCTTGCGTGCTGCTTTTCGATTGCTGCGCTGCCTCCGCCAAGTTCAATGTGTGCTTTGCGTTCGGCCAGTGTGCTGTTTTGTTTTTCCATGTTTATTGGTTGTTTTCTTCAATGAAGTTGTTCGCAAAAAAAAATTAATCAACTTCAAGAAATGCTTTTATTTCATTCAGTTTCGCTTTGGCTGTTTCTCTGCCTATCTGATGCACTTTTGCCATCTGCTCTGGATCGTGGCAAAGGTGGCCTATCGGTAGCTTGTGTGGGGGATATATGGCCATCGTTTTGCCTTGTGCAATGGCTGTCTGAAGGTGCTCCAACTGTTTGTTGTACATGATGTGGCGGTTGCCCAGCGCGTCGGCTATCTTCGGATATTTATGCAAACCAAGTCTCATAAGTGGCATGAAACTGGTGGGCTGTTTCACAAATCCTGCTGGTTGTGTCAGTATTACCAGATTCTTCTCGTATCCGAGCGATTGCATTTTTTCTAATGGTATGCTGTCGGTCATGCCTCCGTCCAATAATTTCATTCCGTCTATCTCTACCACGCGTGAGCATACCGGCATGGAGGCGCTGGCGCGTATCCATTCCAATTCTGTGTCGTCGCCTGTCGTCAGTTCGTGATATACGGCTTCTCCTGTCTCCACATTTGAGCAGACCAGGTAAAATTTCATCGGGTCTTTTTGGAAGGTCTCAACGTCGAATATGTCGATGTGACGGGGAACGTAGTGGTAGCAAAAATCGGCACCAAATAGATCCCCTGTCAGTAAAAGGCTGCGAATGGAGCAGTATTTCCATTCTTTTGCCATTTTCTGATTGTAGCGCAGCGCTCTGCCGATTTGCTTGGATTTGTAGTTGACGCCAAACGCAGCGCCTGCCGATACGCCGATTCCGCCGTCAAATGTGATGCCGGCTTCCATCAGCACATCCAGCACGCCGGCGGTGAACATCCCGCGCATAGCGCCACCTTCCAAAACTAATCCCTTTTTCATTTATTGTCTTTCCCTATGGTTAATGCTCAAAGCTCACAACTCATAACTCACAACTCAAAGCTCATAACTCACAGTTACTTCTGTGCCTTGCTATACACATATCCGGCAATAAAGGTGAATACGATGTTGGGCAGCCATGCCGCAATGGTTGGCGATAACATACCGCTTACAGCGAAAGTGCTCGACAAGGTGAAGAACATGATGTAAACGAAACTCAGCAACAATCCGATACCCAGGTTGGCGCCCATGCCTCCACGCACTTTTCGGGAGGAAAGGCTGACACCGATAATGGTCAGAATGAATGCGGCAAATGGTGCTGCATAACGTTTCGCATATTCTATTTCAAACGATTTCACTTCGCCCATGCCTCGGCTTTTCTGCCTGTCGATAAACTGAACAAGTTGTTTGTTGGTCATCTGCTCTTCCATTCCGGCATAGATGAAAAACTCTTCCGGCTCCACGTTGAGAATGGTGTCCAATTCTGTGTGGCGTTCCATTTTTTCATAAAGCCCGTCGAAGTCTCTGATGACGCATCCATGCATCTTCCAATGGTGGAGTGTGTCGTATTTGATGACGTGTGCGGTCAGGCGGCTTACCAGTTTCTTTCCGTCAAAGCGCTCCATTGAAGCGTTGAAGCCGGTGTTGCTGACTTTGTTGTAGTTCCTGATGGTCAGTACCACATCTTTCTCAATCTTCATTTGAAGGTTGATAACGTCTGTGGAGCGTTTTCTAGTCCTCAATCGTTCGGTGAATTCTATTCGTTTTGTGTTGCTTGGTGGTATGACTTCGGAACTTAAAAAAAAGGTCATGGTTGCAATAAAGGCGGCAGCCAACATATAAGGCCACAGCAGGCGGCGGTAACTGATGCCGCTTGCTAATATGGATATGATTTCGGTGTTGTCTGCCATCTTGGATGTGAACAGGATGACGGAAATGAATGTGAACAGCGGAGAAAACAAATTCACAAAGTAAGGCACGAAGTTGGCGTAATAGTCAAAAACGATTTCCTTGAATTTGATGTTGAAGCGCGGGTCCATAAAGTCATCCAGCTTCTCCGATACGTCAAATACGATGGCGATGCTGATAATAAGTGCGATGGAAAGGAAGAATGCTCCTAAAAATTTTTTTATGATATACCAATCCAGTTTTCGCGGTATTAAACTGTGTATCGTGTTGAAGACGGCATTGCTATTCCGATATTTGTCGATTGCCATCTTCTCGAATTTTTCATAATTCGCTACCTCTTCTTTTTGGACTGGTTCTTCTATTTCTGTATCTATCATCAGTTTTTATTTTCAATATATCGTTAATTATTTTGATGGTGACCTTTATGAATCTATTTCATTCGGTTTTGGATATTGTCAACTTAGATGTTTCTTACAATCTTCTTGATATTTGTTCCACCATCTTTGGTTTCCATAGGCTGAAGTCGCCTGCAATGATGTGCTTGCGCGCTTCTCCCACCAGCCACAAGTAGAAGGAAAGGTTGTGGATGGATGCAATCTGCAATGCGAGCAGTTCTTCTGCGATGAAAAGATGACGGAGGTAGGCGCGGCTGTAGAAATGGTCTGCCCAGCAGGTCCCTTCGGGATCCAGTTCGCTGAAGTCGTCTTTCCATTTGGCGTTGCGCATGTTCATCATGCCTTGGCTGGTAAAGAGCATCCCGTTTCGGCCGTTTCTGGTTGGCATCACGCAGTCGAACATATCGACTCCTCGTTCTATGCCTTCCAAAAGATTGACTGGGGTGCCGACTCCCATAAGATATCGTGGTTTGTCTTTGGGCAGAATCTCATTGACAACCTCAATCATTTCATACATCTTGTCGGTTGGCTCGCCAACTGCAAGCCCGCCAATGGCATTGCCTTCGCAACCCTTGCTGGCTACGAATTCCGCACTTTGTCTGCGCAGGTCCGGGTATATACATCCCTGAACAATCGGGAAAAAGGCCTGACTATAACCATATTTGGGGTCGGTAGCCTGGAAATGGTTCCACCCTCGGTCCAGCCAGCGGCAAGTGCGTTCAAGGCTGCTCTTGGCATATTTGAAATCGGCTGTGCCAGGCGTGCATTCGTCGAGCGCCATGATGATGTCGGCGCCGATGATGCGTTGTGTATCTACCACGTTTTCTGGGGTGAAGAGGTGTTTTGAACCGTCGATGTGGGAACGGAACGTGCAGCCTTCTTCTTTCAATTTACGGATGCCTGAAAGACTGAATACCTGGAAACCTCCGCTGTCGGTCAGAATCGGACGGTCCCAGCCGTTGAATTTGTGTAGCCCGCCGGCACGTTCCAAAATATCCAATCCTGGACGAAGATATAAATGGTAGGTGTTGCCAAGAATGATCTGGGCTTTCACCTCGTTTTTCAATTCACTCTGATGCACTCCTTTCACGGTGCCTTGTGTGCCAACTGGCATAAAGATAGGGGTTTCTATCATGCCATGGTCGGTCTCAATCAGTCCGGCACGCGCGTTGCTTTTGGGGTCGGTATATTGTAGGGTAAATTTCATCTTTTATCTCCGTTTATTGTTGGTGTTCCCTTTGTCTCGGACAACACCCAATTTAATTTACAAATTTCGCTTTTTTTCTTTATATCGCCAAATTATTCTTTTTTTTACTATATTTGGATTCTAAAACTACAATTAACACACTATTGTATGAACTTTAAATTATTATCTTTTGCTTTATTGTCAGTGCCTTTCTTGGCGTCTGCTGACGATGTTCCTTCCAAATTCTATGTTTGGCAGAAAAACGGTTCTGTGATTCCTTATGTGATTTCTGAAGTTGATAGTATCTCTTTTACTCGGGTTAGTGCAAAAGTGTCTTTGATTTCAGGTCAGGATGCTCAAACTGTCAAGCAAAACGAACTGTTGACTCCGATTACTTATGAGGTGCAATATGCATCTTCGGTTGTTGTGAAAGGCCTCCCAAAGGGTGTTGATTTTCATGTGCTCACGGGTAATAACGGTTTGCTTAACGTCTCTATTGAGGGAACTCCGCGTGAGGCTGGTGAATTCCCATTTTCGGTGGTGACTATGGGGGGCGCAGATGAAACCACTGTTACTGGTATGATCATTGTGGAAGAGGCTCAGCAAATCTGCAGCAGCACAGCTACCGAACTTGCGGCGAAAATGAATCTTGGTATCAATATCGGAAATACATTTGAAGTTTGTGCCGACTGGTTGGGTACTAGCGAAAGTAATGAAACTGGATGGGGCAGCCCTGTCATCACGAAACAGATGATTGAAAACTACAAAAATTTTGGCTTCAACACGATTCGTATCCCGGTTTCTTGGAACTATTATGCAAGTGCAAACGGTGGTGTCATTCCAGATTTTTGGAAAAACCGTATCAAAGAGGTGGTTGAATGGTGTATGGAATATGATCTTTATGTTATTCTCAACATTCACTGGGATAAGGGATGGCTTGAGGAACATGTGGATGCTTCTTCTAAAAACAGTGTTAATGCTACTCAGAAAAATCTTTGGACCCAGATTGCCAATCATTTCAACGAGTTTGACGAAAGACTTGTTTTCGCAAGTTCCAACGAACCCGGACGTACTGCCAACGATGAAAACAACATGATTTTGAAGAGTTATCACCAGACTTTCGTCGATGCTGTCCGTGCTACTGGTGGATACAATGCCAGCAGATGCCTCATCGTTCAGTGCTTCAATACTTCTTCAGAGGAATGTGTTACCGCTAATAAAATCCTTCCTACCGACGTCATCGAAAACCGCCTTATGATGGAGTTCCACTATTATCCTTACACTTACGCTCTTATGGAAGAGGATGCCGACTGGGGCAGAATGGATTTCTTCTGGGGCGAACCTTATAAAGGTACTTCAATCAACGGTGTGGAACGTTGGTGCGACTGGAACACAGAACAGACTGTTGAAAAGGAATTTTCTTCGATAAAGAACACTTATGTCAAACTTGGCGTTCCTGTCATCATGGGTGAGTTTCAGGCGATGAACCGAGATAAGAATCTTTCAGGAAACGACCTTGCAAAATTTGAAGAAAACCGCAACTACTATTACAATTTCTTAGTGAAGACCGCAAAGAACAACGGTATCGTTCCTGTGCTTTGGGATACGCCAGACAACCTTTTCGATCGTTCTGCTGGTACCTGTCTCCATCCAAAAGCGCTTGACGGTCTCCTCAAAGGTGCTTCTGAAGGTAAATATCCTTGGTAATGTTTGAATACGAAGTTGCTCAAACGTAGAACTACTCCCCAACAAAAAGGTCCTCGCAATTCGCGAGGACCTTTTTTCTGTGTATAGGTCAAGAAAAAACGCCATTGGTTTTTCCAATGGCGTTTATAATTTCTCTATTTCTTCTTTAGAAAGTCCAGTAACGGAAGATATGATGTTAATATCAACTCCGCATTCTTTCATTTTTCGGGCATTGTCTAGTTTTTCTTTTTTTATTCCTATTTCTTCACCTTCTTTCAAGCCTTCCGCTTTGCCTTTTTTCAGTCCTTCTTGCAGACCTATTTCTTCTCCTTCCCTCAAACCTTTCCTGTAGTGCCCGTTAATGAGTGTGATTTCAGCCGATACGGTGTCCCAATATTTTTCGTAGGCTTCGAGTTGTGCGTCAGAATAGGCGCCTCGCTCAACGATGGACATGGCCTTGCATATTTCTGGGCTGTCGAGCAATTCTTGTGGAACTTCTTGTGTCTTCTCGTTGATTTCGGTGAGGAAACGGAGCCAGAGGCGTTTCATGGTGTGCTCGGCCAGGGTCTGTGGCTTGAATTTCTTCAGCTCCACAAAGACCAGTTCGATGCCCTCAATGATGCGGTCGGGATTTCCCTTTTCGGCCAACTGGAATTGGTGGAAATACTCTTCGCCGTCAAAACCTCTGTCATTTACAATGTTAAGCGAATAGACGGGCTTGAGCGATTTGTAGTCACTTTTTTTGTCGGCCTGCTTCACATAAGCTTTTGATGCGTTAAACAGAACACGTTGCCTGAACTCATCGGTCCAGTACATCTGCATCTCCACAAGAAACTGTCTCCCGTTTTGGTCTTTGCAGCGAACATCAACAATCGAGAATTTCTTAAAAGGGCTCTCATTGGTCAATTCCACAGGCAGGTATTCGACTTCGGTAATGACTTCCCCATTCTTGAACGGCAGAAGCGCATTCAAGAAACTGATAATAAGGTCGGGATGTTCAAACACCGCCTTAAATGTCAAGTCATATCTCGGATCTAAATACTTACTCATGGAGCATCTCTTTTTCGCAAAGTTAGCAATATTTTGCAAGGTGGCAAAATTAAACTGCATTCTAAAGGAGACTCTTTATTGCGTGCTTTTCATTCCCTCACGATAAACCTTATATGTTGATGCCTTTAATTTCAAAATTGTATTCTTTGAATAATGCATCAATTTTTCTATAATTCATTTCTTCTTTCAATACCCACCCTATATAATTGATGATTTGGTATGTATGAATAATTTCACGAGGAAAAAGAGAGGGAATGTGCCTTGCTTCATCTTCTGTGGTGTATGGATGTTTTGGGGAATGTGCAAGCTCGAAATCAAGCAATTCCAATGCCCAAGTATAGTTCTGATTATGAATGGCATTGTGAAGTATTTTAGCATCGTGGAGTTTTCTCAAGTTGCTAATCAAAATGTCAGCAGCTATCATATAGTTTTCTGCATATCCTTTTGGATTCGGCCAATTTCTGACTTCACTCCATATTTGGTCTGTTGTCATGAAAGCGGCATCGCAAATGCGATATGGACATTCAACGTCATATTGCAATAGCACAGGTTTTAGTTTGTGACCATTCTCAATTGTGAATTCCCTGTCTATTTCAATGATGCATTCCATCCTGTTTGTTTTTATTCCCAATTCTGCGACATCTTTGCAGAGTTCCCAGTCACGTATGGCATCTTGTTTCAACAAAAGTCCCAAAGTATCGTCACCCATTTCGGGTGTATCTACAAATGAGTGTTGAGTGTAACTCAATCCGTTTCCTTTGCTGACAACGTAGCGTCCGTTGCTTAGTTTGCCAATCACGAAACTGCGTCCATGATCAGGGCCGATGCATGTCATTTCTTTGTTCCCATCGTTACTTCTTACAAATGGGAAATATTGGAAATCCCTATTGCCTTTTCTGTTTTTTATAATGGTGAATTTTGAGAATTCAAAAGCACGAAAGACGGTTATCATTTTTTCAATCTGTTTGCAATTTGCATTAATTGTTGTTGGAGATATTTTTCATTCTCTGTAGCAATATCTACTGATTTGCCGTCTTGCATTTCAATTTTTATGTATTCTTTAGCTATTGATTCTAATACATTTGATAAGATGTGCATTTTTTCTTGGTCTTGATTGTAAAAACTTTTTAGCGTTGCTACTATACCATTTATTCTATCCATGTCTTTTTTGTGAATAATTCTAGATCGTTTTCCCCCTCCTCCACTGCTTATAGGCGAGCGTACCTTGGTTATAGGTTTTAATAAGAGCGATATTGAATACCGCACAAACTTTCGTTGTCCTTTGGACAATAGCTCATGTAAACCTCTTCAGAGACTTTAGAAATTTTCAATTCTACGTTCTTCATGATAGTATTGTTTTAAGTTCTTGGTTGAGCAATAATCTTCTTGGGGGACTGCTCTTACCCACCTACCTTCAAATCAATATCGCAGAAACTCTGCGTTTTATCTCTTTGTAATGATTTCGGCTTGTCGCTTGGAAGTGCTTTTAAGGCTTCTTCGACTGTTCTGCCTTGCAGTGGGTCATAACCCTTCATCATTTTATGTGCCAATTCATATCTTACTTTAGAGAAATAGCAGCAATGCTCCGATGCTTTTAATGGGGTGCCATGCTCTGCAAAATTGTGTCCGGGGCATAAATTACAATAAGCGCAGTATTCATATCGTCCACATTCGTCATATTGTTGCAATGTCACGTTGTTCCAATCTTTCCACCCTTTGCTTGTCTTGAAGATTTCTGAAATACTCTTGTCTTTCACGGAACCGAATTTGGCGTGAAACGAAACGCATGGTATTACATTTCCTTCTGGCGTAATACAGCAGTTGTTGTGTCCGCCTCCACAGCAGTTCCTATCCATCAGTTTTGGTTGACCTCCATAATTCGGGGCTTCTTTACCTACATAAAGGGGCACATTGTCGTCGCGAAGTACAATTTCCAACTGCTCTTTTGTCAGTCGTAGGTTCTGACTTACACATCTGTCCCCATCTACAGAGTCGGAAACACCAATCTCAAATTGTGGAACCGCACCGTATTTCTTCGCTAAATCATTGACAGTGTAATAGGTTTGAACATTCGACCGCATTACACAGCATTTTATATTCATTGGCACTGCCAATGCTGATAGTTGTTCAATTACACTCACCGATTTTCGCCACGAACCAGGGACTCTGGTGATGAAGTCGTGGTCTTCTTCCACTCCACTATATATAGACACGCCAATTAAGCAAGGGTAGTAGTGTGCCAAACGCTCTACGTCGTTAGTGATTCGCTGTCCGTTGGTAAACAATGTAGTTGCTATTCCTTTCTGGTATAGATAATCTATAATGTCCCATACTATTGGCTTTGAGAAAGGATCTCCGCCCGATAGCGTCACTTTGATAAGCCCGTTCTCGTATAAGTCGTCAATGATGCGTTTATAATCCTCCAATTGAAGTTCTTCCCTGTCCGCTCTGAAACTTTGTTCAGAGTCATTACGGGTTGCACCTATGTTATAACAATGGATGCATTTCTCACTACAATTGTATGTCAATTCGAACATAGCACTTGTAATTCCTCCCACACGATTGGTATAGTCCATTTCGGCGTTACTCATTTCGTATGGAAGTTTCTCCTGCGTTGTGCGTTCTTCTTTTTGTGTGCGATTACATTTGTATTGGCTCAGTTGTTTTCTATATGCGGCAATACCATCTTTCGTCGGCACTGATTTTGTTACCAGTGAACAAGATTCCAACTGTTCGAAAAATGGTTTTAGACTGTTTATGTGAATTCCGAGGCTTTCGGATATGTTCTCTAAGTAGAATGATTCATTTTTCCCAACATTCAAAACCTCACCCATAACGTCGGCTGAGTCATCTTCAAAAAAGTAACATAGTCCAGCAATCAAGTTATAATAAATTGCTACACGATGTTCTTTATTATATCTTCCACATGTCCATTCTGGTCTGAAAAATATAGAACTTGGATTCATTTTTTTGTTATTTCAATTGTTAATTTGCTTTCCATCTATCAATAACTCCTTCAATTCTTCTCCACCTTCCCCATTTGGCCAGGAAACCACAAATAGTTGATCTTTTTCTTTGTCATATTCGAATTTAGCAGGTCCATTGAAGGTCTTTACTTCTGTCCACTGATAACCAACCCTAGTCCCTTCGGTCATCATGAAAAAATCATATGTGCTAAATGTCTGTAATCTTGTCGCCTCTAATATTAATTCATTTTTATTGCCATAATTAACTAATTGAAAGAAAACATTCTCAAATACAAAATCCCCTAATGACCCAAAATTTTTGGCGTTCTGATTTGGCTTTGCTATTACCCATGGCCACCATATAAAAACACCGAATGTCATATATGAATATGCAAAACTTAATCCCCATATCGAAATCAGTATACAGGCGATTGCCATACCCGTTTCTATGTCTGATATGAAAATTGATATGATAAATCCCACTAACAATGTTAAAAAACCATTGCCAAACAGCACCATAAATGAAGCAATAAGCACTTGGAATGGATATTTGAAAATGTTGATAGGATTAATGAAATGTGTTAGCAAATAACTATTGCTCATATATCTGTAATTCCTTCTATCATACGAACTCCAATGTATTAATGCCGCGATGGCTAACACGTCTAAAATGAAAACTACTTTTGCTGCTAAAAATCCAAATTCTATCATAAAATAGTGTATTTATTCACTCCAATCCCAAATCCAAGAATTGTATAAACTTTGAATTACAGACGGATTTTCCTATAAAACAAGTCGTTATAAAGGGTCTGTAGTTATAGATAATCAATAACGACGCATATATAT
>JAGHUM010000068.1 GCA_018064855.1 Candidatus Physcocola equi
ATAGAAATGAATGGTAAGCTAATGAAAAATGATATGAAATGGAATAAGTTTATCGATAGTTTGATTGTAAACCATCAAAAAAAACATATGACTGATGAAAAGCTTAAAGAGATAATTATTAAAAGCGGATTAATTAAGTGATTCAGCTTTAGCATTTGAAAATAATGCTTAGTCCAAGGTATAAAATAGCTAAGAATATGTTGACTATGGAAAATTTTCCATAGTTAACATAAACCAAATTAACAGTAAACATCTATTGGATTAATTTCATATTACAAATATAGCCTAAAAACGCTATAAAACAATAAAATCAGCCCGAAGGCTGATTCTGTTTTAAAGTGCCATAATTTCCATTATTTTAAACCAATAAGCTCAATCATAGTTAGCATCTGGTTCAAGTTCGGCTGGGGAATAAGTAGGTGCGCCGAACTCCTCATATAACACTGAAGATTGAAAATCCCAGATGGTGAAGCAAGAACCCATCCTCAAAAATAATCTGGCTGCGGATTCCGGATCCTCATCGATTAAGGTTTTGGCTTTTGACACTTTTTCTGCGTATGAACTATCCGATGTTTCGATTTCTCTCAAGGCAAAAAGACGCAAGGATTCTTTGTGGCTCCAATCTTCAATCTCTTTGTAAGCGGCTGTATTTTCCAATTTGTCCATGTATTCCTGTTTCATTTTCAAAATTTCCGCGGCTAATCCGGTTGTGTAATCACCCGCAGACCACCAACTTTTCCCATTGTTTTTTCGGAAATACTCCATTTCTTTTTTCTCGATTTCTTTAGCCATGACTGCGAAGGCCTCAAACTCAGGCTGAAGTCTTTTCCTGACATCTTCAGGAAGATGTTGGAATTGAAGTTCTTTTTGAGGTTGCGGGTTGCTAGGCATAACAACTGTGTCCGCAATAATTTCTTCGGATTTTGGTGTTTGTTCTGCGTTCATTTGACATGAGACCAACGCGCAGGTGGCCATGGCAAGGACGCCTTCTTTCCATTTGTTTATCATAAAATAATCCTATTGAAAACGGAGCAAATATATAAAATTTTCAAGTCTTTTGAAAATGTGTTATTCTGTCCGAAATGTGTAAAACATAAGCAAAAATACGAAAATCTTCCAACAATCTCTCTTTTTTTGGTTTTAAAGTGCCATAATTTCCATTATTTTAAACCCTATAGGCTGTAATTGTTAAAATATCAATATATTTACAACGTTTTTTTGCTCGAAAAATAAATATTTTCTGGCGGATTTAATAAAATTTCTTCATTTTTTTCCTATGAAAAATGAAAATACAAAGAGTTCCGATACATTATCTTTCACAGTCAATGGAGTCTCCTTCAAGATGAAATTGGTGAAGCACGGCAGCTTTGCCATGGGTGCGACAGCGGAAATGGAGAATCCTAATTCCGATGAAAAACCGGTTCACCAAGTGACAATTACCAAAGATTACTATATGGGTGAGACATCAGTGACGCAATCGTTGTGGGAGGCGGTGATGGGTGGTAATCCATCACGTTTCAGAGGAGAAAACAATCCTGTGGAAAACGTCACGTGGGACGACTGCCATAACTTCATCAGCAAGATGAATGAGTTGACAGGTAAGCAGTTTCGTCTGCCAACCGAGGCAGAATGGGAATACGCTGCACGCGGTGGAAACAAGAGTAGGCACACGCAATATGCGGGAAGTGCTAATCTGGAAGATGTGGCATGGTACGATGATAATTCTGGAGGACACCCTCATCCTGTGGCTCAGAAGCAATCCAACGAATTGGGTCTGTATGACATGAGTGGCAACGTTTGGGAGTGGTGCCAGGACTGGTTTAATTACTACTCCAATTCTCCTTCCGTTGACCCACAAGGTCCGACGTCGGGCCCGGGCCGCGTATTGCGCGGTGGTTGCTGGAACTTCTGGCTGAGTACCTGTAGTTCTTCCAGTCGCGGCTGGTGCAATCCAGACAGCAAGTTCAGCATCGATGGTTTTCGTCTTGCTCTTTAGAAATTCGATCCCCCTCAGGAGGAAACAGACGGGAAGCGGAGGAGCACAGTGCCACCCGAATGTAAAGTGTGGGGGACATAATGGAAATTACGCTACTTTAAAACAGCACCATAGGTGGAGTAAGTGAAGGAAACTATCACAGGAGAGATAGAATTGATTACCCAACCAGAAATCATCTAATCCACAAAAAAAGGGTGTACCATAAATGTTGAATTATGATACACCCCCTTTTTGTTTGTTTAAAAATGCACACTCAATAAAATTTCGTGTGTGTTCGATGGAAGATTGTTGTATTTGCCGATGTTGAAATCGTAGCAATAACCCAATCTGTATCGGTCCCATTCAAAACCAGCGGTCGCACTCATCATAGACATGTCGAACGGACGGTTTACATCTGGTTTCCATGTCGCTCCAGCCCAAATCATTTTTCTGAAGAACGCCTGACATCCAATTTCCAGGGTGTTGGTCTTGTGCATGTGCATGTATGAAGCCAACGGTGCGAGGTCAAACTCGGATCCAAGACTGAAGAAACCGCGCGCATAGGCGTAGTAGTGACGACCTTTCTTGAATGTGGTGGTGGAATCGTTGGTGACGTGCGTGCATGAAATACCCGCCATCCAGTGTTTGTTGCTGATCTCGGCACCAATATTGAAGTCCGGTTTTACTTCTGTTTCTTTCTCCGATACGAATGTGTTGGAATTCAATTCCGATTCGTCGCGCAGGGTGTTGGCAAGCGGATCGAAGTAGCCGACATTCATACCAGCAGAGATACCGAGAGAGAGGATGTATTCTGGTGTGAGGTCGATGTGGAAGGAATAAACAGCCTGTGCGTTTGTCTGGCTGTTTCCAACACCGATGTTGTCATAGTTGGCGGTGACGCCGAAACTGGATCTTAGTTTCTCGCTGTAGCCCGTGAAGTTGAACAATCCGGTCCAGGGCGCGTTATCTACACCTGCCCATTGCATACGACCAAGCAAGAAGGCGTCGAAGCCTTTGTTGTTACCTGTGCCGGCTGGGTTTACGTTGATACGAGAGAACACTTGCTGAGAGACCATCAAATCTTGTTGGGCAGAGCAAATGGTTGCCGAAAGCGCAGCGGCTGCGGCTAAAATGTATTTCTTTATATTGAGTTTCATGACTGTTTCGGCTTATTACTCTGTGATTACTATTTCCACACGTCTGTTCTTCTGGTGCTCGTCTTCCGTTTCTGCGTTGCGGAATACAGGCTTGTATTCACCAAGTCCCATTGTGAAAAGTCTCTTTCTGTCTATACCTTTTTTCACAAGCAATCTTTCAATAGTTTTTGCTCGTTTCAGACTCAATGCGTCATTGTATTCATACGTGCCTCTTTCATCGGTGTGGCCTATGATAAGGAAACTCTTTTTAGGGTTGTGGTTGATGAATTCAATGATGACCTCGATGTCTTTTTCGTAGTTGCCATTCAGCACATCTTTGTCGTAATCAAAATAGAAGATACGTTTGTCATAGGTGGCAACCACATTTTTTGAAGCGCGAATGACGGTGTCCTGATTCTGCTTGAAGGCATTGTTAAGAGTGGATGCAGACTGCTTTTCCACCTCGTCGTTGGTGTTTGTGTTGGCAAGCACTTCCAAGATGCGGTCGTTTTCTGTGACTATGACTTCGTCTTTAGGTGTGAACTCGTCTTCAATGTCACCCTTGAGAGCCATGTCTTCTTTTTTATCATCCTTGGCAGGTGCGACGGTTGCGGAATCTGTCACAGCCAAGGCTGGAGTGGAATCCGCAATAGCAATGGCTGGAGTGGAATCTACTTTGTCGGCCAGCAGATTCTGGTTTTCATCCGCTTTCTTGGCATTCTCCGCATCTTTGTATTTCTGGAGGGCCATTGGCTTGTTCCAGTCTTCAATCTTGCTGATGTAGGCGTGAAATTTGCCGCTGTCTGGCACTGCGTTCATGCCCTTGCGGTTCGATCCGAATGCGATCAATGAGTCGTTGAATACCACAGGCACTGTCTCATCGGCGAGGCTGTTGACTTCTTTGCCCAATCTTTCTGCCGGGGTCCATTCTCCGTCTTCATTTATCTCTGATTTCCAGATGTCCCATCCCATGGAACCTTCCGCATTGGATGCAAAGTAAATGGTGTTGCCATCGCTTGTGACTGAGGGGTTGATGATGGCTGCTTCGTTGGCTGGAAGATAGCGCCAACTGGCATAGGCAAGCATGCTGCCGTTGAATTCGTTGCGTTCCTTGCCCAAGCCCGGAATCCATTGCTTCTTCCCGGATTTGAACTCTCCCACGCCTTTTTCTTTTGCGGCATAGATGTTGCCATCTTTGCTGTAGAAGAGTGTTCCGTTTTTAGCGTATGTCAAAGTACCGTCGGCTTTGAGTTTGGATAGTTTTTTGTTGTATTTCAAATTGACAATACCATTGGCTGTCTTTTCTCCGATAAAGATGCTGTCGCCTTTTCTGACGAACACCAGATTGTCTCGGTAATTGGTGAAAACGTCTTCAACTGTCGCGTTTTCGTGTTTGGTGAAGTCTCCTTGCTGTTCGCTTGCTACGACTGTTGAGACGCAGGTGAGCAAGAAAGACAGAATATATAATGCTTTCATAATGGCTTACTTCTTAAATACTTGAATTGTTCCTTTCTTAACTCGACCGTCTTTGAGCGTGAGCGAGTAAACATACACGCCAGCGTCGGCAGTCTCACCTTTGTATGATCCATCCCATCCGTTGCTGCCGCGGTGGATGAGGTTCCCGTATCTGTCGTAGATGAGAACTTCATATCCTAGCATGAAATCGTCGTTTTCTCCGTTCTTCTCGTGTGGGGTGAATACGGTAGGAATGGTGATGTTGTCGGTGAGGGCGATAAACAATTTATCGCTCTTCACGTCTTGGCAGGAGCCATTGTTCGCAACGAAATAGTAGGTGACGTCTTGGCTAGGCATGTTGGTGAACATATAATCTTTTGTCTCATCCAAATCAAGTTCGTTGCCATCTTTATCTACGCTGAACCAATGGAGTGGTCCTTCAATGCTTCCGTCGAATGAAGCCACAAGATCAACGGTGCCGCCATATACGAATTGAGTGGAAGTGGTGGCGATGTGTGCCTTGCGTGGAACGTCAACTGTGATGGTGAAGTTGGATGTGTCGCTCACTGGGCAGATGTTGTCGTTGCCCTTCACCCAATAAGAACCTGATGCTTGCGGCTTGATGATTCTTTCTGGGGTCTTGGTGATTTCTCCGTCCCACCAGATCCATGAAGTTGGATTGCCTTCTTCTGCAATGGCGGTCAGGTGAATGGAATCTTCTCCCAACTGACAGATTCTGTCGGCATCCGCCGAAAGTTGCAATTTGATTGGCTGGTTGACGTAGATGCTTATCGTGTCGTCGTCTGAAGCGCATTTGCCGAGTTGGCTGTTCGCCATCAAATAATATTTGGCGTTTGCTTTTGGTGCCACCTTGATGGTCTTTGCGCTTTCTCCGTTGTTCCAGTTGAACTTGTAGTCGTTCCCGGCTTCAAATGAGGCTGTGAGTGTCACGCTGTCTCCGGCGCAAATGTTTTTAGCCGATTGGTCGATGGTGACATTCACATGCTTGTCGATTACGATGGATACTGTGTCGAATGTTTCAGCACAAGCACCATCTTTGTCGATGGCATGGAATACAAACTGGCTCTTGTCGGCTACGGCGTCAACTGTGATGCTGGAAATGCCTTTGTCGTCAAGTGTCAGCGTCATGTTTTCTGGAATGTTGTTGATGGCTGATGTCTTGATGTTGAAAGTGATTGTTTCCCCTTCACATACGGTGTCTGCGCTCAGGCTTGTAGTGAATTTCACATTGCCAGATACTTTCACATCCTGTGCCAGGTTGATACTTGGACAAGCGCCCAACTTAGTGCTTACCTTCGCCTCGTAAGTTGTCGTCTGTGTCGGCATTGCGTGGAGGGTGTCTCCTGTGGCGCTGAATCCGTTCCATTCATAAACGAGGTCGTCTCTGTCTTCTGAATTCAAGATGGAAAGAATCACGTTGCTTGAGTCTTCGCAGACGAATTTTCTGTCGCTTGTGAGTGCGACATTGCCTTCTATGGCTTTGTCGATTGCGATGTTCACAGTGTCGAATTGATCTGCGCAAACGCCATTTTTGTCGAAGGCGTGGAATACATATTGGCTCTTGCTTGGAACGATGCTGAAAAATCCCTCAAAGACGCTGTCGTTGTCAAGAATCAAACCCATGTTAATCGGCATTGGGACGTAGAGGTTTGTGTTGATGTCGATTTTGATTGTGTCACCTTCACAAATGGTGTCCTTATTTACGGAAGCCCAGAACATAACGTTGTTGGATACCTTTACTTCCTGTGACAAGTCCACGCTCGGACAAGCGCCCAGCTTGGTGCTCACCTTTGCTTCGTATGTTGTGGTTTCTTCTGGTGCTGCGTGGAGTGTGTCTCCTGTGGCGCTGAATCCGTTCCATGCATAAACGAGGTCGTCTCTGTCTTTTGCTGAAACAATTGAAAGCACAACGTTGCTTGAGTCATCGCAAACGTAATCTCTGTCGCTTGAGATGGTGACGTCGATAGGGTTGTCAATGGTGATTTTTACAGAGTCTATTGCATCCGGACAGTAGCCCAATTCGCTTGCTGCCACAACTCTATAGGTGATAGTGTCGGCTTTTACGACTCTGCTCAATTCCGAAGTGCTGTCTTCCCAAAGGACAGAAGCAGGTTTGCCTGAGAGTATGGTTGCGTTGATCTTTACAGTGTCTGACAAACAAGCCAGACTTTTGCTTGCATTCACCTTGATCTTGATGCTGTCTTCCGATGCGATTTGCTTCTGCGCTTTGCTCAGTTCTTTGCCGTCTTTTACCAAGGCTACTTTAACCAATGTGGCGCCTTCGATGCTGAGGTTGGCTTCAGTCTTGCCCTTTGCGCTTGGCACTTCTGTGAATGTGCTTTCGCCTTCCTTCTGAGTGTACCATACAATGCTGGTTCCTTCACTCAAAGAAGAGAGGTTCTCCCCGTTGATCGTGAGGGTGACATTGTCTTGTCTTTCACAGATGCCATACACACCAGGCTCGAAATAGATGCTCTTGTTGGTGATGGTGATTTCTTCACCGATTTTATCGGCATGGACTGAGTCTGGCACGATTTCACCTTTCCCGACCTTTTCACAATCGGTACCCGAAATGATGCGGATGATGTGTTCTTTCTCATTCATCTTTTCGGTATTGATCAAGATGGTGGTGTCTTTGGTTGGCCCTGCAATCACAACCCAGTTTTCTCCTTGTTTTTCCTGAACTGCGTAGCAAAGATCAAACTTCTTGTCTGTTGGCTTGATGATAATCTTTGTGGTGTCGCCAGTTCGTTCTGTTGTCTTGGTGCTGTCTTCGAATGTGTATTCAAGTTCGGAACCACATTGTTCTCCGCCAATCTGAATGGTCTTTATGGCGAATACCTCAGAGTCATCTGTCGTTGTTGCTTTTACGATGACATCTCCTTCAATTCCCAATTTGTTTGCCTCGATATTGCCCTCTGTGTTGACTTTGGCAATAAGATCATTGCTGATAGACCAGTTGATGGCTTTTCGTGTGGCGCTGTCTGGAGTGATAGTCGCGATCAACTTCGACGAACCGCCGATTGGCAAACAATCGATTCCTTCCAGTTTGATATCGCTCACTTTCACTTCGTCTTCAACGAGGATGTAAATGGTGGTGTCGTTTACCACTTCATAACTTCCTTCATGACCTTTACCATAATTGAGATTGTATGCGTAATTGCCTTGTTCACAGTCCATATTGATTTCACCCATGTTTGAGGTGTAATCGGTGTTAAACATGCTGCTGTCTTTCGTTACCACCAACTCCAACCCTTGCATTGGGGTGTTGCTGTTCTTGTTCTTAACAATGAAGCGCACGTGCTTCATGATGTCGCCCTTCATGATGTCGAATTTCAAGTCATAGTCGCCGACAATGAAATTCCTGACGATGTCGAGAATCTGAATCTGATAAAGACCTGGGAGCAGGTTGTCTCTGATGATACCATTCACGTCTGAACGTAATGGGTAGTGCGACAACTGGTCGAAATTGGTGTCTTCGCTAAATTCCTTCTTCACATCGTCGTATTTGAGGATTTTTCCGAACACACCTTCCACTTCATTGCCCAGCGCGTCTTTGATGCTGATTTCCACATTTCGTTTCACTGGAATAATGATGTAGATAGTGGTGTCGGTGCCTCTGGCACTATGAATGTCGAAATCCCATTTGCAATCACCATTGTAGAAGAAATCGTTCATCTTGTAGTCAAGTCTGTAATTGCTGTTAGGCAATACCATCGGTTTCCTGAATACGAAATATTCCAGTCCGTTTTTGCTGACTTTTTCCGAAGGAACGATTGCATATTTGCTTCCTTCAACAGTCTTGTTGCCATACTCATTGACAACGGTGTCGAATTTTGTCAGGCTTAAGCTCATTATCTGGGGATCGACAATCTCGCCGTTGTGAACAAATCTGTAGTACACATTTTGTACTATATCGTCGTATATCACATAGAGAGTGGTGTCGCTGGTCAGATCCGCGCAAATTTTCTTTTTTACAATCTGATAGCAAACTTCACCCTTACGGTGTCGGCTTAGGTATTCACCGTTTGTTTTGGTGTCAAATGACGATGAACCATTGGCGTCTTTTACAGTGCCGCTGAATGCATTGATGTATCTTGATATGGTGTCTGACTTGCATACAATCAAGTTGACTTCGTATATAGGAATGAGATTATACATCGCATATTGGGTACTCATGCCTTTGGGCACGTTGACCATACTGCCTAATCTGTTGCTGTATCTCATTTCATTTATTTCAAAACCGAAATAGTAAAAACCAGATCCCACTCTGACTGGCTCATCGTAATATAGTGTGTCGCCTATCGTGCTTTTCTTGTTTGGAAACAGGAAGAATGTCGATGACATAACACCTCTTTCGTTGTAGATTTCGCCAGTAAATTCAACTCTTTTTACGGTAGTCGGGTTGAATTTTTCATGGTCATATTGCAACTCATAGTACAACTCTGTGTAGTCTTCACGGCTGACATATCGAATGATAGTGGTGTCGTGATTGACACTGCCAATGTGGTCTTTTGAGTCTCCGTAATAGATGTCCAAATTTGCTTCTCCGCCTAAACCGAATATCGCTTCTCCATTGCTGTTTGAAGTGTTGAAACTTGAGACAAAAAGCGAATCAACTTCTTCGATATAGCTTACCAAATTGCTGACTGGCTTTGTTGGATCGTTTTTGTCGAAAAATTGTACAGTCAGGGTGTACATAGGTATCAATAAGGAGTCTAATCTCTTTATTGGCGGTATGTTGCTGTGATTGCCGCCACCATTGCCTCCGCCGATTGGATCTGGCAGCGGAATGGGAATAATCAGACTTTCGATTGCGTCATTTTCTTTTACTTCAAATGTGTCTTTTATAGTTCCATAGTCTTTTGTGCTGACTTCATAGATGTAGATTCCGTCGCGAAGGCTGACCTTATTGACTGCTCTGTCGTATTCTATCCATTTGTTGATGTCAATGTCCGGCCCGTGTGCGTCCATACTACCATACGGAGTTGCGGTCCCGTTGTTGATTTGATAAACGAGAATGTCTTTTGCCCATGTCTTCTCGGGTTTCCCCTCGCGCTGAAACTCAAAGAAACCATAGTGGGTAATGATGCCACTTGTGACAGAAACGTCTTTTGTTTTGTTCTCGTCATCGAGTGTTACCTTTTCTTTACCCTTGAGTGTGTTGAAAGCATAATCTCCCTCAGGAAGTGTGAACTTCACATTACCTGTCGAGTCGCTGTATTTGATTGAGATGAACTCTTCCTGACCATCAGACTGTATGTGGAAGATTTCCGCACTTTTGCCAACCAATGGCTCTCCTTTGTCGTTGCTGAAATGAATGGTGAGCTCACGGAAGTTGACGTTAACCCATCCAAATTCGGCTTCTGGCACCTCTACTGTACCTTTTGCCTAGTCTCCGTATCTGACGTAGTAACTGTAGGTTCCTGTCGGGAACTTGGCATTGGTGTACTTGCCATCTTTGTCTGTAGTCAAAACTTGGTCTGAAATGCTTCCTCCTTTCAGATCGATTTTCACATCTTTTAATGGCTTATTTTGCGGATTGGTCACTTGGAAAACCAAGACACCCTCTGCAAAGGTTGTGTGAACGGCAAAACAAAACGCGAAAGCGAGAATTGTTTTAAGCAAAAGAAATCGTTTGAACATATGATAGTAAAAATTTTTGCAAATTTAAACAAAAAAAGTGAAGCATTGGTTATGCTTCACTTTTTTCGTTGTAATCTGTTGCGTTAGAGGGTAGTGTGGAATCTCTTTTTTTTGTTATTCTGTTGAAACGTCTTTTGCTGTGGAGGGGGCGGTTGATTGCCCTCAAAGACCTATTTACATGGTTCCACTGCTTTCACCATTAACACTTTCTGCTGGCAAGTGTTGCTGTGGGTCCCGCATTTTTTCGCGGTGAAAGTCCAGTAGGTGTAGCCAAACGGAGCTTTTGTTTCTATGTGGTCGCCTACAACGGTGAAGTCAAGCTTGTCTGTGATTTCGTTGGCATCAGCATCTGGCCCGTCAAACACGCTGATGTCCCAGGTGAGTGGGGTGGAACAGTGTGTTTCGCCAAGGTCAACTGAAGGCAACGGAATGTTGTAGGTGTCGTCTGTCATTCGCATTCCTCCTACTTCCCTACATTTGATGACGAATGGCTTGGCGTTGATTTTCAATACTTGTGTACAAGAGTAGCCCTTGTCTTTTACATTCCACAAAATTGTTCCGATTTCGCCCTTCTCGTAGGTGTCGTTGATGCTGGTGTTGCTGAGTACGAGGGTGCGACTGCTGCCGCAAATGTTGTAGGTCTTCGGATTCACACTTGCCAACGCCATTACCACATCTTCTTTTGAAGCAGGTCCGTCGATGCGCAGGGTGTCGAGCGCAGGGCAGATGTGGTCTTTCAAGTTGAAAGTGTACTCACATTCGTTTGTTATACCGTCGGTGTGGTTAATTCTCCATTCGAATATCTGGCTGTTTCCGAGTTTGACGATTCCATCGGGATCGTAAGCCATTTTCGTTCCACCACTTGGTTTGTAGTAGAAGGTCATGCACTCTTTATCTGGCACCTCGAAACCTAACCTGTCTTTATCTGCATTTATCAGGTCAACCAGTTCTTTCTCTGTAATTTCGCAAGAGTTGGTTAGGTAAAGGTCGCCCAAGTCTTTCGCATTCGACTTGTTTCGAGGGCATGTTATGTTGACTTTCACCTTATACTTGCATTCTTTTATTGAGCCGGCCTTCACCCTCCAACCTACATATTGTTCGTCTTTCGAAGTCAAAGCGTCGGCATTGAATGCCGACTCCTCCGAACCTTTCTTATAGAACCAGCTGATACAGCTGTTCTGAACGGTGTCGGGGAATGTTAAGCCAAGGCTTTTTTGTACAAAGTCAACCAATTCGCCTTGTGTTGGTGAACATGATGAACCGCTTATGCTGAGATCTCCAGCACTTGTGTCGCTTTTTTTCACAGCACAATCTGCATTTTTGACATTGAATTTATATTTACAAGTATAGTAATCTGATCCGGATTTTATTGTCCAGCCAATATATTGGTTACTTCCAAACGGCACAATTGAGTCTGCTTTGAACTGATATCGTTGTGTTTCAGTCGCATTACGGTAATGATGCCAATCGATACAATCGGCAGTGGAATCGGGGAATGTGAAATTCCATTTTTCCTGTGCCATATTTACAATATCGCCCATGGTTGGCGGACAAGCGGAACCATCTATTTCGATGGTGACGATTTCATTGTTTTTTTGGTTGTAACAAAGGTTCTTGACATTAAATTTATATTGGCATGTGCTTACCTGGCCGTCTGGTGACTTGTATTCCCAACCCACAAATTGGTTGTCGGCAATATTAACAAGCGAGTCGGTCTTGTATTTTTCTTTTGTAGAACTGTTTCTATAGTAGTACCAGTCGATGCAATTGGTTGTGGTGTCGGGGAATGATATGGTCCACTTTTTTTCTGCCATCTTTATCATGTCGCCCATAGTTGGTGGACAATCAGTACCTGCCAATGTGATGGTTTCGATTGTTTCGCCGCTTTTATAAGGGCAGGTGTAGATAGCGCTGAATGGGTATTTGCAGAAGTGTTCCTCGCCGTCGGTGGTGTATTTCCAACCCACGTATTGTTTCGACTGTAGAAGCACGTCGTCGTCAATTCCCTTTTCGTTATTGTCTTTGTCCCACGCTGTCCAGGTAACAGATGGACAATCGTCTTCCGGCATTGAGTGCCCTGCACTTTTCGCAACAATCCTCAACTGGTTTATGACGTCTTTGTATTTGTAGGAATCGTCGCAGCGGCTTTCGTCAAACGACATACTCACCAATTCGCTACTATGGGTGTAGTTGCCGGCTGCCTTTGCGTAGGGACATAATCCAGGCTCAATTCTGAACTTGTATTCGCAGTTCTTAACATTGTTGTTAATGCCCGAAACAATATAACGCAATGTGTGTTGTCCGCTTGAAACAGGGGCTTCCATTCCTGTAGTTACGTCGTTGAATACATTGCTGGCGTCGGTCGCCCAGTGAACTTGCTTCTTGGTGAGGCAGTCGTTGTATTTTTCTGTAAGGTCTGCCACCAGTTTTGCCTTTCCCCATTTTTCGATGTCGTCGAGATTGGCAGAACAAAAATCGTAGAAAGTACCCCAATCATTTGGTGTTGGACAAGTATATTCCACTTTGAATTTGACGGCTTTCGGACAAGTGTACTCAGTGTTGTCACTGCCGGTGAAACGCCATTTCAGGTAATATTGAGGGCCTTTTTTGAATAGTGGTTTCGCTAAATCGGATTCCGATTCCGTTTTTGCCCATGTTTTGTTGTCGGAACTGTAAATTATGGATACTGCGGCTGGGCAATTCATTGAACTTGTTGGCTCTTCGAAACCCTTCAGTTTGGCAATTTCCAATACTTGCTTAATGGATGTGGCACAAGAATCGATTGAGATGTTACCCAAGTCGAAATCTTTTTCGTTGCATGTGTAATTCAGCGTGAGGTCTGGCACAATAAACTTTTTTGTTGTGTCGCTGCAACAATCGCCGTTTTTGGCGATAAAGTAAACCCATTGTCCTTTCTCATGAATCTGCTGGTCGAGAGCCACCGTGTCTTCAATGGTTGTGAACTTGGTGTTGTCGTCTGATGGCAATTTGTCGGCCGTCAGATTTTCGTCGTAGTCATAAATCTGGAACTTGTAGGTGTTTCCCGCCACGTCTTCACCAATTTTTCTGAAATCGTAGTTGTAAAAGCATTGTTGTTTGGCTTCGAACTGTGAACTTGAGAAACTGACAAGTGAATCGGTCTGCATCAAGTAGTCGTCACCATAGATTTCAATCTTTGTGTCGGGTGTGAGAAGCGGGTTCTTTAATGCGAAGTAGTTAGACTGCAGCATAATCATTGGCGTGGTGTCGGTGGCATTGTAAAAACGCACATAATAGTTGTTGTACCCTTTTTCTGCGGCGCCGTTAATCATGCCGGAACTTTCACAGTAGATGATGCTGGCTTTCGAAGGAATGGAAGTTACGTATATATAGGCACCATGCTCTTTCGACTGACCATCACGGTCGGTACAGTCTGCAGCCTCGATGGTCAAACGTGCAGAGTCGCCCACATAGGCTGAAAGGTTAAACGAAATCGGCTGCCAACCGGTGGTTACATAACATTCGTTGTGGTTTTCTTGTGAGAATGCCGCTAAATATTGGTCTTCAACGGCCGATGTTACGACTTTGCTGGTAAGCTCCTGGTAGCCAAGTCCCTTTGGACGTTTGCATCCATCACTGTTGTCAACATCGAAGTTGGCCTGGTGAAATTTGTTGAAATTTGAAGCGTGTTGGGTTTGTATTACAGTGAATTTGTCTTCCTGTTCCATTTCTCCCTTGCCCTCGTATGCGAAACCTTCACGACGGAAATAAATGTTGCGGGCATCATCGTTTTTATTTGGGTATGGCAGACAAACATTGGAGCGCATGTGGGCAATTGAGCCTGGCATACGAATCCACTTGCCATTGTGTTTCACTTCCACTATGACTGATGTGTTTGGACCTCTGCCTATATATTTGCCTTCAGTTGAGCGTTCGTAGTAGTGGCAACCAACGTGGGTAATGTCGCAGGAAAGGACAGTGGCATAGCGCAAGCGGAAGTCTTTGTTGTCTTCGTCAATGAGGAAGGTGTGTTGTGCACGATCGGCAGACCCCTGGCCGTTGGGCGCCAAACCGAGCAACTTCTTATCGAGAGTCAGATTCATGTAACTGCCAGACGTCGGATAATAGTTAGAGATGGTCAAATTGCCAAAATCTTCAGTATATTGTTGTTGAAATTTAGGAAAATCCGCACCGCAGGCTCCATAGTCGGCCACACTGTGGTAATTGGCGTATCCCCATTCCGAAAAACCATGGCGTTGCAAGAAATTCTTGTGGGTATTGTTGTTGTGGTAGGGCACCATGCTTGCACCCACACGGATTACGGCGAAACCTACGTTTGGCATGATTGGCAACAACTGGTAGTCGTCGTCAAGCATGGTGTGCTTGTAGGTGGTGCCGAACAGTGGGTCGTAGCCCGGATTGGTCTTGTAGATATAGAAGCGGTAGTTCTCTATTTCGCCTTCGGTTTTGAAATTAGACACAATTGGGTGGTAGAGAGGGTCTTTGTTCACTACTTTCAGTTCTCGGTCAAAGTCGGCATCCGTTCCACCATTGGTGGTTGGATCAACATTATAGACATATTCGATTGGTTTTTCTTCAAGGTTGAAATCGATTTCTGGTGACCAACCTTGTGCCGAAATGGTATTTCCATCCACAGTCCCGTAAAAGTCGTTCCATGGTTTTGCCCAAGCAACAAAACTATTTCCTCCGTTCAGTTTGTTCCAGTTGGTAGTCTTTAGTGGCTGTGGGTTTTGTGAGCCTGTCAGTCCTTTGCATACTTCGGCATGGTTTTTCCGGGCTTCATGGTCGTTGTAGTATGATTTGAAGTAATGGTCTTGCGAACCATAAGACAGTTTCCAGTCTTTAAACGAGGTGCCCACCACATCAAAACTGTAAAGGTCGAGCACATCTTCGCTGTAGCATGGATTGTAGGCTTTGGTGAGGAATATCTTCGCCTTGCAGGTGGCTGTCGCCCCGCACATGGAAACAGTGACGCTCACGTTGGAGTAGCCTTCTTTGAAACTTCCTATAATGGCTCCGTGTGCGGCATCTATGGATGTATTGGCTACGGGGTTGCCTTCTTCGTCGGTGGCTGTAAACGAAAACTCGGGATCGTCGAGGCAGGCTTCTTTGTTGAGTTTGAAAACACCGTCGAGTGCTATGTCGCCGTTGGTGAACGATATTTCAGAAACTGCCCTGCCTATATCGTTACATTTGATGTCTGGTTTGTAACTCTCCACATCTACGAATACAGAATCGGTGTCTGAACAACAGTGATTGTTCTCCACAATCAAGTAAACCCACTGGCCTTCGCCTCCGATAGACTGGGTCATTTCCGTGTCGTCATATTCCGTGTAGGTATCGGTGGCTTTCGGTGAGGCATCTTGGGTCAGGCTTGGTGAAGGGTCGTAAACCTTCCAAATGCGTTTGCTGGCAGAGTGGTGGCTGGTGGCGAAAGTAGTGGCGTCGGTAAGCTTAACTATTCTCTCTTTACCTTTATAGGCTGAAGGTGTGACGTCAATTTTTACGTTTGGCGCTGTTGATACCACCATAGTATCGATAAGGATGGAGCCGTTGACATATAACTGGATGCGCGGATTTCCTCCCTTGTGTCCATAGATGTTTCTGAATGCGAATGATGATTCTTTTACAGAAATGAGTGGTGTTGTGTCTTTCCCTGAAATCAGTCGGAAGGCGTAGTTGTTGAATCCTTTCGACAGTTTTACGTCTATGCGTTCTGTCTTCGGACAGTATTGCAGATCGAGATCGAAGTGCCGGGCATTGAAATACGTGTAGGCAGAGTGATAGCACGAATGACCGTTTACGTCGTTACAGTCGGCGTTCTGAACCGAGAATCGTACTCTGCGACCCACATAATCCTTAAGGTCGAAACACAAAAGTTGCCAACCGGTGGTTACGAATGCTTCGTTGTGTTGGTCGTTTGTGCCGCTTATGTAGTTGGTCAGTGGGCTTTCGTTTGTTTCAGTTTGCTTGAATCCCAGTCCGGCAGGATGGGTGGAACAGGCATTGTCGAGATTGAATGTGGCTTGGTGAAAAAGTCCCGACTCGTAGTTTCTATTAAGATTTGAAAGACTGTTGCTGCCTGTGCCTAACTGTGTTGTGGGTGAGCAGTTGAGAATGGATTTTGGAAGGGTAATCCATTCGTCGCCATTCTGAACCTCAACCAAGATGGAGAAATTGGCCTCTTTACCCACATGACTGATGGTGTTGTTGTCTTCTGCGTTGACGTTGCTCACATAGTTGCCTTTGTGTAGTGGGAAATCAGACACATCCACACCTAGCACAGAAGCGTAATTTACCAATAGGAACGGATGAGCGGCGTTAACCACAAATGTGGTCTGTGCCCTGTCTGCAACTGCGTTGGCAGCCGGTGCTAAAGGTAAATCGATGGTTGGTGTTTTGCTGGTGTATTTTGTGTCGGTTATGCAAAGTTTATGGTTGTAAGTCAGTCTGCCTGCGCTGTTGCTGGCAACTGCATTGTTGATAGCAGCACACGTTCCTTCTCCCAAATCGAAGTTGTTTAATCCATAGAATTCGGCGCCTCCGGCTTTAGGCAGATAGCTGCTATTGTGGAATGGTACCGAAGATGAGCCTACGCGCATGGATGTGGTGTAACCCTCAGGCACCACCTTCAACAAAGCGTATTCTGGTTTGCTGACGGTGTGTGGATATTGTGTGCCGAAGAGTGGGTCGTAGGCATTGACGTCGGTATTTAGATGAAAATGAGCGGCGTTGACATCTGTAGAAGAACACTGCGGACCAAAAATTACGGGTGTTGCACCTGAAATGACAGGTAAAGGTATGTCAGAATCTACGCATTTAAATTTGGTATAGGTGGTTACGCTGTTCTGGTAACTTATGCTGTAAACATTCTCGACGGTTTCTGGAGTGGAGTTGTAGTTGTAGGATGGACTGTATGTTGTGCCTGAACCCTCTACTGTTCCGTAGTAGTTGTTCCATTTGTCTGCCCACAACATGTCGTATAGCGACAATTTGCTGGTTGTGGTCAGTTTGGTGTCAGGTATTCGTCCCCAATATTGTACTGGAATGTGCTTGAATGCTGCGGCTCTTCGTTGGATGCTTACCGAAATATTAGTCTGTTCACAATAGATACGCTGCTTGCCCCATAAGTTTAAGTAATAGTTTTTACGAGCGTCTGCAGCGTCGAAGTGGTAGTCTCCAAAACGGTCTTGGGTGCCATAAGACAGGTTCCATCCACCGAGGTCGTCACCCACCAGATTTGTAAAGGCGGCAGGTTCGTCGGCGTTGCCGGCACAAGGTTCGAGTGATTCCAGATTGAAGTATTCTTTTGTGCAGGTCTGTGGTTCAGCAGAGTCATTGGTGCGTAGTTCAAATTTCACTTTGAAGAAACCGTCAGGGAATTGGGCAACCAGCATTTCGCTGTTTTTCTCAACTTTCCCGCTAAGATTTGCTCCGTTTCTATCCTTTAGCACTTTCCCGTTTTTGTCGGTAACTGTGTAGGCCCAGTCGTAATGTCCGGCACAATCTTGAATGCCGCCAACAACAGGAAACGGAATGGCAAGTGTCCCGTCGTCGGCTCTTCTCGAAAGCTGGTTGAACGATGTAGAACAGTCGATGGTTGGTTTGAGCACCTTCATGTCGAATGAACCGTTGTATGTGCATCCATAAGCGTCTCTTACTGCGTAATTAAGCGTGTAGTCATTTGTTGTCGCTGGTAATTCAAATGGAATATCAAATTCTTGTCTTTGCCCGTTAATCAACAAATATGCTTCGGGTTTGGGATCGGCTGCTGAGGTGAACGTGACTGCTGATACTTGTCCGTAACATAAGTCGGTAGTTGATATGCCCACATTAAAGTCGGCAAGTGTTCTCTCATTACATCCTCTGGTGATGTTTATGGTTTGGTAACAATAGAATTTTTTTCCTTCAAATTCTAATTTCCAAACTACATAAGTGATACCAATGGGATAAGGATCATTTAGCCCTCGTCCGTCATTATGAATGCTTTCGTTGATGGTTTTCCCATCGGCGCTTACTGGATTGGAGAGATAACGGCCTGAGAATACGAATTCAACGCTATAATCATGATTGTTTTGTTGCGGAAAGTAATGTTTGGCCACAATCAAAGGTAACTCTGATGTTGTGCCTGGCGTAACTGTGGTTTGCCCGTCGGACACATGCGCGATGTGGTTTTCCAATTCTCCGCACACATCGGGCTGGCAGTCGCCATCGGTAACAATAATCGTTGCGTCGCATGTGGCAATGATGTCGCCATTAGTGTTGGTGAGGTTGTATTTGAACGGCTGCGGATTTGAAATTGAGCAGTCAGCGCCAGAGTGTGTGTTTATTAAGTTGAAATTGGCATAGGAGGAAACCGACAGACCTGGTATCTCAAATGGACTTGAATGACAAGCGTTGGTGTAATAGTTTTCTTTGCGTACATAGTCGAGCAGTTTTTTACCGCTTACGCTACTGCGGTCTGTCACTTCCAATTGCAAAGGTGTGACTGGACAGGTACCCATCGGATGGTTTACTACCACTTGCGCGGAACATACACAAATTGGAGCGCTGCTGTTTTTCTCCAACAATTGGTAATAGATGGTATATGGTTTTTCCATGCATCCGTCATGTGTGGAGTCGTGAGTGATGTGGTAGATGTTGTTGAGGGCAATGTCTGGTTCGTCAACGCAGTCAAAGTCTGCCTTGTAATACAAGTTATCCATGCTTTTGGTTTCGAGCAGAGCATGTAGAATATCGGTGTTGTTTGCCTCCTCTAGGTTGATATGCAGTTTTACCTCTTCTGTTGGACAGACTGGTTTTGTTTTTATTGTAAATACTTGTTCACAGGATGTTAATAGGTTTTCTTCAGTTTTGTGTGCCCCTTCTTTGTAAATGTCGGTGTGCAGTGTATATGTTTTACCGGCTATGAAATTTGCATTGTCTGCTAATTGACGCTCGATTGTGTTGTATGTATCGCCTTCTACATAGTAAGTGGTGGTGTTGGTCGGCACATAAATATTATTGTTATTTTCTTTCACCTTAGGCAAAGGAAGTTGGTCTTTCACATCGGTAAAAGTCATAGAGCAACCTGTTTTTGTATATACCTCTGGTTTCAGATCATTGTCGATGCATTCTGTGCAGCGTGTGCTAATGTGTCCCGAAGAGGTGATTTCAACATTGTCGATTCTCGATTTTGCGAAAATCATCACTCCATTATAGGTTTTGAAATAGTCTTTCACAATGTTGTGGATGTCTCCATAGGTCGTTTGCAACACCGCTGTGCCGTCGTTCGCTACTGTCGTGCGACCTATTTCAAGATTTGAGTAGGTGTGTTGGCTGGTGTTGTTCTTGTCAACACCTTCAATTATCCAAGAGAGTTCTGTGCCAGGCTGAAAGTTGTAGGCAGTGGCGGTGAATGTTTTGTCAGGATTTTCCAATTCCGGACAAATATCTGTGGCTTCTACGCAGATGTAACGTGGGCAGATATCTACTTTGATGTAGTCGAATGCCACTTTGCAGTTGTCTCTGTCGCTTGTGGTGTTGGAACTCAGCGAACATACTCGGTTTGTCTTTCTTGTGAAGTTGTCGATGTTTGGTACGAAAGGAACGTCCACGATAAGCGTGTATCCAATATCTGTGCGTAAATTACCGTTTTTATCTTTAGCCGAGTCTGGAAATTTTATGTTCCCGTAGTATGAACTTAGTTTTGTTGAGACAGGTTCGCAACCATCGGGTATTATGGTTGCAGTGACTTTGCATTCTTTATCTCCACTAATTCTAAAATCGAAATTTATTAACTGATCGTGGTGAACAGCATTGTTTCCAATCGGATTAAAAAGATAAAAGTGGTAAGTGATGCGCACACGCTGACCACTGAACATCTTGTCGTCGAAGGTCAGTGCGAAGTCTTTCTTGTTGCTGTTGTTGCTTGGTACGTAAAAACACCTTGAGTCAGACAGCTCTATTGGAAGTCCCTGGCCGTTGGGAAATACCTTTTTCAGATCGTTGGTGATGATGTAAGAGTTTGAGACCGAAGTGTTTTTGTTGAACTCCTTAAACTCGTTATTGTTTGAGCCTTCTGTTGAAAATTTTATGGATTCTGGGAAATCAAGTTCCAGGTTCTTCCATGCGTAACTGGTTGAACCTCCGGGGTAAATGTATGAATCGCTTGAAATGGCAGAACCTGGCCTGAAATGTGTGCCATATCCCTCCAGTCTGTCGTAGTCGGCAAAAGGATTGGAACAATTGTTGGCAAAGGCAGGTTTTATGAAGATTGCTAATATGCATATACATATTGCTATCTTCAATAATCTTAATTCAAAAATTGTTGAAAACAGTTTTTTGCCCCTTTTAATACGTAAAAACCTATCTGGTTTGTTATCAGTTTTTGCGTTCGCATTGTTCGTGCATGCTGCACATTCGTTTGCTTTAGCATTGTTACAAAATAGTGGCAATACAGCAAACGGCAAGACCATAGCAATGGCCATGCGATTTAACGCCCAATTTTGTCTCATCTATATATGTAGTATTAACTTTAAATATGAAGTTGTAGTGGCGCAACTTCCTCTGTAATCAATTTACTTTACAACACACAAA
The DNA here is from genome assembly GCA_018064855.1 of Candidatus Physcocola equi. Taxonomy (GTDB): domain Bacteria; phylum Bacteroidota; class Bacteroidia; order Bacteroidales; family Paludibacteraceae; genus Physcocola; species Physcocola equi. Next base: position 20,812 of record JAGHUM010000068.1, read on the forward strand.
TTTAGTGAAATTCTTTTTTTCTACAAAAAAAGTGAAGCATTGGTCATGCTTCACTTTCAAACAAACATTTTAGATAGAGATTATAGCTTACTATATAGATTGTTTTCCATCGATTTCAGAAAAACAATTTAGTAAAATCATTATTCGGATGCCAAAACTCTTGTTGTCGTTTTCGTTTTGACGTTGCAAATTTAACGCAAAAAACCGCCTATCTCCAAATGGGTGGGATAGACGGTTCATTTATGTGATTATTGCTCGTTTTTGTGATGAATCGCATTTTTCTGTGATGAAATGCTATTTGGAAAATTTAGTCAAATTTTGTAAGTGTTATTTTGTAATAGTTTGTCGATTAGGAGATTGCTTTGCTGAAAGCTGACGTAAAACTCCTAGATACAGGAATTCCGCTTTTGTAGCCGTCTATACTTATTCTATAGCCCTGACTGTTGCCTTCTACACCTTTAACGTGGTTAATATTGACGATAAATGCTCTGTGGACTCTTATGAGATTTTGTGAATCCGCCAGCATGATCTCCAATTGTTTCATGGTTTGCCTAAGCTGGCTTGCTTTTATTTCTTTGTTTTTATCGTAGTAGGTGATGGTGATGTAGTTTCCTTCCGCCTCTGCTGCAATAAAGTCTTTTTCATCAATTGAGATTGAGTCTTGTGTGGTGCCGTAAAGCGTTATCGTCTTTGATGGCGCCACCTCTTTTACTTTATTGTAATTGTCCGATAATCGTTTGTTTATGTCTTCCAATTCTTTCTCTAAATCTTCACTCTTTTTTGCAAGGTAGAGAGTTCTCGGATCTTCAATATATAGACTTGATGATAAGAGAATGAAAGTCGGCACTATTGACGTAAGCAGTGCTTCTGGATAATAGCATTGTACTGTTGTGATTGTTGCTAATGACCAGAATAAATTCATGGATGTGCTTCTGACATACTTATTTATGTCATTCCACGAATTTAGAATAACTCCAAAATATACTATTAGTGTAAGAATGATGTATGTGTAAATAATATAAACGGGCAATCCCATTGAATAGAATGTGATGTCACCTTCCACATAATAAACCATCGGCATAGAAGCAGTCATACCTACTAAAGCTGTAAATAGCGCAATCTTGGATACTTTATATAGTATTTGTTTTCTAAAGTCTCCATGTATTATGCTTAGCAGATAGCAGAATGTGCCATGCACAACTACCATAAGGGAAATATAGAATACCCAGTGTACTATGTCATTGAAGTGGTTGGGTAATATGTTTATGTGATTTACTGTCCATGCTGATAAACCATCAAAGATTATTTCAATCATGCAAATAAGTTGTAGTCTGAGGTAAATCTTCGATTGTTTAATGCCAAGATGACGAGCCAGTCTTTGGTATCTTATGATTGGAAGCAGTAAAATCAAAAAGCAACCTAATTGAAGCTTTATATCTTCCATTTTTTTTGTGTTATCAGGCGAATTGTGTGATAATTAAAACAAAAAGCGGGACAATCTCTGCCCCGCTTATATATGATTTAGAGCAATAAAGGATTTTATTGTTCCAATTTTCTTGCTACTTCGATTTCATCGTAGGCTTCGATGATATCTCCGTTTTGAATGTCATTGTAATTGTTGATGTTCAAGCCGCATTCCATTCCGGAAGTTACTTCTTTCGCATCGTCTTTGAATCGTTTCAAACTTTCGAGTGATCCTGTATGGATAACGATACCCTCGCGGATGACACGAACCTTGCTGGTACGTTTCACCTTACCTTCACGCACTAAGCAACCTGCGATTGTGCCGACTTTTGAAATCTTGAAGACGTTCTGAACTTCGAGCTGACCAGTAACTTGTTCGCGCACTTCTGGTGAAAGCATACCTTCCATGGCGTCTTTGATCTGTTCGATTGCGTCATACACGATAGAGTAGAGGCGGATATCGATTTTCTCTTTTTCTGCGAGTTTGCGCGCCGATTGTGAAGGACGTACTTGGAAGCCGACGATGATGGCGTCTGACGCTGCTGCAAGCATGACGTCCGATTCTGAAATCTGACCCACTGCTTTGTGAATGACCTGAACTTCGATTTCCGGAGTTGACAATTTGATGAGAGAGTCGGTAAGTGCTTCCACAGTACCGTCCACGTCTGCCTTGATGATGATCTTGAGCTCGTGGAATTCGCCCTGTGCTTTTCTTCGTCCGAGTTCCTCCAAAGTGAGGTGGGTGGAAGTGCGAAGGCTTTGCTCGCGTTGAAGTTGGTCTCTCTTGCTTGCGATTTCACGTGCTTCCTGGTCGGTATCCATCACGTTGAGCTTGTCACCTGCCTGTGGCGCACCGTTAAGGCCAAGCACGAGGGCTGGCTGTGCGGGTTTAACCTCGGTCACGCGCTGTCCACGTTCGTTAAACATCGCCTTGACTTTACCATAGTTGGTACCTGCGACACAGACGTCACCAACACGAAGCGTACCGTTGTTGACCAGTACGGTTGAGGTGTAGCCACGTCCTTTGTCGAGCTGGCTTTCAATGATGATACCACTTGCCTTTCTGTTTGGGTTTGCCTTGAGGTCGAGCATTTCGGCTTCGAGCAATACCTTTTCCATAAGGTCTTCCACGCCAGTTCCTTTCTTGGCAGCGATTTCCTGACACTGGTATTTACCACCCCAATCTTCAACGAGGTAGTTCATAGCCGCGAGCGATTCTCTGATTTTGTCAGGGTTTGCTGATGGCTTATCACATTTGTTAATAGCAAATACGATAGGAATACCTGCGTTTGCTGCGTGGTTGATCGCTTCCTTGGTTTGTGGCATGACGTCGTCGTCGGCTGCTACAATGATAATGGCAATGTCGGCAACCTGTGCACCACGGGCACGCATCGCTGTGAAGGCTTCGTGACCTGGAGTGTCGAGGAACGAAATCTGCTGTCCGTTAGGAAGTGTTACGTTGTATGCACCAATGTGTTGTGTGATGCCACCGGCCTCACCTGCGATCACGTTGGTGTTTCGGATGTAGTCGAGCAATGAAGTCTTACCATGGTCAACGTGGCCCATCACAGTTACAACTGGCGGACGGCTCATCAATTCTTCTGGTTTGTCGTCTTCTTCCTGGATGGCTTCGGCTACTTCTGCACTGATATATTCGGTCTTGAACCCAAATTCGCTTGCTACGAGGTTGATGGTTTCGGCATCAAGACGCTGGTTGATAGATACCATCTGACCAAGCATCATACATTTGCTGATGACTTCTACCACCGATACACCCATCATGACAGCCATGTCGTTGGCTGTAACGAATTCGGTTACGCGCAAAGTTTCTTTTTCTTTGCTTTCTTCAAGTTCCTGTTTTCTGCGTTGCTCTGCTTGCTGCTCACGTTTGTCGTGACGGTGCTTAGCCGAGTTTTTATTTGGCAACTGCTTGTTTGTGAGCTCTTTCTTTGTTTTCTTGATGTTTTCGTATGCTTCGCGCTGCAAATCATCTTCCGACAAGCCTTTGCTCTTTTTCTTATTCCCGTGCTTGCCTGGTCTGCCGCCTCCACCGTTGTTGCCATTGTTGTTGCCACCGTTGTCGTTCGAACGGTAATTGTCAACATCGATTCTTTCCTTTTGTGCTGAGATGCGGTTGCGTTTTCTGCGTTCTCCGTTTTCTCCGCTCTCGTTATTGTCGTTTCCGTTCCCGCCGTTGTTGAATCTGGCGTCACGTTCGCGTTTTCTCTCTTCCTTCGATTTTTTCTTAGGACGAGTCTGTTGGTTAATCGAGTCGAGGTCGAGTTTGCCAAGAACTTTGATGTTTGGTTGAGGCTCTGCTTTGCCTAAAATCTTCGCTGCAGAAGTCACTTCCACTTCATCTGTTGTAGAGGCATTTGTTGTTTCCTCCTTCTTTGGCTCTGCAGGCTTGCTGGCAGGAGCCTCGTTTTGTGGCTTGCTCTGTGTGTTTTTGGGTTTCACAGGATTTCCCTTTTTATCGAGTTCGATTTTTCCAACAGCGTGGACTTGTATCGTTTTCGGCACTTCTGTCTTGATTTCTTCCGGCTTCTTCTTCTCGTTGAAGCCTTCAATGGCTACAGAAGAGTTTTTCCCTTTCTCATGTCTTTGCCTTGTGATGTCTTCAGCAACGGCTTTGGCTTCCATGTCTGGTTTGAATTCCTTGTAAACGAGGGAAACCTGTTCGTCAGACAATGTTTGGTTTGGGTTGTTACTAGTCAGTGCTTTCCCTTTTCTTTCGAAGAATTCAATGACTGTATTGGCGCCTACTCCAACTTCTTTGGCAATTTGGACTAATCTTTTTGACATATTTTTATTGACGATATTCTCTTTAAGAAATGACCGGAAAAACGTTCCCACGCGTTTCCCCACAATAAATAGTTTTAATAACACTTTCGGCTTTGCTACTTCTGTGCGGATGTTCAATGGAACATTCGGAAGAGGCAGGCTGGCCTATTGTGACAATAATCGTTGCTTTGGCGCACTGAGCCTCGGCAAGGTGAGAGTGAAATGTTGCTTTTATTGTGAGGTGAGCATTGCTGGTTTATGGCAAGAGGCTAACGAAAGCAACCAGACACAATTTGATCAGACGTTAACATAAGACGAGAGCGATTAGGCCTCTTCGGCAGGAGCGTCTGTTCCTTCTTCAGACTGATCAGCAGCCTCAACATCCGCTTCGTCGATGCGGAACTGTTCGTTGATGATGTCAAGCACTTCATCGATTGTCTCCTCTTCAAGGTCGGTGCGGTCGATGAGTTCTTGTCTTGGAATTTTGATGACTTCCTTCGCGGTGCTGCAACCGATGTTTTTGAGCGCTTCAATAACCCAAGCATCGATTTCGTCGAGGAATTCGTCAAGATAATAGTCGTTGGCGTCGTGGCCGTCTGCGTCGTCTCTGAACACTTCTATCTTGTATTCAGTGAGCATATTTGCCAACTTGATGTTGTTGCCGTTCTTACCGATGGCAAGGGAGATTTCCTCACTGTGCAGGAACACGTCTGCACGTTTGTGCTCGTCAAATACGCTGATGTCTGAAACATGAGCAGGACTGAGCGCACGCGAGATGAAGAGTTTCAAGTTGTCGGTATATTGGATAACATCAATGTTTTCGTTTCTCAATTCGCGAACGATTCCGTGGATACGCGCACCCTTCATGCCGACGCATGCACCAACTGGGTCGATACGTTCGTCGTAAGATTCAACTGCAACTTTAGCGCGCTCGCCTGGGATGCGTGCGATTTTGCGGATTGTGATGAGTCCGTCGAGAATTTCAGGAACGTCGCGTTCAAACAAACGCTGGAGGAACAAAGGTGATGTGCGCGAAAGAATGATTTTTGGGTCATTGTTTCTGTTGTCCACCTTGGCAACCACTGCTGTTACCTTGTCGCCTTTGCGGTAGAAGTCGCCAGGAATCTGTTCCGATTTTGGCAAAGACATTTCGTTGCCTTCGTCATCCACGAGGAGCATTTCCTTTTTCCAAACCTGATATACTTCGGCAGAAATTACGGTGCCGACTTTCTCTTTATATTTGTTGTAGAGGTTATCTTTTTGGAGGTCAAGGATTTTAGATCCGAGAGTCTGACGGAGATTGAGCACTGCACGACGTCCGAAGTCGGAGAAGTTGACCTGTTCGGCGTATGTGTCGCCGATGTTCATGTCTTCATTGCCTTCGATTTTGTGAACTTCAGAAAGTGTGATTTCTTTGTTCTCATCCTCAAGGTCTTCGTCTGCTACCACTTCTCTGTTGCGGTATATTTCGAGGTCGCCTTTTTTGGCGTTGATGATGACGTCGTAGTTCTCATCCGAGCCGACCATTTTTGAAATGACGCTGCGGAAAGAGTCTTCCAGTACGCTCACTAATGTGTTTCTATCGATTTTTTTCTCTTCTGTGTATTTGGAGAATATTTCAGCCAAATCCACTACGTCTTGCTTTGCAGCCATACTATTTGAAATTGATAGTGTATTTAGTATATTTTATATTGTCATAGGTGAATTCGGTTGCCACGATGGTTTCCACCTTTCGTTTGGCACCTTCTGGTTTCACCATCATTTTTTCCTCGATCGTGAAACCGTTTTCCGATACATTTGTTACAATCCCTTTGTGCTTCTTCCCGTCTTTGGCGAGCACTTCCACCTCTTGGCCTTGTGCTTTGACGTATTGCTGAGTCACTTTAAAAGGGGTTGTGAGCCCTGGTGAGCCGACCTCCAATTCATAGTCTTCCACTTCTCTGTCAAGTCGTTCCTCTATGAATCGGGTAAGTTCCTCGCAATCGCCGATGGAAATCGCATCTTCATTGTCAATCTCTACGAGGATGGCATTGTCGCGGCCGACCACAACATCCACGATGAAATATCCAGCTTTCCCTGAGGTGTATTCCTCAACAATCTCTTTTACTTGCTTTTGTTCAATCATTTCTCTGGATTCGTTTTGAAAAACGAAAAGTGAAAACTATTATTAACAAAAAGTGGTGAACTAACAGCCCACCACTATTGAATTCACCGCAAAGATAGGTTTTTATTTTCGTTTTGCCAAATTTTTCCCGGCTAATCATGCGCTTTTCCTGCTTTTTTGTGCGAAATGTTTATTTTTTTCGTAAGTTTGTAAATTGAATTATCGGGCGAAGTCTGTAATCTTTCTTGCAGATTTTCCCTAATGGTTATATATTCATAAGTTAATTGCTTGATGCTTAAACGCTATTTCTTCATATGCTTGTTCTTTCTTGCTACGCTGACGTGTGGCACGATGCCGGCGTTTGCGCAAAACGATGACGACATCGTGACCTCTGTTGAGGAAAACAGTGACGGAGGAGCGGAGGATGATGGCGAAGAAAAACTGACGGCAAAAGAACGAAAAAAAAGGGCGAAGGAACTGGAACGCCAGAAAAAGGAAAAAGCGAAGGCGGAAGCAAGGCAAGCAGAACGCCTGCGTCAGCAACGTGCTTTGGAGGCTTCGAGAAAACGTGACGTTCAAGAGACTAAAACGGATGAGGAGTCGGAGTCGAACGATGTGATTGAGGCTGCGGAAAATAAAAAATATAATTCCGATGAGGAAAGAAAAGAGGCTATTGAAAAAGCCCACGCAGAACAAGATCGTAAAAACCGTGCGGAACGTAAGAAACGCGAAGAAGAGGAAGCCCTGAAACGAATGGAAGAGGCGCGCAAGCGTAATGAAAATGCCCGCAAGGAGCGCCAACAGCAGCAAAAGGAAGAAGAGGAAAGAAGACGCAAGGCCACTCAAGAGAGCCTTGATAATTATAAGGCAGAGCAAGAGGCTGAACGCCAGCGCCGAAAGACAGAAGAAGAGCGTGCTCAAAGCGAGGCGCGTAAGCGTAACGAAAATGCCCGCAAGGAGCGCCAACAGCAGCAAAAGGAAGAAGAGGAAAGAAGACGCAAGGCCACTCAAGAGAGCCTTGATAACTATAAGGCGGAACAAGAGGCTGAACGCCAGCGCCGAAAAGCAGAACAAGAACGACGTCAGGAAATAGTGCGTCAGCGCCTGGAGGAAAACAACGCCAAGCGTGAAGCAAGACGTCAGGCGCGTGAGGAACAGCAGCAGGCTGCCAAGCAGCGTGCGCAGGAGCGACTGGACAAGCAAAGGGAGTCGCGAAATGAACGTCGTCAGCGTGAGGCTGCCGAACGCGAGGCAGCACGTGAAAAAGCGCGTGTTGAACGGGAGGAACGTATGCAGCGTCGTGCAGAGGAAATGCAAAAAAATGCCGAGGCTAAACAACGTCAAAAGGAAAGAGCAGAAGAACAACGTCGTTTGCGTGCCGAACATTTGCAACGCCAGCGCGAAGCCAAAGCCAGAAGGCAGGAACAAATCATGCAGCGTGCCGAACTTCGTCGCCAACGTGCCGAACAGCGACAGGAGGTTCAGACAACCCGTGCCGAACGTCAGCGCGCGCAGCAGGCTGAAATCAGAGCCCGCCAGCGTGAACGTATGCAACAACAGAAGGCTAAAGAGGCGGAAAGACGACAGGAACAACGCGAACGAGAACTTCAAAACAGACAAAACGCGCAGGAGAAAAAAGCACAAGAACGTGAAAAACGTCGCCAGCGAATGGAGGACGAAATGAACAAACGTGCCGAACGCAGGGAAAGGGAAGCGGCTGACCGTGAACGCAAAGCAGAGCTGCACCAGGCCGCTTTGGAGGCTGCATCTAAGCGCAGAGAGGCTGAAATAGAACGCCAGATACGAGAAAATGAGAAATTGGCCGAAGAGGAAAAACAGAAACTGCTGGCGGAAAAGCAAGCCGAGGCTGAAAAACGTGCAAGAAAGATTGCTGAAAAAAAGGTGAAAGCCGAATGGAAGCAAAAGAAAGAACGCCAGAAACGTCAGGATAAGGCCGACCGTATGCGTCAAAAGTATGAGGAACAGCTTCGCCGTGACTCTATTGAGGCTGCAGAGGAACGTGCGGATGAACTGGAATCAATTGAAGAGGATTCGGTAAAAGCTGCTAAAGCTGCAGAAAAGGCGAGAAAGAAAAAAGACAAGATAGATAAGCGCCGTGAAAAGATGCGCTCTGAAATGGAATCGTCGGAAAAAGAAGCCAACGACTCTACTGCGTATGATGCTAATGGGAAAAAGAAGTCTAAAAAAACACGAAGAAACGAGGCTTTGCAATCGGCTTCTGATAGTTTGGAACTGAGCTTGGATGGAGACGATTTTGAATTGGAGAATGACTCTAGTTCTGTTGCTCTGCAAAAATCGGACAACACTTCATCTGCGGGCGTGGACAGCGCTTTGCTCGCCCAGCAAATCGCCGAATTGGAAGAAGAAATGCAGAACATGCAAGATGTGAAGGACGCGGAGCGTGCTGCCAAATCGGGTAAGTCCAAGGAAATAGTCTTAAAGATTAAGATTCCTGACTGCGTATATCCTAATTCGGTCAACTATACCCGAAACAAGTTCTCATTTAACTATGAGTACAATTTCTTCATGTATTACATGCACCAGCGTTATTTCTATAAACGCACGTTCTACGACAAGAAAGACTCAACGCGTGTCATGGCTAAGAAACTGATGAAACTCGTGGGCAACAGTCCTTATCGACGTATTGACTTCAATAAAATTGTGGATTCGGTGAGTGTTTTGTTGCCAGAGTATGATGTCGAAACTTTTGCCGACAGTATGATCAGTTATCTCAACTTGGAATATCTCAATACCGGTGAGATAAAAGTGAAATACAAGAAGCGCAAGCAAAGTAAAATCTATGCCAAAGTGCTTCCTCGTGAGAAGAATAATCTGGGACACATTAAGTTCTACACCCACAACAAGCGTAATGTAATCGAGAGTCTTAATGGTGAGGAATACCAGGGTCTTCTTCCTGAAGAGGATTCTATGGATGCTGATGTTCAACATTTGGCTGATTCTATTGCGCGTATCAAGAAACGTGCCGACTCGATCAACCAACTCCAGAGGTTTGAAGATTCTCTGTTAGTGCCAATTACCATGGACGGAACGTCGGTTGACTCCTTGTCTTCTATCATGCCTCAGCGCGATAATGCTCCTATGCTTAATTCCGGAGGCAAGAAAGCCGGCGATGATGTTCCAAATCTCGATGTGCCAATTTCTTCCGCTCCAGAGAATAAAGAGAAACAAACATCGCCTCCGCAAGTGTCTGCGCCTGCTATGGCTTCTCCACCTCCAGCAAGCGGTACTGATGATGGGGATGAAATGAGTGAGAAGGAACGCAAGAAGGCGGAGAAAGAGGCTGAAAAAGCGCGAAAAGAGGCAGAGAAAGAGCGCAGGAAAGCTGAAAAAGAAGCCGAAAAAGCACGAAAGAAGGCTGAAAAAGAAGCGGCCAAGGCTGCCGCGAATGAAGAAGAAAGTGATTAATACTTTCGATATTTCATATCACGATATAAATAGTGAAAGCAACTTCTCAATACCCGAAAGAGGGAAGGGAAGTTGCTTTTTTTCAAAATACGTATGTTGTAAAAGACTGCAATAACCTTATTTTAAACGTCAATATTTTTAATATGATAGATTATAACCAGTTTAACCACTTCTTTTTTGTGGGTATAGCAGGAACAGGAATGAGTGCAATCGCCCAATATATTAGGGGCGTGGGCAAAAAAGTAAGCGGTAGCGACCGACTTTTTTCTGCCTCTGAAAAAATGCTCATTCAGTCTCAACTCGAGCAGCAGGGTATTGAGTGCCATCCGCAGGATGCAAGTGGAGTTGACAATACGGTTGATGTGTTGGTTGTTTCTACTGCCATTGAAGAAAGTAATGTGGAATTGCAGAAAGCCCGTTCGTTGGGTATTACGGTGATGAAGCGTTCGGAACTATTGGCTTCCATATCATCTTTGTGCCCGACTATCGCAGTAGGTGGCACATCGGGAAAATCCACGACTACAGCCATGATTTTCCATATCTTACGGGAGTGTGGCGGAGATCCCTCCATCATCAGTGGCGCTGGTTTGGTGGATCTTCAGGAGAAGGGACTTCCGGGCAACGCTTGGAATGGTAAAGGGAAGTGGCTCGTAATAGAAGCTGACGAAAGTGATGGATCTATTGTGAATTATCATCCTGCCATTTCTGTTTTACTCAATGTGGATCGCGACCATAAAGAGGCGGATGAGTTGATGCGCTTGTTCTCTACCTTTAAAGCAAATACCACTGAAAAATTCATTGTTAACCAGAGTCATTCGGTTGCCAAACAATTGTCGATGAATACCCAGTATGATTTTGGCGTTGAAAACGAAGATGCCCGTTTTTCTGGTTCCAACTTCAAGCAGGAGGGTTTCTCTATATCTTTTGATAGCAATGGTCTGCATTATACATTGCCTTTGATTGGTCGTCACAATATGGAAAATGCACTTGCCGCCATTGCTGTATCTAATGCGGCAGGTGTTAGTGCGGAACAATGTTGCGAGGCATTGAAGTCTTATCGAGGCATCTACAGAAGAACGCAGGTCGTTGGTTCTGCCAAGGGTTGTTGGGTAATCGATGATTTCGCACACAATCCGTCTGAAGTCGTGGCTGCTATTAAGGCATGCCAGCAGGTCGGTAAAAGGGTTTGGGCATGGTTCCAGCCTCATGGATTTGGGCCTCTTCGTTTCATGCATGAAGAATTGGAAACTGATGTCCAGAAATGTCTGCGCAGTGATGATTGCTTTTTGCTGAGTGATGTTTACTATGCTGGCGGAACGGTTAGCCGTGACGTGACGAGCGACATGGTGGCAAAGAAAATGGAGAGTAATGGCGCTAACGTGAGATTTTTTGCCGACAGAAATGTCATGCTTCCTTTCTTGAAAACTAATGTGCAGAGTGGAGATGTGATATTAATAATGGGTGCTCGCGACAATAGCCTTACTGATTTTGCGAAGCACATATATAATGAAGTGTTAACTGATTGAGTATGGTGGACAAACGAAATATGATGTTGGGGCGCCTTGGCATTTCCTCGCTCAATCCGATGCAGGAAGAAGCGCTCGAATCAATAAAAGTAAATGCAGATACATTGATCTTGTCGCCCACAGGGTCGGGGAAAACGCTTGCTTATCTGCTTCCTTTGATAGAACAATTAAAACCTTCCAACGGAACAATTCAGGCTGTTGTGGTGGTTCCTGCTCGTGAGTTGGCTTTGCAGATTTCACAGGTCTTTTCAGCCTTGGGCTCCGAATTTCGTGCGGCTTTGAGTTATGGAGGGCGTCCTTTCGACAAGGAACATAGATCATTGGTTACTGCACCTCCTGATGTTTTGATTGGAACACCAGGCCGAATTGTTGATCATATAGAAAACAAATCCATTGATTTGTCCAAAAGTTTTTGCTTGGTGCTTGATGAATTCGACAAGTCGCTTGAATTTGGCTTTTCCGAGGAAATGAAATTTATCATTGAGCAATTGCCCAATGTAAGGAAAAGGATTCTCCTGTCAGCCACAGAGGCTGTTGAAATACCAGATTATGTCCGTGTGTCTGAACCTCATCGCGTTAACTACCTATCTGAAGGTGTGAAGGGACTGGAACTGATGGAGGTGGTGTCTGATGAAAAGGATAAACTGCCTGTGCTGAAACGATTGTTGTGTCATCTGGGAACCGGGAAATCAATCGTTTTTTGCAATTTCAGAGAAAGCGCGGAGCGGATAGGCGGTTATCTGAAAGAACAAGGAATACAATGTGTGACTTTCCATGGCGGAATGGAGCAATCTGATCGAGAAAAGGCAATCTGCCTGTTCAGAAATGACTCTGTAAATGTGCTGGTGTCAACCGACTTGGCTGCTCGTGGTCTCGACATACCAGAGGTGAACCACATCATCCATTATCATCTGCCTGCAACAGAAGATGTATTCACCCATCGGAATGGTAGAACCGCCAGAATGAATGCGGATGGAACTGCGCTTGTAATCTTGTATTTGGAGGAAAAACGACCCGATTATCTGCCTAAAATGCTGAAATATAAACTTCCTTGTGGAGATCTTCCATTGCCGGCTCCTGCATTGTGGTCTTCCATTTATGTCGGGAAAGGTAAGCGCGATAAGATTAGCAAGGGTGATGTTGTCGGTTTCATGTTCCAAAAAGGAGGCTTGGAAAAAGATGAACTAGGCATGGTGGAAGTGAAAGAGCGTTATGCCATTGCCGCTGTTAAGACGTCAAAACTGAATTCCGTGCTGAAAAAAATATACGGGCAGAAAATTAAAGGCCAGAAAACAGTGTTTGAATTGATCGAATTGCCTTGATTTGATGTTCAGTCAAAAAGAGAACCCCGAAAGTTGGTGTGAATCCGACTTTCGGGGTTGTTTGTATTCTGAGTATTCTTTGTTAGAATCTCGCTCCAATGCTCAATAAGAGGTTGCTTGTGTTGTTAGACACTTTGATGCTGGAATGTTGCAGGTTTGTAATCTGTGGATAAAATGTTTCATCCTGCGACTTATAGACATAAGCGACGTTGGTGTAGAAGAAGTTGAGGAACGAATAGCCTAAACCGCCGCAGTAGTAGATGCTGCTTTGAGGCAGGGAAACGGCGTATTGAATGTCTTTCCCCTCCAGTGCCTTCTCATTCGGATTGCTTGTTGGTGAAGATACGTATGCGACGCCTAAACGCAGGCTGAAATCTTTAAACAATGTGGTTTCAAAACCTCCTTTGATGGTATGGCAAGATTTGAAATGGTCGCTCATGAATTTTTCCACATCGTCAAATCTCTCATTAGAGTTTCCCACATACCCTGCACCGAAATTCTGAAAAGAATAGTCGATGTCAAATGAGGTGTTGGCACCCAGTAAATAAGCCAGGCCTGCTTGCAGTTTCAGCGGCTCCCACTGGCGATATTGCATATCTTCGTATTTGTTGCAATCGTTGATGGCTTTCCCGTTGAAATGTGCGTCTTCCTCCATATTGGAGATGGTCGGCGTTTGAAAAACGAGGGCAAGGTTGAGTCTTTCGAGAAGTTTGAATATGCCACCAATTTTCATGTTCCAGTTGAGGCTTTCTGTGTCAAATTCAGTTGCTGCGTTGTCGCTTGTTGTGCTGTTTTGCAAATAATGTGTATGGATACAGTTGATGCCAAAACCAACGAAATGCCTGTTGCCAAAATTCATGCCATAGCCTGCTGTGATCATCCCGCTTTGATGTGCCTCGTCGTATTTGGACCCTCCTTCATTGGTAGAACGGCTGAAATCTCGGGTCTGGTGATAGCCTACCCCTAAAACAGAGGAAACCAATCCATGTGCTTTGTGATTGTTGTTGAGTACAAAAGCTGCAGCAGCGCTGCCTATCGTCATTTTGGTGTCGCCGTTGTTATTGAACGATAAAGAAGGCGTTATACTGACGTCGTGTTTGTCTAAATACATGGCAAGACCTCCTGGGTTTTCTCGTATGACACTTACGTCTCCTCCCAGTGCGGCTCTCGCGCCTGCCATGCCTGCATATCTGGCGCTTCCCATTACTGGATTTTCAGAGGATATGGATAAACAACGCGAGGCAAGTGAAATGGCATCATCTGTCTGTGCGTAAACGCTGCTTGCGATGCTTGCAATGCATAGAGAGGTTATGGTCTTGATAAAGAAACTCATTGTTTGCTGATGTGTCTGATGATTTGAATGATGCAAAGTTACAAATTTTCAACAAAAAAATAAGCGACACCATTGCTGGCGCCGCTTATTTTATCAAATATTTGAGAATCCGATATTTTCAGTCGTTTTCTTCTTTTTAGAGCTTGAATCCAAGGGTAACGATGAAGTTGTTTACCCCAATTGTCTGTTTGATAGGGCTTTTTTCATAATTGCCTTTGTCATCAACACTCTGCCATTCATAGAAGTCTTCTTTTTGGTTTTTGCGAACGTAAGCGAAGTCGGCATAGAATGGAGTTTTAGGGCTGTGGAAACCGAAACCACCTGTGAAATACATGCTTTCTTTAGGTACTGTGTAAGAGTAGAGAACGTTGTCGTATTGAACAGGGTTGTACATTCCGTCTTTTGTAGGAGAAGTTTCATAGGCGAAACCACCACGCACTGCCCAGCCTTTAGCAATCTGCACTTCAGCACCGGCTTTGATGGTGTGGGTAGCCTGGTAGTTTTTGTCTTCAAACTTTTCTGCGTCACGGAACTTGCCTTTGCTGTTTTTCTCAACAATGCAACTGTAGTCCTGGAATTTGTAGTCGATGCCGATAGCTGCACGTTTGCCTACAACGAAGCCGAGACCACCATTAACTTGGAGAGGTGTCTGAAGCTCATAATCTACGCCTTCATAACCTCCATATTCCATTTCTCCCCAATGATTGTATTCGATTTCGTTATCATCATTTCTCATTGGATAGTAAGCGTCTTCAGTTACAGTAAGCCAAGTTGGGCTCTTGAAGCCGAGGCTGATGTTGACGAAGTCTGCAGGTTTGATGATGGTACCCAATGTGAAATTAGCACCAGAAGCGTTCATGTAGAAGTTGTTGTCTTCTTCGCTGTTGAAGTTGGTGTTCTGCTCATAGTCTATGTTCATGATGTTTACGCCAGCACCAAAGAAGAAGTGGTTGCTGATGTTGAGACCATAGGCGATGTTCCATTCGCCAGATCCACCTTTTTCTACGAAGTTGTTTTCGTATTCGTAGCCATCTCCGTAAGTCCCGTAGGTGTAGTCTTCACGGTGATAGTTGCCAAGACGGTTGTAAGCGAACGCCAAAGATGATGTCACATATCCGTGTTCGCGGTTTTTGCCACCAAAGTTCCAGATTAATCCGAAGTTGTTGACGTTGCAGTGAACACCACCATCGTTGTCGCTGTTCACGTTGAGCGTGAATGTGATGTCACTTTTTCTATACACACCAAGACCTGCTGGGTTGTCGCGCATGGTGCTCGCATCGGCACCAAAGGCGTCCATGGCACCACCCATGGCAGAGTAGCGTGCAGTTCCGTAAACAGGGTCTGTTTTAGACATTCTCAGACCGCGAAGAGAGAGCGTAAGCACGTCATCGTCTTGCGCGAATCCAGGGAAAAGGTTAGCGGCGAGCAATGCGCCGGCAATAAATATTTTTTTCATAATTTTATTGTATTATCAAATTAATATAATGTTTTTTCAGGTTTATCGGCGTCCACCTCTGCCGCCTCCGTGGCTGCTTCCGCCTCTGCCAGAACTGCTGCTAGAACTGCTGCCAGAGTAACTGCTAGAACTGCCTCTTGAAGAACTTGAACTGTATCCGCGTGAGCTGCTTGAAGAAGAGCTTGAACTGCTTGACGAACTAGAACTGTAACTGCGAGTGCTGCTTGACGAAGAACTGCGGCTTGGTGCTGAGTAACCTCTTGAACTAGAGCTGCTGCTTGAACTGCCGCCTGAGTAACTGCGGGTTCCGCGGCTTGGAGTAGAATAACCTCTTGAACCAGAGCTGCTGCTTGAACTGCCGCCTGAGTAACTGCGAGTTCCGCGGCTTGGAGTAGAGTAGCCTCTTGAACCAGAAGTGTTGGTGCTGCTGTAACTGCGTGGGCCTCGGCTGCTGGTAGATGTGCTTGAACGAACGCCACGATAGTCACCACGAGGGCCTGTTGATCTTACACTGCCACGAGCACTTCTTGCCGGACGGTAAGAGTGGCCATTGTAGTATGGTGTGTAGTGTGCATGATGGTTGTGGCTGTAATAGTAAGGTGTTGTGAAGTGGTTGTGGTGGTAACCATAATAGCCATAATAACCATAGTCGTAATGATGGCCATAATAACCAAAGTGGTAGTGTCCATAGTGACAGTGGTGGAAATAATATGGATGAGTCCAATAAGCATGGTTCCACCCCCATCCCCAGAATGGGTCGTAGAGCGCGTAGTTGCTGTAACCGTATCTCCAATCGTATCCCCAATATGGGTAGTATGATGAATATCCAAAGTAGATGTTCACTTTTGCATCGTCGTTATTTTCCTCTTCCTGTGTGTAGATAGGGAGGTCTGCATCGTGGAAACGGTTCAATCGACGAGAGTAAACGTAGTCGCTGTCGTCATAAGCAACGTATGCGGCTGTGTCGTAGGCATGGCGGGAAATTCCTTCCTGTGCCATAAGGTATTCTTTCTCTTTAGCGATTCTTAAAGAGTCTTTCTTTTTTTCTTTCGCAATTTCTTCCTGTGTGTCTTTGTCACTCCAATACAACTCGTCTTGAGCGATTGCAGCGGTAGAGCAGAGTGCTGAGCAGAAAAACGCAAGTGTCAGTTTCATGTTCATATACTGGTCCTCCTATTAGTTTCGTGTTGAATAATGTTTTGTCTTAATATGACTGTCACATGTATTAATACAAAGACTGTGCCAAACAATTGCTGGTTTGCTTTTTTTGTATGTAAACAATTCTTCGTGAACTTTCTTTGCCAATGCGCAGCAAAGTGCCGAAAAAGTGCTTATCTTTGTGAATAAAGAATTTACAAAGTGATATTCTACGCCATATTATTGGGCAAAGATAATCAACTTGGGCGAAATTTGCCTTTTTTTTGTTATAAAAAGTATTAAAATATAAATAAATACTGCAAAATGACTTACACCTCATATCTCTTTCGTTTTTCTGATAATGTGAGAGCCTTTGCCGATGATGTCTTCCCTGAGTATTTGTCTGAGTTGCCTTTTGAAAGTTTCATGTCGGAAAACGACGGTTTGGTTGGGTATGTGGCTCAAGACGATTCAGGAATTGAGGATGGCGTGAAAAAAGCTATTGAGGCGTTTATCGCATCTTTCCCGCAATGCGACAGTATTACCTACGAGAAGGCAACAATCGCAGATCAAAACTGGAATGAAACTTGGGAGAAGGAATCGTTTAAGCCTATCTTGATCGGGGATGAGTGCGTCGTACACAGTCCTTTCCACACAGATGTCCCCCATGTGAAGTATGACATTTTGATTGACCCTCACCAGTCTTTTGGCTCCGGTGCTCACGAGACCACGTCTTTAATGATACGTCATTTGCTGAATGAGGACATGACAGGCAAGCGTGTTATGGATGTGGGGTGTGGCACTGCAATCCTTGGTATATTAGC
Organism: Candidatus Physcocola equi; assembly: GCA_018064855.1. Classification (GTDB taxonomy): domain Bacteria; phylum Bacteroidota; class Bacteroidia; order Bacteroidales; family Paludibacteraceae; genus Physcocola; species Physcocola equi. Next base: position 38,209 of record JAGHUM010000068.1, read on the forward strand.
GTTGAAAAAAGGTGCGGAATCTTTGAGCGCTTTCGACATTGATGAATGGGCGTATGAAAATGCGAAGTTGAATTTCACACTTAATAATATAGTAGGTGCTGATCTCCGTTTGGGCGGCTTTGAGGTCATGCCGGAAGGTAGATTTGATGTGGTGTTGGCAAATATCACTAAAAACATCTTGCTTGAAGGATTCCCAATGTATGCTTCACGTCTCACAAATGGTGGAAAACTTTTTGTGAGTGGTTTTTTCCACAAAGATGTTGATGAGGTAACTGCTGTAGGTGCTAATCTCGGATTGAAGGTGTATAGCCACACCGAAGACGGAGACTGGAGTTCGCTCGCATTCATTAAAGATTAATAAATGGAATTGCAGGATATACAATTAGGGGAGGAAGCGCAACTGGTCTATCGACTGGTGGAGCGTACGCGGGCCAATGTTTTCCTTACTGGAAAGGCGGGCACTGGAAAAACTACGTTTCTAAAATACCTACGACAGCACACGTCTAAACGTATGGTGGTGCTTGCGCCTACAGGAGTGGCTGCCATCAATGCGGAAGGAATGACTATCCATTCATTCTTTCAACTGCCTTTCGATCCATATATTCCTGGTTATACAAAAAAAGATAACGCGTTTCGGGTGCAAAAGAACAAACTCAATATGATCCGAAGTCTCGACTTGGTGGTGATTGATGAGATTAGTATGGTGCGCGCCGATTTGCTTGACTCGATAGACGACACGCTGCGTCGTGTCAGAAAAAACAACGAAGCCTTTGGCGGTGTGCAGTTGCTGCTGATTGGCGATTTACAACAACTCCCGCCTGTTGTTCAGCCTCAGGAAGAGGAACTGCTCTCTCAATACTATAGCACCCATTTCTTTTTTGGAAGTCTGGCACTTCAGAGAGTTGGACTTTATCCTGTGGAACTGACGAAAGTGTATAGGCAAAGCGACAGCCATTTCGTAAATCTGCTGAATGCTGTGAGAGACAATAAAATCAACTCTCAAGTGTTATCCGCTCTTAACGAACGGTATGTGAAAGACTTTGAACCTCCCAAAGACCGCCAATATGTTTGGCTGACCACTCATAACTTCAAAGCCAACAACATAAACGAGAAAAAAATGGATGCGTTGCCTGGCACGCAGTATCTTTACCAATGCCAGGTGAAAGACACATTCCCGGAATCTTTGTATCCAACAGATGCCGTACTTCGGTTGAAGGTGGGAGCGCAGGTGATGTTTGTGAAAAACGATCCTGCCAAGCGTTTTTATAATGGCCGCATAGGTGTTGTTAAGGAACTCGACAAAGATGAGGTGGTTGTGGAGTTCCCCGACGGAGGAAATGTGAAAGTGGAGCCCATGCAGTGGGATAACGTGCAATATGTGTTAAATGAAAGCACAAAAGAAATAGAAGAAAAACAGCTTGGCAGTTTTGTGCAATATCCATTGCGACTGGCGTGGTCGGTCACCATTCATAAAAGTCAGGGACTTACATTTGATTATGTGATGCTTGATGCTGCCAATGCTTTTGCTGCGGGACAGGTGTATGTGGCGCTTAGCCGGTGCCGTAGTTTGGAAGGCCTTGTGCTCACAAAACCGCTTTCTTTGTCTTCTATCTACGCCGACCCCGACATTTTGCGCTATAGTGAAAATAATCGGGCGAATGCCTTGCAGGAAACACAAATATCCGCAATGGAGCGAGAGTTTCTGCTGTCCAATCTTATGGAACTTTTCTCGTTTGATGGAATGGTGGATTCCCTATCAAGTCTGTCGAGGTTTTTTGAGGAACATCTTTCCTATGAGTCGCTTATATGCGACAAACTAACCTATTTGAAATCGGAGGCATGGAATGGTTTGCTGAGCATCCAACCCACATTTCATAGACAACTGCAAAATCTTTTTCAGTCAGGTCAGATGGAAATGCTGCAAGAACGTGTGAGAAAGGCGGTTGCTTATTATGATGGACGGTTGTCCGATTTCGTGACACTTGTTCCCCTGCTGAAAATAACCATATCCAACAAAGAAATAGCACAACGCTATTCCTCCATCGTGGAAACTTTCGTCAGACTGGTCCGTCTGAAGAGTGCCACTTTGAAGGCTGCGGAAAACGGATTTGAACTGACAGCTTATATGCGTGCAAGAAGTAAAGCCCTTGCAACGAGTGAAGAATCAGGGCCACAACCTCAATATTATCAAAAAAAACAAAAGGCGTCAGCCACTCCAAAGAAACCGACGGCCCAGATCTCTTTTGAGATGTATGGTGAGTTGAAAAGCGAAGAGAAAAATGGCGCGCAGGTTGTGAAGGAAATAGCAAAAAAACGAGGCTTGGTTGCAAGCACCATCTATTCCCATTTGGGAACGTATGTCTCAACAGGTCAACTGAAAACCGAAGAACTGGTGGATGGGGAAAAGATAAAACAGATCGAACGCTGCATCGATAAGGCTGGCGGTACCGTGAAATTGTCTGAAATAAGAGAAGAACTGGGAGAATCGGTTACTTTTGAAGAAATAAGAATGGTCTTCGCCCAGCCAAAATACAAGAAAAAAGAACAATAAACATGAACGAACTTTTTCAATATCTGTCATACTCGTTCCGGGCAAAACACCAGGGTGGTTTTGGCATACATTCTCCTTATGTGTTCCATTTGGTCAGTTACATTATAGAAGAGCATCTGCCCTATTACGCCTATTCATTGGTGGAAAAAATAAGAGAACGTATGGCCGATGGACCGGAAAAGAAAAAAACAAAGAAAGAACTGCCGGCCAAATATGCTCAATTGTTGTTCCGATTGGCGAATAGTTACCAGCCAAGCCAAATTGTGCACATTGGGGCTGAAACTGGATTGACAGATCTCTATTTCTCACATGTTGACGGGAAAAAGAATGTGAGTGTGGTTTCTGCTCAAAAGGAAGAGGCAGAACGAATAATGACACTTTCAAAAAAATACGGAAAGTCAAATGTGACCGGATATTATGCGTCTGATTATGCAGTCGCCTATGGAAAGCTGGTTGAACAGGTCAAAGGGAAACACCTCCTTTATTTGGAGGATGTATCTGCAGAACAACTGAGTGCTATAATAGACACCAACCTGAACGCGATGGAAGGCGGAAATGCTTTTGTCATCATTCGTCAACCACGCTCATCTTCTGAGAAAACTGCCTTGTGGGAAAAACTCAAACAAGATGAGCGGGTGAAAGTGACTATAGAACTCTTCAGACTTGGCTTGATAATCAGTAATCCAGATTTACAGAAAGAAAACTTCGTGCTAAAATTCTGATTTTTTTTGGCAATTAAGTTGTAATTTCTAAAAAAAGATATATTTTTGCACACCTTAAAAAGGGATAATTTTTTTGAAACAACACTAATAAATCTTTTATTATGTATTGGACTCTCGAACTTGCATCTAAGTTGGAAGATGCACCTTGGCCTGCAACTAAAGAAGAACTCATTGATTATGCAATGCGTTCTGGTACGCCTCAGGAAGTAATAGAAAACCTTCAGGAACTGGAAGATGAAGGCGATGTATATGAAACTATCGAGGATGTTTGGCCAGATTATCCAAGCAAGGATGATTTCTTGTTCAATGAGGACGAGTATTAAAAAAATAAAAAATGCAGTAAATAAGTGCCATTTTTGACGCTTATTGTTGCTATTTTATATAAAAATTGGTAATATTGCTGATAAATTTGGTTGTAAACTCATGATGGGTATAAGAAAACTGCTCCTAAATCTTTGTGTTGCAGCACTTCCGGCTGCGGCGTGGGCGCAGTTTGATACTCAGAGAACGCAATACATGTTTAGCACTACCGCATATAATCCGGCGGCGATTGCTCAGGATGACATGTGTGATGTGCTTGGTGTTTACCGAATGCAATGGGCAGGTTTCTCCCGTGCACCGAAAGAGTGGGTGGTATCGGCTGCTGCTCCATTGTCGATTGCGGACACCAAACATGGCTTAGGCGCGAGTTTCATGAGCGAGAGCATTGGCCTTTTTGAAAGTTCAACTTTCATCGTTCAATACGCCTTCCGATTCCCTTTGTGGAATGGAAACTTGGGGCTGGGCCTGAATTTAGGCGGTATAAGTCAAAATTTCGCCTCCCAGGATGCCGATTTCACCGGAAACAACAACTCGGCAGTAAGCGGGGACACTTATCACAGCGATTCAAGTGATCCAATGGTGCAGGGAAGTGAAAACGACGACATGGCGTTCACAGCAGGATTCGGAGCTTATTATTCTGACGAAAGAATGCACATAGGCTTGTCTGTTCTCAATTTGAACAATCCAACCTTCGATCTTGGCGAAACCGAGTCAATAGAGACAGTAAGAGTCTTTTACCTGAATGGTGGTTATGACTTCGATTTGGCGGAGAAAGAAATCAAGATAAAGCCGTCTTTCCTTTGGGGAACGGATTTCTCAACGTCGCAGGTGAATCTCACTTGCCTCGGTGAGTATAAAAAGAAGTATGTTGCCGGTCTGGGTTACAGATTCGGTGATTCCTTCGACTTCATGGTAGGTGCAAACCTGCTGAATGGAGTGTACGTTGGGTATGCTTACGATCTTCCGGTCAGCGGCATGATTAAGTCGGGAGGAAGTCATGAGTTGTGCCTCAAGTATTCGTTTAAATTGGAGTTCTCAAAAAAGAACAAATATAAGAGTGAACGTATTTTATAAACAATTAAAAAAGCAATTAAGTAATATAAATATCATGAAAAAACTTTTCATTTTTTCAGTAATCACAGCACTGCTCACAGGTTGCGGAAGCTCCAATAATGGTGAGTTGGTGGGTGTTTATTCAAAGTCGTGGAAAGAACCTACCCCTTATGGTATGCTTTTCGTAAAGCGTGGTTCATTCACGATGGGTCAGAATGACCAGGATGCAAACTGGGCTATGACCTCTCAGTCGAAGACCGTTTCTTTGGACGCGTTCTGGATGGACGAGACCGAAATCACCAACGGTGAGTACAAACAGTTCGTTCATTGGGTAAGAGACTCAATCGCTCGTGAAAAACTCTCTTCAGTAGATGAATCATTCAAGATCACTCAAGACAAGAGAGGTAATGAACTTGAAAAACCAAGACTTGACTGGGGAAAGAAAATTCCTTGGGAAAAGCCAACTGAAGACCAGAAGATCGCTATCGACTCTATGTTCTACATGGGTGAAGATGCGATGGATATCTTCCCGCAGCTCAATGGTATGATCATGACTTATCAGTATTCTTGGGTTGACTATATTCAGGCTGCTAAGAAGGAAAATAAATTTGATCCGCTTCTCGGTTCTTACAACCGTAGCCTTAAAGGCCTCGGCATCAATAAGGACAGTGCTGATGTGATGATCAAGAAGGATACTTCTTACTATGATGCAGAAGGTCACGTTATCAACAAAACCGTTTATCGTGAACTTAAGCACCGTTCAGACTTCATCTCTCGTAAGCGTGTAAACATCTATCCAGATACTCTTTGCTGGATTCGTGACTTCACATACGCTTACAATGAGCCATACATGAAGATGTATTTCGCTCACCCAGGTTATGGCGAATATCCAGTTGTTGGTGTTTCTTGGGAACAGGCTCAGGCATTCTGCCACTGGCGTTCATACCTCTTCAACTCTTATCAGGTTGCTCACAAGGCTGTTCGAGTTCAGGACTATCGTCTCCCAACCGAAGCAGAATGGGAATATGCAGCACGTGGTGGCAAGGATCTTTCAATGTATCCTTGGGGTGGTTACTACATCCGTACCGCAAAAGGTTGCTTCCTTGCTAACTTCAAGCCTCAGCGTGGTAACTATACCGACGACGGTTATTTGATTTCTGCTCGTGTGGCTTCGTTCCCACCAAATGACTACGGTTTGTATGACATGGCTGGTAACGTTGCAGAATGGACTTCATCTGCATATCACGAATCTAACTATAGTTTCGTGCACGATATGAACCCTTCTTACGAATACAATGCTAAGTCAATGGATAAAGACGTGCTTCGTCGTAAGGTTATCCGTGGCGGATCTTGGAAGGATGTTGGTATCTTCTTGCAGTGCGGTGTTCGTTCTTACGAATATCAGAATGAAAACCGTTCATTCATCGGTTTCCGTTGTGTACGTAGCTACATCGGCGCTGAATAATCTAATTTGAAATAAATGTCAAACTTTTAATAATTTAATCAGAAAATGGGATTAGTTGAATTTCTCCAATCGGAAAAAGGAAAAAAGATTACAGGTGCAATGTACTCTGCAGGTGCGTCTGTCGTTATCGTAGGTGCTTTGTTTAAAATCCAGCACTGGCCAGGTGCAGGTCCTATGCTTTGCGTAGGTATGTTTACTGAAGCAGTCTTGTTCTTCCTCGGTGTATTTGATAAACCACACAAAGAATATGACTGGGCTCTTGCTTACCCTGTTCTCGAAGGTGGTGAAGCTAACACTACAGATGTAGCAAACCCTAAGAACAATGCTCTCGACATTCCTGAAGTTAACCCAGCAGAACTCGTTCGCGAACAGGTTGCTAAATTGGCTCAGGGCGTTCAGCAGTTGAACAACACTGCCGCTGGTGTAGGTGAAATCAGCCAGGCTGTTGCAGGTTATCAGAACTACGCAGCTAACTTGAACGCTGCTTCTCAGGCTGCTGGTCAGTTCGCTGCTTCACAGGCTGCTTTGACAAACTCTTCAGATTCTTTGGTTGCTTCTTACCAGAACATCGCTCAAAGCATCGGTGGCGCGTCTAACGGCGCATCTAACTTCGCTGCTCAGATGGATGGCATTACTAAGAATATCTCTACTATCAACTCAGTATTCGAATTGCAGGTTAAGTCTGTAAACGAACAGAACGAAGCTATGAAGTCACTTGCAGGTGCTGTTAACAAGATCCAGGCTTCTTTGGATAGCTCAGCACAGAGCGCAGATGACTACAAGCAGCAGGTTGCTATGTTGGCTAACCAGTTGAAACAGCTCAACAACGTTTACGGTGGCATGCTCAACGCAATGACTATCCGCGGCTAATTTGAATAATGAATTTTAGTAATAGATAAATTAAGTAGTACAACATGGGTGCAACGAACTGTCCGGAAACCCCGAGACAAAAGATGATCTCCATGATGTATCTGGTGTACACCGCGCTCTTGGCGTTGAACGTGTCAGTCCAGATCCTCGATGGATATAAATTGGTGCAGGGCTCACTCGAGTCTTCTATGGACATCGCTAATGGTAACTATGCATCAATGGAGAACCGCTTCCAAGCCGCTCTTGCACAGAATCCTGGCAAGGTTAAGGAATGGAACGACAAGCTCCAGAGCATGAAGGCCTCTTCTGACTCACTTTGCGATTATATCAACGATATCAAGCGTATGATTATCGCAGGTGTGGATAATGGTAACAAGGAACTTTACAAGGATGCTTCTGTTGCTGATACACTTTCAACAGGTGGTCTTGGTGACTTGAACATCGCATCTGAAGTTTGGACTTTCAAACTTCACGGTGGTCCTGGTAAGGGTTCTGATCTTGAAGATAAAATCAACAATTTCTCTAACTTTGTAGCAGGTGTTTATGGTGAAGGTTCAGCAAAAGCTGATACTGCTAAGATCAAAGCTCTCCGCAACACTTTCGATATGAAGTCTGTTACAAAAGATGGTATCAAGCACACTTGGTCAAGCCGTGTATTTGAAGATATGCCTGCTATTGCATCTTTGACTATGTTGACCAAGACTCAGAATGATATCCGTAACACTCAGGCTGAAGTTGCTTCTTGGTTGTATAACCAGATTGACGCAGGTGACTTCCGTGTGAACAAGATCCAGGCTATCGCTTATTCTGAAAATGCTTACGTTCTTCGTGGTGGTAAGTATGAAGCAAACATCATCCTTGCTGCTATGGACTCAACTAAGAAACCTGAAATCCTCGTAGGTGGAACTCCTCTTGGTCCTGATGGTAAGTATGTTGTTGCTTGCTCTTCTGTAGGTAACAAAACTTATAGCGGTGTTATCAAGATGAAGAAACCAGATGGTACAACTCAGGACTTCGACTTCAAGGGCGCTTATACCGTTGGTGAACCAACAGCTACTATCTCTCCTGATATGTTGAACGTTGTTTACGCTGGTTATCCTAACCCAATGAGCGTATCTGTTCCTGGTGTATCTATGAGCGATGTTTCTGTTACATTTACCAACTGCCAGCAGAACAAGAAGTCTGATGGTACTTATGTGATCGTTCCTCACTCACCTGGTAAAAACTGTGATGTTGTTGTTACAGCGAAGATTGGTGGTAAACCACAGCAGATGGGTAAGAAATCGTTCCGTATCCTCCCATTGCCACCTCCATTGGCATTCTTGAAAGGTCCTAATGGTGCTACTTTCGGTGGTGGTTCTATTTCTAAGAGCGCAGTTATGGCTTCTACTGAAGTCATTGCTCAGTTGAACTCAGACCTCTTGAAGAACGTTAAATATACAGTGCTTCGTTTCGACATGAAGTCATTCGACTCTATGGGTAACGTTGTCGTAACTTCTTCACAGAGCGGTCAGCTTACTGACGCTATGCGTTCTAAGATCAGGTCTTTGGCTCCAGGTAAGACATTCTATATCTCTGGTACTCAAGCTAAGGGTCCAGACGGTAAGACACACCGCTTGCCAGCTGTCGAAGTTTCTATTAAGTAATAGAAAAAATATTGACAAATGAAAAAAATCAAGTATTTATTGGCTGCGTTGGCATTGTCTTTTGCTGGAAGCGCAATGGCTCAGGAAGATTCAGGTAACTTCTTTACCGCTGAAGGTGATCTTAATGAGTCTCTTCCAATTGACTTGCCTACAAGTGCACCACTCGAAGGTTTGGAACCAATCGAGTTGCTCAACCCACGCGCTGATGACATTTACTGGTCAAAGATCGTTTGGCGTATTGTTGACCTCCGCGAAAAGTTCAATTATCCTTTCTACTTCCCAGTAGAAGCTGGAGATAATCGTCAGAACTTGTTCAGTTTGATTTTTAACTTGGGTCGTACCGGTAAGATCAAACTTTACAGATATGATGATAAGAAAGAATATTTTGACAATCAGCACTTGGTTGAATTTAAGGAGATTTTGCGTCAGCATGAAATTGCTTACGAAGCAAAATTAGACTCAATCACTAATGACACTATCTTTGAAGTAGGTGAAGCTGATATCCCTGCACCTAAAGTGTTGAAATATTACTTGAAAGAAGTTTGGTACTTCGACAAGATTTCTTCAACTTTCAACTGCAGAATTATCTCACTTTGCCCTATCTTGGACAAGACTGGTGAAGATGGTGTTTCAGTTGAATCTTATCCTTTGTTCTGGATTCCATTCGAAAAGGTTCGTCCTTTCTTTGCTCAGCAGGAAGTTGTCATCACAGACAAAAACAATGGTGCACGTCCTTCTTTCGATGACATATTCATGAAACGTCGTTTCTCTGGCTATATCTTCCGTGAATCAAACGTTATGGACAGAAACTTGCTTGAGTACAATAATGACGCTCAGGAATGTCACAAAGAACAGGCTCGTATCAAGAATACAATCTTGAATTTCGAGAATGACCTTTGGGAATATTAATTTGATATTCAAATCTCTTAATAAAAGAGGCATCTTTTGTAGATGCCTCTTTTTTTTGTTTGCTTTCAGTTTTTTTTCTCTTTATTTGATACTATTTTTGCACTTAAATAATAATTTGACACATGGATTATAATTTTAAGTCAATTGAACAGAAGTGGCAACAGTTCTGGAAAGATGAAAAGATTTACAAAGTCGAGGTGGATGCCAAGCGTCCTAAATTTTATGTTCTCGATATGTTTCCATATCCTTCGGGTGCCGGTCTTCATGTAGGTCATCCGCTTGGTTATATTGCTTCTGATATATACAGCCGTTATAAACGTCAGCAGGGCTTCAATGTCCTTCATCCAATGGGTTATGACGCCTATGGCTTGCCTGCTGAACAGTATGCAATACAAACAGGTCAGCATCCTGCAGTTACTACGAATAAGAATATCTCTCGTTACAGAGAACAACTTGATAAGATAGGTTTTTGTTACGACTGGAGCAGAGAGGTCCGTACCTGCGAACCTAACTATTATCATTGGACTCAATGGGCTTTCCAGAAAATGTTTGGAAGCTATTATGATAACAAACTTTGTAAGGCTCAACCTATTGATAAGTTGATTGCTTCTTTTGAAGCGAATGGTACTTCAGATCTTGATGTGGCTTGCTCTGAGGAACTTTCATTTACTGCTGCCGAATGGAAAGCGAAATCTGAACTTGAAAAAATGCAGATTTTGATGAACTATCGTATCGCCTATTTGGGTGAGACGATGGTGAACTGGTGCCCTAAACTCGGTACGGTTTTGGCCAATGATGAAGTTATTGATGGTGTGTCTGCTCGTGGCGGTTATCCTGTTGTTCAGAAAAAGATGCGTCAGTGGTGCTTGCGTGTTTCCGCTTATGCTCAGCGTTTGCTTGATGGGTTGGATACTGTTTCGTGGACTGATTCATTGAAAGAAACTCAGCGTAACTGGATTGGCCGTTCTGAAGGTACAGAAGTTGAATTTAAAGTTAAAGATTCTGATAAGACCTTTACCATTTTCACTACCCGTGCCGATACCATGTTTGGCGTAACTTTCATGGTACTTGCACCGGAAAGTGAATTGGTATCTGAACTCACCACACCAGATCAAAAGGAAGCAGTTGAGGAATATCTTGCTGCGACTAAAAAACGTACTGAACGTGAACGTATTTCAGACCGTCGTGTTACTGGCGTGTTCTCAGGTTCGTATGGTATAAATCCGTTTACTGGCGAAGCGAATCCTATTTGGATCAGCGATTATGTCCTTGCTGGTTATGGAACTGGCGCGATTATGGGTGTTCCTGCGCATGATAGCCGTGACTATGCTTTTGCTAAGCATTTCAACTTGCCTATTATTCCTCTTATTGAAGGAGCCGACGTTAGCGAATCAAGTTATGATGCCAAGGAGGGTATAGTATGTAGCTCTCCAAAACCAGGTGCAACACCTTATGTTGACTTCAACTTGAATGGAAAGACCGTTAAGGAGGCTATCGCAGCCACTAAGGTTTATGTGAAGGAACATAATCTTGGACGTGTGAAAGTCAATTTCCGTATTCGCGACGCAATTTTCAGCCGTCAACGTTATTGGGGTGAACCATTCCCTGTTTATTACAAGGAAGGAATGCCTTATATGATTCCAGAAAAGTGTCTTCCATTGCAACTCCCAGAAGTAAGCAATTTCTTGCCTACAGAATCAGGAGAACCTCCTCTTGGTAATGCTGTTATGTGGGCTTGGGATGAAGCTAACGCTTGTGTTGTGGATAAAGCCAAGATTGACAATCAGAATGTATTCCCTCTCGAACTGAATACCATGCCGGGTTTTGCAGGTTCGTCTGCCTATTATCTCCGTTATATGGATCCTGCCAACTCTTCGGCACTTGTTGGCAAAGAGGCTGATGAATATTGGAAATCGGTGGATTTGTATATCGGTGGTACAGAACATGCGACTGGTCACCTTATTTATTCCCGCTTCTGGAACAAATTCTTGTTTGACTACGGATTCAGTGTCTCAGAGGAGCCTTTCCAGAAGTTAGTTAACCAGGGTATGATTCAGGGACGTTCTAATTTCGTCTATAGAATCAAAGATACCAACAAATTCGTTTCTCTTGGTCTCAAAGATCAATACGATGTCACACCTCTCCATGTTGATGTCAATATGGTGAAGAACGATGTGCTTGATTTGGAGCGTTTCAGAAATTGGAATCCAGAATATAAGGATGCAGAATTTATTCTGGAAGATGGTAAATATGTTTGCGGCTGGGCTATCGAGAAGATGAGTAAGTCCATGTTTAACGTCGTAAATCCAGATGATATTGTGGAAAGTTATGGCGCGGATACACTTCGTCTTTATGAAATGTTTCTTGGCCCTATCGAGGCATCCAAACCATGGGATACCAATGGTATCGACGGCGTGCACAGATTCCTTCGTAAATTCTGGGGCGTTTTCTTCCAAGGCGAAGAGTTTAAAGTGTCGGATGTAGCTCCATCAGATAAAGAGCTTCGTAGCATTCATAAGCTGATAAAAAAAGTCACTGAAGATATAGAAGCAATGTCTTACAACACCTCTGTTTCTGCCTTCATGATTTGCTTAAACGAACTTTCAGCTTTGAAATCAAACAACAAGCAGGTTTTGAACATTTTTGTCTCATTGCTTGCTCCATTCGCACCTCATATTGCCGAAGAATTGTATCATTTGCTCGGTAATTCAGGAAGCGTTTGCGATGCTGCTTGGCCTAAGTTCGAAGAAAAGTATTTGAAAGAGTCGGAAGTGAAATATCCGATTTCATTTAATGGCAAGGTCCGTTTCACAATGGAACTGCCTGCAGACATGGTGAAAGACGCAGTTGTTGATGCCGTTATGAAGAACGAACAGACACAGAAATATCTGGAAGGAAAAGAGGTTAAAAAGTTGATCGTCGTACCTGGAAAGATTGTCAATATCGTCTGCTGATCATTTCTTATCCGTAAAAATCAATCAAATAAATTGATTTGGGTTTTGATTTGAAAAAATAATTGTCTAACTTTGCGAAGTTTTTGCGCAATCTCTGGCCTGAAACTCAGAATAAAGGTTTATATTGCGTGCGTAATACGTAGAATTTTTAATAAAAACTAAAATGGATTTAATTAAAATCGTTGATGAAGCTTTTGCAGTAGGTAAAGAGTTGCCATCATTCAAGAGCGGTGACACTGTAACTGTAGCTTACAAGATCAAAGAAGGAAACAAGGAACGTATTCAGTTGTTCCGTGGTGATGTTATCAGCATTACTGGTCACGAAGGTAAAAAACGTTTCACTGTTCGTCGTATCGCGAGCGGTGTTGGTGTTGAAAGAATTTTCCCAATGGATTCTCCATTCATTGAGAGCGTTACAGTGAACAAGATTGGCGCGGTTCGTCGTGCTAAACTTTACTACCTCCGTAAACTCACTGGTAAGAAGGCTAAGATCAAAGAAAAAGTTAAGGCTTAATCTTTATCTTGCAAAACATCCAAACAAGATAGACAGGGAAGACGAAAAAGTCTTCCCTTTTTTTGTGCTTGTGTATGCGCTTCGATGTGCGACTTTTTTGAATAAAAAAGCATGCTTAATGCTGTTTACTCTTTGTGTATGAAAAAATAAATTCGTATTTTTGCATGCAATAAATAATAAAACTTATAGAGATGTCATTTATTGCGGATAAAGTCGCTCTTGAAGGACTTACCTTCGACGACGTGTTGCTGATACCAGCTTACTCGGAAGTACTTCCACGCACTGTGGAACTTGGAACCCGTTTCTCAAGAAACATTAAACTGAACGTGCCAATCGTTTCAGCCGCTATGGATACAGTGACTGAAGCAAAGATGGCTATTGCCATTGCCCGTGAGGGTGGTATAGGCGTGATCCACAAAAACATGTCTATAGAAGAACAGGCTAAGCAGGTAAAAACCGTCAAGCGTGCTGAAAATGGTATGATTGACAATCCTGTTACTATTGAGCTCGGCGCAACAGTCAAACAAGCTCTTTCTATCATGTCGGAATACCATATCGGTGGCGTGCCTGTGGTTGATTCTGAAAACAATTTGAAGGGTATTGTCACCAACCGTGACCTTCGTTTTGAACATAACATGAAACGTCTTGTGGACGAAGTCATGACAAAAGATAATTTGGTGACTGCAGGTCCTCACACATCTCTTAAGGAAGCTGCAGAGATTCTGCAGGAACATAAAATTGAGAAGTTGCCGATTGTTGATTCCAACAATAAACTTGTCGGCCTTATCACATATAAGGATATTACCAAAGCTAAAGATAAACCTATTGCTTGTAAAGACGATAAAGGTCGCCTTCGTTGCGCTGCTGGTGTTGGCGTTACTGGCGACACCTTTAAACGTATTCAGGCTCTCGTTGATGCTGGCGTTGATGCTATCGTCATCGACACTGCTCATGGACACTCTAAAGGCGTAATTGATTTGCTTAAGGAGGTTAAGGCGAAATATCCAACTCTTGATGTCGTTGTAGGTAATGTGGCTACTGGTGCTGCTGCTAAAGCACTTGCAGAAGCAGGTGCCGATGGTGTGAAAGTGGGTATTGGTCCAGGTTCTATCTGCACAACGCGTATCATCGCAGGTGTGGGTGTTCCACAGCTTACTGCAATATATGAGGTATATTCTGCGTTGAAAGGTACAGGAGTGCCTCTCATCGGTGACGGTGGTATCCGTTACTCGGGTGATATCGTTAAGGCTCTTGCTGCTGGTGCGGACTGTATCATGGCAGGCTCGCTTTTCGCTGGTGTGGAAGAGGCTCCTGGTGAGGCTATCATCTTCAACGGACGTAAGTTTAAGTCATACCGTGGCATGGGCTCTCTCGAAGCTATGGAAAAAGGCTCAAAAGACCGTTATTTCCAAAGCGAGGTTGCCGATGTGAAGAAATTGGTTCCAGAAGGTATCGCAGCCCGTGTGCCTTATAAAGGTACCCTTTACGAAGTTATCTACCAGATGATCGGCGGTCTTCGTTCAGGTATGGGTTATTGTGGCGCGCAGAATATTGAACGCTTGCACGATGCAAAATTCGTTCGCATCACTTCTGCTGGTGTTGTGGAAAACCACCCTCATGACGTCACCATCACACGTGAGGCTCCAAACTACAGCCGTGGTGACAACTAAACAATTTTGCTCAAACAGTAGAAATACAATATGAATTTCAAGAAAATCTTCCAATTGCCGTTGTTGGCGGCTATGCTTTTTGCTGGCTATTCAGCTCAGGTATCTGCAGGTGCTCCTTCTGATGAGGTCTTGCTCACAATTGATGGTGAACCCATCATGCGCTCTGAGTTTGAATATGTCTATAATAAAAACAATAGCGTTAGCTCTTCAGAGAAAAAGACAATAGAAGAGTATCTTGAATTATTCATCAACTATAAGCTTAAAGTCCAAGATGCAAAGGACAGCAAGCTGGATGAACTGGGAAGCTATACCCGCGATTATGAGCAGTATCGAGAGCAAACAGCATTGCCTTTTCTCATTGATGCTGATTCAAAGAATAATCTGGTGCGTGAGGTTTACGAGCGCAGTAAAAAGCGAGTGGCAGCCAGTCATATCTTGATAAAGTTTGATCGCAAGGATAGCGTTCCTCCGTTGACACGCATTTATCAAATTCAACGTGAACTGAAAAATGGTGCTGATTTTGCAGAATTGGCAAAGCAGTATTCTGATTGCCCTTCAGGTAAGCGCTCTGGTGGTTATCTTGGGTATTTCAACGTTTTTGATATGGTCTATGATTTTGAAAATGTGGCGTTCAATATGAAACCAGGAGAAATCAGCGATCCGTTCCGCACAAAATTTGGATATCATATCGTAAAGGTGGTTGATGTGATTCCGAATGTGACAGAAAAACGTGTGTCGCAGATTTTCATTTCCAATTCAAATCCAAGAGCAAAGGAAATCATTGATTCGTTGAAGCGTGTTGTGGAAATCAATGAAGGCTTAAACTTCCATGATTTGGCCAAGAAATACAACTCTTCAAAAATGAATGGAGATGAGTATGGTCGTTTGCCGTGGATCCAGAATGGTTCACAGTTACTTCCTCCGGATGTGGTGCGAATGATAATGGATACTGAGAAGGGGGAAATCACGCAGATGTCCAGCCCAATGGGTTATCACTTGTTCAAACTCGACAGCACAAACCTTGACATCCCTTATGAAAAGAAGAAAGCAGAGATTCAGGAAAGAGTGCTGAAGTCGGATCGTGCTGGACTGATTACTCGAAATTTCTTGTCAGGCTTGAAACGCAAATATGATGTCAGAATTGATACTGCAAACTTGTATCAGTTCCTCCCTTATTGTGTGTCTGGAGGAGATATTATTCCGGATTTGAAGGCAAACTCTCACAAATTCACGCTTCCATTGTATTATGTGGAGGAAGAGGTATATTCACAACAGGATTTTCTCCCGATCGTGGATAAGGAACGTAACAACTGGATTATTTATAAGTCTGGACATGGTTCCCCAGATCAAAAGAAAAAATTTGGACGCATCAAGTCGGATTCAATCTTTTTGCTTTATTGCTTAGACGAGTATCTTAAAAAAGAATTGGTTTCAAAATCATACGAAGGTTTGCAGGTGGCATATCCTGAGTACAAAAACCAACTTCAAGAATACAGCGACGGACTTCTTTTGTTCTCTGCAAGTGAAAGAAAAGTTTGGCAGGCCGCTACTGCAAATATAAAAGGTTTGCAGGAGCATTTTAAGGCAAATCAAGAGAAGTACAAATGGACAGAACCACGTTTCAGAGGCCTTGTTGTGCACAGCAAGTCTGTGAAGATCAAGAATCAGGTGGAGAAATTCTTTGATAGTGTCTCTCCGGAAATGCCTCTCGATTCTTTGAAAAAGGCGTTGGACAGGGAATTCAACAAAGACAAGAACAACAAACAGATAAAAGTGAGAAAAGGCACTTTCGCAAAGGGAACAAACAATGCAATCGATCATTTTGTGTTCAAGTCTGCTCCCGTTCTTGAAGTCTCTGACGCGCTTTATCCTGAAGTTTCAATATTTGGGTCGGAAACTACTGAACCTGTCGAAATGAGTGAGGTTCGTGGCGCGGTCGTCTCTGATGTCCAGGATAAGCTTGAAAAGGAATGGGTTGAACGTCTCCGTAAAGAGCATAAGGTTGTTGTCAACAAATCTGCTCTGAAGCATGTGAAGAAGTAATCTTTTATTGATACTTGCTTGAAACCAAAAACAGACACTGAAATATAAGCATTTACCCGCTCGGTTTGTCCGTGCGGGTTTGTGCGTTTATTAAATAATTATCTCGCCAAGCAAAGGCGCTAACAACTGTATGTTAAAAAAACTATTTGCTGAAATATCACTTATCTCATTATTTGCCACATCTTCGTTTGCTCAAAGCAATGTAGTGGATGAGATTGTCTGGGTAGTAGGTGATGAGGCCATATTGCTCTCAGATGTCGAGGAACAACGCTTGCGCTCTCAATATGATGGAATGGAGTCTATAAGCGACCCTTATTGTTATATCCCAGAACAACTTGCGTTGCAGAAACTCTATCTCGACGAAGCAAAAATAGACAGTCTTAAAGTCAGCAGCGATCAGGTGCAGCAGCAGATGGACCAGCGACTCAATTATTTGGTCCAAAATATCGGTTCGATGGAGCGTGTGGAAAGCTATTTTGGCAAGAAAGAAGCTCAAATACGCAAAGAACTGGAGGAAATGATTCGTACGCAGATAACCGTTCAGCAAGTCCAGAAAAAGATTGTCGGCGAAGTGAAGGCTACACCGTCTGAAGTTCGTCGTTTTGTGAACTCTTTGCCTGCCGACAGTTTGCCTGATGTGCCTGAATTGGTGGAAATACAGATTATTTCAGTTCAACCTCGTGTCAGACCAGAGGCTGTGGCAGAAGTGAAGGATAAACTTCACTCATTCCAGGAGAGAGTTGAAAAGGGGGAGTCTTCGTTCTCTATGCTTGCTTCTCTTTACTCTGAAGATGAGGGCTCTGCACGAAATGGCGGCGAACTTGGTTTCATGGGCAAGGGACAACTTGTGCCGGAATTTGCAGAGGTGGCTTTCGCATTGAAGGATCCTAAAAAAGTTTCCAGAATCGTAAAATCGGATTTCGGTTATCATATCATCCAGTTGATTGAACGTCAGGATGAACGTGTGAACGCACGTCACATCCTGTTGAAACCGCATATTTATCTGGCAGACAGAGACAGTGCCAAGAGGGCTCTAGACAGTTTGGCGAATGCCATTCGATTGGAAAAAATTAAGTTTGAGGAGGCGGTAGCGCTCTATTCAACTGACAAAAACACCAAAAACAGTCTTGGTATTTTGGCTAATCCGCGATCTGGTGATACTCGTTTCCAACTCAAGGAAGTGGCTCCAGACATCGCCAAAATCATTGAATCAATGAATATTGGGGAAATCTCTAAAACGTTCCCAATGAAAAACAGCAATGGAGATGAGGTTTACACAATTGTGAAACTAAAAAATCGTATCCCTGCCCATAAGGCAAACATGACGGAAGATTTCCAATTGCTGAAGAATATGTGTATCGCTCATAAGAGTCAGCGAAAGATCGATGAATGGATTGCTAAAAAGCAGGAAACGGTCTATGTGCTGATATATGATAAATGGAAAAACTGCTCTTTCCAGTATCCTGGATGGATTAAAAAGGATCACGAATGAAAAGACATCTTCTTTTTATAGTTTCGTTGACAATAGCTTCTTTGCAGGCTTTGGCGACCGACGTTATGCTTGAAAATTGTGAGACTTTGTCTTTCGATAAAGCCAGAGGTGAGGATTGTCAGGTGCTGAAGGGAAATGTCCGTTTCCGTCAGGATGCTACGCTGATGTATTGCGACAGTGCGTATTTCTATTCCAACAAGAATAGTTTCGACGCATTCGGTCATGTGCGCGTGGTAAGTGATAGTACGACAATGAGCTCCAATAAGATGTATTACGATGGTAATGAAAAAATCATGCGTGTGCGTGAAAACATCGTGATGCAGAGCGGCAGATTGCGTCTTGAGACCAATAAATTGGATTATTTCCGAGTGAAGGGTTATGCTTTTTATGAGGAAGGTGCAAAAATATCGGATCCAAGATTTGAATTGACTTCTCAAAAAGGTTATTACTATCCCAATCAGAGCATGGCTGTTTTCAATGAGAAAGTGGTTGTGTTCGGACAGGACTACAGAGTGGAGACTGATACGTTGAAATATAACTCTAAAACAAGTTTTGCTGATGTCTTGGGCCCGTCTGTGATCTATCGCGGCAAATATATCGTACACACGACTAAAGCCTGGATGGACAACGAAAATAACGACTTCAAGTTTTACGAGCGCACCACCATTGAAGATAAGGATAAAACGCAGAAACTCATTGCAGACACTATTTTCATGAATCAGGCAAGTGGGGTGGCGCAGTTATTTGGCAATGTTGATGCGATAGACAATGTGCGACATGTTGCAGCTAAAGGCGGCTATGGCTATTTGGAGCAGCGCCCGATGGCGAAAGGATATTTCACCCGGAATGCGGTCGTCAAAGAGTTTTCGGATAAAGATACGCTCTACCTTCATGCTGACACGCTTCGCTTGGTGACGGACGAGGCCACAAAAGAACGACAGATACAAGGACATCATAACGTGCGTTTCTTCCGAAACGATTTCCAGGGAAAGGGCGAACATATGTTCTTCCTTGAAAAAGATTCGATGATGTATATGGTGGGAAATCCTGTGCTTTGGGCCGATGCCAATCAACTTACGGGAGATACTGTTCGCTTGTATATGAAGAATAGAAAACCGGATTGGTTGCACATTGTGGGAAAGGCATTGGTGGCCCAGCGTGACGATTCTCTCAACTATAACCAACTTGGAGGAAAGGAACTGTTTGGTTATTTTGAAAACAATCTGTTCAGAAAAGCAGTGATGAAAGGGAATGCGGTTTCGGTCTATTTCCCAAAAGATAAAAAAGGTGATTTGGTGGGCGTGGTGCACAACACCGGAAATCAGATGACCGTCTTCATTGATGAGAAGCGAAAGTTGGAAAGAATCTTGCTTGAACCTGGGACCGATGGCACAATGTATCCTCCATTTGAAGCTCCGGAGGAGGCGTTGTTCCTCAAAGGTTTCACTTGGCAGCAAAGCGTGAGACCGAAGAAACCTTCTGACGTTTTACTTGAGTTTTGAAGATAAATGCACAAGTCTGTAAATCATAAAATAAATGTCGGCAGTTAAAAGAATATTCCTGGTAGGCTTCATGGCCAGTGGTAAAACCACTTCAGGTAAACGAATTGCGGAAAAGTTTAATCTCGATTTTATCGACCTTGATGTTTACATTGAAAACCGTTTCCGCAGGACCGTTTCTCAAATCTTTGCAGAAAGAGGCGAAGAGGGCTTCCGCAAGATTGAGCACAACATGCTGGAAGAGGTGGCCCAGTTTGAGGATGTCGTTATCGCGGCAGGGGGTGGCACTCCTTGCTTTTTCGATAACATGCAAATCATGAATGATAACGGAGAAACGGTATATCTGAAAGGCACTCCAGAAATGCTTTGCTCAAATCTGACCATAAACGGCACTGCAAAACGTCCGCTTGTGGCAGGCAAGTCAAAAGAAGAACTGATTGCTTTCATCAGTGAAACATTGGCTAAAAGAGAGCCATTTTACGCACAGGCAAAACATACTATCCAGTGCGACGATTTTTCTGACACGCTTTTTGAACAACTGTTGTCGGACAAATAATCATAGAATATTATAAAACACAATATGCAGAAAATCATCATTCTCGACTTCGGTTCGCAGACGACTCAACTCATTGGTCGCCGCCTCCGCGAACTGGACACTTTTTGTGAGATCGTTCCTTACAACAAATTTCCAGAGAACGATCCTGATGTGATCGGCGTTATCCTCAGCGGTTCGCCATACAGTGTTTACGACCCTGAAGCCTTCAAGGTGGATTTGAATCAGTTCCGTGGCAAATATCCTATTTTGGGTATCTGTTATGGCGCTCAGTTCATGTCTTACACCCTTGGTGGTAACGTAGAACCTGCTGGTACACGTGAGTATGGTCGTGCCAATCTTCAATATATCGAGGCTGGCAACAAACTTTTCAAGGATTTCACTCCAAATTCACAAGTCTGGATGAGTCATGGTGATTCAATTACAGCCATTCCAGAAGGTTTCCGTTGCATCGCTTCTACAGATAAAGTGAAGTATGCGGCTTATCAGAGTGAGACAGAACCTATTTATGGCGTGCAGTTCCATCCAGAAGTGTTCCACTCTTTGCAAGGTACACAGTTGCTCAAAAACTTCGTGGTTGATATTTGTGGAGGTGTTCAAGACTGGAGCCCGGCTTCGTTCGTTGAAACAACCGTCGCGGAATTGAAAGCGCAAGTGGGCAACGACCGTGTGATTCTTGGTCTTTCTGGTGGCGTGGATTCAAGTGTGGCCGCTGTTTTGTTGAACAAGGCTATTGGCAAGAATCTGACTTGTATCTTCGTGGACAATGGTTTGCTCCGTAAGGACGAATTTAAGAATGTATTGAGAGATTACGAATGCCTCGGCTTGAATGTAATCGGTGTTGACGCAAGTGCAAAGTTCTACGAGGATTTGAAAGGCGTGGAAGAACCAGAAAACAAGCGTAAGATTATTGGCAGAGATTTCGTTGAGGTATTTAATGCTGAGGCAAAAAAAATCACCGACGCCAAGTGGTTGGGACAGGGTACGATTTATCCTGACCGTATTGAGAGCTTGAATATCACAGGCCGCACCATTAAGAGCCACCATAACGTAGGTGGTCTTCCTAAAGACATGAAACTGCAACTTTGTGAGCCTTTGAAATGGCTTTTCAAAGATGAGGTACGTCGTGTAGGTCGTCAGTTGGGTATTCCAGAGCACCTCATCGGCCGCCATCCTTTCCCTGGACCAGGTCTTGGTGTGCGTATCCTTGGTGATATCACTCCTGAAAAAGTACGTGTTTTGCAGGAAGCCGACGATATCTTCATTCGTGGTTTGCGTGAATGGAAGACAATGGTCGATGGCAAGGAAGTTTCCCTTTACGACCAGGTTTGGCAAGCGGGTGTAATTCTTCTCCCTGTTAAGAGTGTAGGTGTGATGGGTGATGAACGTACTTATGAACGTGCTGTTGCTCTTCGTGCGGTTACCAGTGCCGATGCTATGACTGCAGACTGGGCCCATCTCCCTTATGAGTTCCTTGCAAAGGTCAGCAATGAGATTATCAATAAGGTGAAGGGTGTTAACCGCGTTGCCTATGATATCTCTTCAAAACCACCTGCAACAATTGAGTGGGAATAATTAAGAGTTTAAAAGATAAAATCTCCGTTGTCGCACCTGTGACAATGGAGATTTTTTTATGTTTACCAGAATCGACTTGCGGCTGTCCGTATAAGCAGTGATAATTGACGGATATTATGAAAATTCTTGGCTTGGATGTTCATAACGCCTCCTCGTTGGATGTGCTGACACATATATAAACAATCCCCATTGTTGAAACCAATGAGTTTCAGCAATGGGGAATTATTTGTGATCTCTAAAAAGGAGACTGCCGTTTTAGGAATGCTTATTCAGCTGCAGGCGCTGTTTGGTCTGGAGCAGATTCTGTCTGTTTGCCCAATTTGATGTGCTCTGGCTTCAGCATTTTGCCGTCTTTGGTGATGCCGATGAGGTCCAATTCCTTTACAGGCTCATTGTTTTTGTCCAACAGTAAAGAACGAGAGAATGAGAACATATAGCCATAGCCTTTTTCGCTTGATTGCATGGCGTTTTGTACGTCTGCTCTGTAGAAACCATAGTTGGCTGAAATGTAGTTACCGCCTGCGCGGACAATGAGTTTCGACAAACTCTTGGTTTCAGGGCCCATAGCCCAACCGTTTATGCGGATGGTGTCACTTGCGTCGAAGTCCAAATTGGTGTATGAAATGACTGTGCCGTTACATACGTCAATGGAATATCCCAACGGCATATCTATGATTTCTTCTTTAGGCTCAGAAACAATTTTGTTTCCGAAATACACATTTGAATCGTGACAGCTGGTCAATGAAAGACCGAGACCAAGTGCGGTAATTATGTAGAAACGAAATTTTCGTGACATATTCATTTAGTTGTTTGTTTGTGAATAAAGAGACCAACTGCTGTTGTGACAAGTAAGCACATCCAGAAATTGATGGTTAATGCGTAATCGCTGATGTCTAATGAACCGTTGTATGCAAGGAATCCTTTGATGACAAGAATGTGAACCAAGTACAATTCAAGTGTCGCATTACCCAACAAGAGGAGTGGTTTTGTTGAGAATAATTTTGAAATATAGCCTTTGCCGTTCATGAAAACAGCAATCAGCAAAAGATTTGGTATGATCCAACTGAAAATTCTTGTGCCGCATGAAAACTCTGTTATGCTGTTTGCATAAACAAAATAGCCAATGAGTACAGCGACTTCTGCCACGGTGAAGATGACAGGATTGTTTGCACTCGATTTTGACAAGTATTCTGATGCTGGGTGGAATAAAAGACCCAAGCAAATGCCCAATGTGAACTCACCAAGTCTTGAAACAGGAAGCACATATTGCCAATATTCCGTGTTGAGGTCTTTTGTGAAATAGCAGTAGCATAAGGTGAACGAGAAAACGCAAACCGTTGTCACCGCTAAGAGCTTTGTCCCATTTTCTTTGCCCAAGATTTTTTTGCCGATATATAGGATTGGTAAACTAACCGCATAGAGGAATATGATGGTAGAAATAAACCATGCAATAGGGTAGATGTCGAAGTAATTGATTGGGTACCATGATTGGAGCATCAATGCACATTTGATGAATTTGCGGGTGAGAGACTCAATCATCCCGTAGTCTGTGTAAATCAACGCTTGAGATAAGCCTCCATAGAAATACAAGGAAACGGCAAGCGTGAGAATATAGAGTGGATAAATTTTCTTTAGCCTTTTCAGCATAGATTTTTTCCAACTCTCCCATGTGAGTTCAATAGTCCTGTTGGATGCGTTGTAGCCAGATACAAAACCGCTTAATATGAAGAAGAATGATATGGAACTCAAGCAAAGATTCGTAACATTGAACCAGTTCTGTGTCCATTGACTGACGTGAAGACTGAAAACGAAAAAGAATGCGATAAAACGGAGAAATTGTAGTTGATCTAATCTCTTTCCTTCCGTTGGGTTAATAGGATTTGACATGATTTGTTCTGCGTATTAAATTTAATATTTTCGTGTTGTCATCCAACAAAGTTTTAACGAGCAAAATTACAATATATTTTGTTTTTTTGCGACAAAATAAATCTTCTTTAACAAGACTACCGATGAAAACAGATGATAAATGAAAAAAGTGGGGTGTATAGCCGTTGCAATACACGCCCACTTACATGTGTATGGTGAATGAACTTCTTATCTCAAAACGAATTTACTGCCCACTTTGCCATTGGCGGACACTTTGGTGTAAACCTTGTCTTTTAAGATGTTTTCTTTGCTGACCAAATGACCGTTGATGTCGTAATAAAGGCATCCTTTCTCGTTGAGCAGAGATTCCGCGCTGATGATTTCAATGCCGGTCTCATTTGCCGATTTGAATTTCAGCCAGTCGATGTTGACGTAACTGCCCACCAATTCCAGTTTGATGATGTGCTCACCACTGGTGAGTGTTATGTTTTTGCTGCCTACTGGGATTTCCTTATAGGTACTCCAGTCTTCTCCTGTCTGTGGAATCTTATATTCTTCTGTTACGAGGTTGCCATCGACATAGAGGTTGAATCCATCTACATCGCCGGCGCAGGATACATTGGCAGAGACTGCATAATCGTCTGTTTTATCCACATTCACGGTATATTCCAGCCATTCTCCTTTTTCGGTGTATCCAATGGCAAAGCCGCTTCCGCCGGTGACAATATCCACCCCGTCTTCACGGAATTCACCGCCCTTGTTCTCGTCATCGTTGTCAAGATAAGAGAACCCGGGACCTGCAATGTCGTATTTCTCTGCCTCTATAGTGCCAGGAATTGGTGCTGCTGTGCTTTCGTAAGGGTATTGTGGCACATTGACTGGTGTGAGGTAAACACGGTAGCCATAGAGTTTGCTTTCTATTTTCACGGGTACGGTAAGACTTCCATTGCTCAATGCCATTTCTTCTTCGGAAAGAAGGTCGGTACCATTCACAGGTTTGTCTTTGTCTTCCCAAACAACGCGTTCGATTTTTACTTTGACTTTTCCTCCTAGAAAATCTGGGAGTTTTGAGAAAACCACGTTTACGTCTCCTTCCGTATTGCCTCCGAGCACAAGGCTTGCGCAGTTGCGAACCTTATCTACTGCCGCGAATCCGTCCACACCGTCACTCTTATCGTTTGGCGGCGTTACTCTGGCCATGTATCCTTCCATGTCGCCATACCATTTGTAGAGCCACCAGCCGCCTCCTTTTTGGTTCTGTGAGGTCAGCAGACTGCCCAATCTGCCAGGAAGGCCAGTGAACCACCAGGAAATAGTGGCGCTTTCCACATTGTTTCGTTCAAACTTGGCGATGAATGGAACTGAATATCCGGGACAACCTTCAAATTTCTGATTGGCTGCGTCGGAACCTGCGCAATACTCGTTGATGCAGAACGGACGGTCGGATATATCCAATTCTTTCATGAGTTTGCGCACATCTTCCACAGCGCCTACAAAACCGCCGCTTCCCCATTGGTGCCAGCAGATGAGGTCTGGCAAACAGTTGTTTTGCTTGCAGAAAGAAAGGAAATCTTTCATGCGGTCGTGGTGATAGTATGCGATACAAGGCCCAACGATTTTCGTTCCTGGGTCTAATTTGCGGATAAGGTCGTAAGTGGGTTTCCAAACAGTTGTGTTCAGACTTCCGTTTTCATTTTTCCATGTTCCGTCTGGCTCGTTCCAAATAACATAACTGTCTATGTTGTCGTAACCGCCATTGACTTTCTTCTTGAGGTATCCTTCCACCGAATTGAGCCACGATTGCTGTCCGGGCCATTTGTAAGGCCAGTAGGGTAGAAGGTCTGGAAATGTGATTTGGATTTTTGCATTTGTTCCTTTCAGTCGGTCGGCAACGATGAATCCGTCACCAAATGGGTGCTGGTTGTTTTTGCCGCCTTCTGGTGGTAAACAAAACATTGAACACTTTAGTGGATTTACCAAGCCGGGAATGTCGCTTGGCAGGGTTTCTGTCATGCCATAGAGTGAACCGGAAGCGCAATGGGTGACCGGACGAATGCTGTCCGTCAAGTCCACTTTCAGAGTGGCTGCGGCATATCCGTTGGCAGCAAATGCGGAAAACAGCAACGGAAGTGCTGCTTTGACATAGTTTTTCATGTAAAAAGCAATTATAGTTAATATATCATGTAAATAGACAATTGCTGATGTCGCGCCAAATGTCTAATTCGTGTGATGCAAATATAATAGACTGTTTTGAATTCTGTATGTGTGCGAATCTTTGTAAGGATACAAATGCAAGATTGTCCAAGAAAATGCGTGAAAAATAGGGGGAGGCAGACCTTTTGATATGTGTGTTTGTGACATAAAATAAAAAAGGCACTCGAATGATAATATAATCAAACGAGTGCCTTGTAAGATTTCTTGTCGCTAAAACAGCGGTAGAAATATTAGTCTTTCTTGCTTAAGATGTTCCAGATGATTGCAGCGATTGCACCACCAGCGAAAGGACCAACGATGAAAATCCAGAGTTGTGCGAGGGCGTCGCCTTGAACAAGAACTGCTGGAGCGATAGAACGTGCTGGGTTAACTGATGTGCCAGTGAAATAGATGCATGCAAGGTGAACCAAGATCAAAGAAAGACCGATTACCATACCTGCAGACTTGCCAGCGCCGACTTTTTCATCGGTAGTTCCAAGAACAACGAGAACAAACACGCAAGTGAACACGATTTCTGCCAACAAACCTTGGCAAGTGGTGATGTTATTGCCTGCCTGTAATGCGTTTGCACCAAGACCGCTATCGACTCCAACCAATGCTGCAAGGATGCCTGCACCAACGAATGCGCCTACAACCTGTGCTGCCATGTAGCAAGCGCCTTCTTTAGCGTCCATGCGCTTTGTAAGAATGCAGCCGAGAGTGATGGCTGGGTTGATGTGGCAACCTGAGATGCCGCCGATGGTGTAAGCCATTGCTACAACAGCAAGACCGAATGCCATTGAAGTGCCGATAACTGAAGCTGTGTTGGCTCCGACTGTTGAGTTGCAACCAAGTGCAACGGCTACACCGCAGCCCATGAGAACGAGCACCATTGTGCCCACCAATTCTGCTAAATACTTTTTCATTTGTTTGTTATTTAATGGTTTAATATATTCTAAAGAGTTTCTTGTAGTTGCATCTTTTGGGGAATGATTATTGAAGACCTTCAAGAATACGCTTGATGACAGTCTGAGCAGAGATCTCGCGGTTGGCTGCCTCTGGAATAACCAGGCTGTTAGGCCCTTCAATAACGTCGTCGGTAACGATTAAGCCTCGACGTACTGGCAGACAGTGCATGAAATAACCATTGTTGGTGAGCGCCATTTTTTCAGCGCTGATGGTCCAGCTCATGTCTTTGCTGATGATCTTGCCATAGTTTGGATCGTCGTAAGCGCTCCAGTTTTTTGCATAAACGAAGTCGGCACCAGCAAGCGCTTCATCTTGGTTGTGTGTCACCTTTGCACCACGAACGAATTTTTCGCAGAGATCGTAGCCTTCTGGGTTGGCGATGACGAAATCAACGTCGGCCTCGTTCATGAAGTCGGCAAATGAGTTTGGTACAGCCTGAGGCAAAGCGCGGCAGTGAGGCGCCCAAGTGAGAACGACTTTCGGACGTGCCACTTTCTTGTGTTCTTCGATGGTGATGAGGTCGGCAAATGCCTGGAGAGGGTGGCAAGTGGCAGTCTCCATGCTGAAGACAGGCTTGCCTGAATACTTGATGAACTGGTTCACGATGGTCTCCTCGTAGTCCTTCTGTTTGTCCTCAAAAGTGGCAAACGAACGAACGCCGATAACATCGCAGAACTGGCTCATGACAGGGATGGCTTCGAGCAAATGCTCGCTCTTATCTCCGTCCATAATGACGCCGCGTTCAGTTTCCAATTTCCACGCACCTTGGTTGACGTCGAGCACGATAGTGTTCATGCCGAGGTTCATGCCTGCTTTCTGAGTGCTGAGACGGGTGCGAAGACTGTTGTTGAAAAACACCATCAACAATGTCTTGTTTTCGCCCAGGTGTTTGTAGGCGAATCTGTTTTTCTTGATTTCAAGTGCCTCTTTTACTGCTTCTTGCAAGTTCCCGAGGTCTTTCACTCCTGTGTAGTATCTCATTTTGTGATTCTTTTGACTTCGTTTTGAATAATTTTTGCGGGAATGGCTCGGTTATGAACGAACCTGACCATTTCCTGTGATGATCCACTTGTAGCTGTTCAATTCCTCCAATCCCATCGGACCGCGTGCGTGCATCTTTTGTGTGGAAATGCCGATTTCGGCGCCGAGACCGAATTGACCGCCGTCGGAGAATGATGTTGGCGCGTTGGCATAAACACAAGCCGCATCGACTAACGTGAGGAATTTGTTGCAGGTTGCCTCACATTCGGCAACGATGGCTTCGCTGTGACCGTTTCCGTAAATCTGGATGAACTCGATGGCTTCGTCCACATTTTTCACTGTCTTAATCGACATCTTGTAATCAAGCCATTCTTTTCCGAAATCCTCCTCACTCGCTTTGTTGAGCAGATTGGCAGGGTAGCAGCCTTCCAAAGCCTTGTAGGCTGCTTCATCAGCATAAATCGCCACATTTTTGCTTGGGAGGTCTTGGCAGAGTTGGCCAAGGTCTTTTAATCTATCTTCCGCTATGATGACTGTATCGAGCGTGTTACAAACACTCGGACGGCGTGTTTTTGCGTTGAAAATGATGTTTTTGCCCTTGATGATGTCTCCTGTTGTGTCGAAATAGGTGTGGCAGGTTCCTGCTCCGGTCTCAATTACAGGCACTTTTGCGTTGTCATTCACAAAACGGATAAGGCCCGCACCACCTCTTGGAATGATGAGATCGACGTAGCCGCGTGCAGTGAGCAAGGCGCCGGTTGCCTCGCGTCCGGCTGGCATAAGAGCCACTACATTGGTGTCGAGACCTTGTGCTTCCAGCACTTTATGGATGATCTCCACAATGGCAGAGTTGGATTCGTGTGCGTCTGTGCCACCTTTCAAGATACAGGCGTTGCCCGATTTCAAGCAGAGCGCAAATACGTCGAGACTGACATTCGGACGGGCTTCATAGATTACTCCGATCACTCCAAATGGAACGCTGATACGTTTGATGTTGAGACCGTTAGGACGTACTCGTTCGTCAATGATTCTGCCTATAGGAGATGGAAGTTTTACAACATCGCGGATGCCATCTGCAATTCCTTTGAGTCGTTCCTCAGAAAGTTTCAGGCGGTCGTACATCGGGTCTGAAGGGTCTTTTTTCGCAAGGTCTTTAGCGTTTCCTTCCAGAATTCTGGAAGATTGTTTTTCCACTTCATCTGCGAGTGCGAGTAACACTTCGTTTATTTTTTTGTCGGAAACCAGATTGAGCGAGCGGGACGCTGCTTTAACCGATTTGAAAACTGCTGTTAAGTCCATAATGTCCTGTCTATTTTTCTATTCAGCAAAGTTAAGTAATTCTTTGCCAAATTGCTGAATTTTGTGGCAAAAATTAAAGCCACTTTGCAAGATGCAAAATGGCTTTATGATGATTTGAAATGATTTGATTTTGGTTTAGAAACCGAAGGAAGCGCTGTAGTAGTATGTAGGTTTTGCTACATAGACAGCAGAAGTGCGAATTGGAGGTGCTACAATGAGGAAGCCGCCAACAACTGGCTGGAACCACATTCCATCTGCTTCATAGTAACGATAACCGTTGACATACACTCTGTTGGCTCCGTAAGGGAGGTCTGAAACGATGATGTTTTCAGGCATGAAAATCTCTTCGTAACCATATCCGGGTACATAACGGTAATAAATGCCGTTGTAAGTGTAATATGGCGAATTGTCGATGTAGAACACGCGTGCACGGCTATCGATTTTGTGATGATATACGTGCTTTGTGCCGGTGTGGCGAACAGTAGGTGCAAAATGAGTAGTCGCTGTGTGGTGGCCATCCAAGTGGCTTTGAGGAGCGCGCTGCATGGTGTTGACTACGGGCTTCGCAGGAGTTACGTGTGGCTTCGCAGGTTCAACATGTGGTTTCGCAGGGGTTATGTGCGAATTCTTGTTGGTCGAAGAATTGTTCTTGCTGGTTGAAGAACTGTTCTTGCTGCTGCTTGAGGAACTGCTTTTGCTGCTAGATGAAGATGAACTGCTGTTCGAAGACTTGTTGGTTACGCCACGAGTGTCTGCTTTCTTTGTGGTTTTAACACTGCCTCTTTGAGCGCAGGCGTCAAAACTATTGAAACCGCAGATGACTGCTACTGCCATGGCTGCTAATATTTTATTGAGTTTCATAAGGCATTCAATTTTTCGAGGTTGATACTAATTTGTTGTATTTCTTTGTTAGATAGATTGCAATATCCATGCCAAAAATAAACAATTCTTTTGATATAGTTTATTTGTTTGCCTAAATTTATTCAAATAATAAGAACTTTTGTGGATTTGTGTGTCGGTGATTCGACTTTAAGGTTTTACAACTTGTTTCTTATGCCCAAGTACAATCGGATGTGCAGTTTTGGGGAATAATTCCTGTTTCCGCATCGCACATGCTATCCTCGTCTTTTGCTCTAAAGAAAAACCCCACATAGGATCACTCTTATGTGGGGCAAAAAACTGTATGGATAATTGTTATGACAAACGGGTGTGTTAAAATCCGAAAGATGCAGTGAAACTGATGGTTGGACGTGGAAGCGCCACGGTTACATTGGCAACAGGGCGTTCAACGATAAGATAGCCACCATCGATAGGCTGGAACCACATACCGTTAGCTTCATAGTAGTTGATGCGATTAACGTTGACAACGCGCGCTCCGTATGGAAGAGCTGCTACAATAACGTTTTCTGGCATGTAGATTTCCTGATAGCCGTATGAAGGAACATAGCTGTAGTAAACTCCGTTCCAATGGTAGTAGGCTACATTGTCGATGTAAAACACATGGGCACGTGGGTCGATGTGGTGATGGTAAACCGGACGTGGTCCGTAGTGGCGTGGCACGAAGTGATGATGAACTGCCGGAGCGTGGTGGTGCACAGGTGCCGGAGCGTGGTGGTGCACAGGTGCTGGAGCGTGATGATGCACAGGTGCTGGAGCGTGATGGTGCACAGGAGCCGGAGCGTGGTGGTGCACAGGTGCTGGAGCGTGATGGTGCACAGGTGCTGCATGGTGATGAACAGGCTCGTGGCGAACAGGTGCCGCTGCGCGAGGAGCATGAACTGGTGCAGGTGCGCTGTGCTTTGGAGCCGCGCTTGAGTGAGAAGAGCGAGTTGACGCAGGAGCGCCACCTCTGCTATGAGTGCCGCGAGCATCACCTCTTGGCTGATGCTGCTGAACTGATCCACGACCTTGTGCGTTTATGGTTGGTGCAGAAACGAAAAGCATGAATGAAGATGCTAATGCTGCTATGATGAGTTTTGCGTTCATAATTGTAAGTTTTATAAGAGTTGTTTAATCTTGTTGATTGCATTAACTATAATACAATAGGTGTGCCAAAAAGATTGATTTTTGACGAAAATGCGAAAAATAAATGTGTATTTGTTATAATTATTTGATTTTAAGTGCTGTGGAAATAAAAAAAGATGGAGATTGCTCCATCTTTTTATGTGATTTATCGATCCGTTTAATCGGATTATTCGTATTTGCTCCAGTCGATATTTCTCATGTCGCCGGTTTCGTTGAATGCATTGTGGAATGCAAAGGCTGCACGGAGGTTGTGAGGTGTCTGTAATTTGCTGTCTGTCAATTTCAGGTAATCCCACATGAGTTGTTTGTAATCTGGGTGAACGCAGTTCTCAATGATGCACTTCGCACGTTCTCTTGGAGCCAAACCACGAAGGTCTGCAATACCCTGGTCGGTGATGAGTACCTTAACCGAGTGCTCGCTGTGGTCAACGTGGCTGACCATAGGAACGATAGGGCTGATGCATCCACCTTTCTGGATGGAAGGGCAAGAATAAACAGAGATATATGCGTTTCTTGTGAAGTCACCCGAACCACCGATGCCATTCATCATCTTTGTTCCCATAACGTGGGTTGAGTTGATGTTTCCATAGATGTCGGCCTCAAGCGCTGTGTTGAGGGTGATAAGTCCGAGACGACGTACAACTTCTGGGTTGTTCGAGATTTCGATTGGACGAAGGATGAGTTTGTCGCGGAAAGCGTCAAGGTTTCCGTAAACGTCTCTCAAAGTCTCTTCTGTAACTGTAAGAGAAGAACCGCTGGCGAAAGACACACGTCCTTTCTTCATAAGGTCGATCACAGCATCCTGGATAACTTCGGTGTACATGGTGAAGTTAGGAATGTCTGGGTCGTCGCCAAGCAAGCCGAGCACCGCATTCGCTACGTTTCCCACACCGCTCTGGATAGGTAGGAAACTCTTAGGAATGAAACCGCATTTCAACTGAGAGGAAAGGAATTTCGCAACGTTTTCGCCGATTTTCTGAGTGGTTTCGTCAACTGGAGTGAATTTGCCCACTTCGTTAGGACGGCTGGTGTTGACAACTGCGATAATCTTTTCTGGATCTACTTTCAATGTCTCTTTACCGATGCGGTCTTTGACCGAGTAAATAGGAATTTCCTTACGGTAAGGTGGGTCTGCAGGCTCGTAGATGTCGTGAATGCCCAAGATTGATTTTGGGTGCATATCGTTGATTTCTACGATGATTTTTTCTGCTAGATTAGCGTATGTGGCTGAATTACCTACACCTGCTGTGAGGAGAATGTCTCCGTTTGCGCTGAGATCTGCTGCTTCAAGAATGGCAACGTTGATTTTTCCGTATGTTCCGTAGCGCAGTTCCTGAGCAAGTTGAGAAAGGTGGGCGTCTATGTAATTCACTTCCCCGCTGTTGATGGCTTTTCTCAAGTCCTTGCTGCTTTGGTAAGGAGTGCGGAACTTCATTGCGTGCGCGCGTGAAAGCTCGCCGTCGCAAGAATCACCTGTTGATGCTCCTGAGAAAAGTGAAATTTGGAATTCACGTCCTGCTTTATGTTCTTCGTCAGCGTAACGTGCAATAGCAGTTGGAAGTTCTTTCGGTGCGCCAGATGCGGTAAAACCGCTGGTGGCTACGACATCTCCGTTTTTTATCAGACGTGCAGCTTCGTCTGCACTCATGAAATTGTATGCCATATTTGTGTCTGTAATTTATCCTTTTGCAAAATTACATATTTTTGCTCATATTAACATTTTTTTAGAAAGAAAAGTGGGTGTAGTCTTCTTATTCCACTATCAAATATTAATATATTTCTATTGATTTTAATTAAATCATTGTTTTGTTTTGACTGTTTGTTTCAGTTGGAAATATGTGTTGCGTATTTCTTGAACCGTTATGCACCGGGTAAATAAAAAAAGCATTCGGTAGAATCTCTGCCGAATGCTTTTTTGTATGGTCGAGGAAATCTCTTATCCTCTTACTTTTTCAATAAGCGCCTTTGCTGCTTCCTGGATGGTGGCGTGCTCTTCTAATGAACGGATGAACGCGCTGCCGATGATGCAACCTCTTGAGTGTGCTGCTGCGGCATCGAATGTCTCTTTGTTTGATACACCGAAACCAACCAATGTTGGATTTTTGAGGTTGAGACTCTCGATGCGCTTGAAGTAAGCTTGCTTGGTTTCGTTGAAACTCTTTTGCGCTCCGGTTGTTGATGCTGAAGACACCATATAAACGAAGCCACTGCTGGCTTCATCGATTTCGTGAACGCGAGCATCTGGCGTTTCTGGAGTGACAAGAAGCACGAAACGCAAATCGTATTTCTTAATGATAGGGTCGAATTCTTCTTTGTAGATGTCGAGCGGAATATCAGGAATGATGAATCCGTCAATGCCAAGTTCTACCGCCTTTTTGCAGAGGTTTTCAAAACCATACTGAAGTGTGGGATTGATATAACCCATGAAAAGGAGTGGCATGTCGGTGTGCTTTCGAACGTCTTTCAACTGCTCGAAGAGGACTTTCTGACTCATACCGTTTTCAAGTGCCACTTGGTTGCTGTGCTGGATGACCGGGCCGTCGGCCATCGGGTCGGAGAAAGGAACACCGATTTCTAACAAATCGACACCTTCTGCGTCAAGCGTGGTGATGATTCCCATGGTACTGTCGAGTTTTGGGAAACCGGCAGTGAAAAAGATGGAAAGAATGTCTTTCTTCCCACTCTGGAAAAGTCTGTCTATTCTGTTCATATTTTGTCTTTTTTTATTTTTCGGATTTATGGATTTGTTGGAAAAAAGTTTGGAGTTGACCAATGTTTTTGACCGCTGGGGAAATCTCAAATTTGCTGTTGAGATCAACGCCAACCATTGCCGGAAAATTCAGATTCTTGACCAATTCCGCATCATCGGGACCGATGCCTCCGCTTAGCAGGAAAGGAGTGTTGATGGGGTAGTTGTTGAGCATGTTCCAGTCAAACTTCATTCCGCTACCTCCCACTTTTGGGGTTTTTGTGTCGATCAGGCAAAAGTCCACGCACCCTGCGTAATCGGCAATTCTCTCAATGTCTTCCTCTCCGGCTATACTGAATGCTTTGATGACTGAAATTCCTCTGCTTTTTAGTTTTTTGCACAAATCTGCACTTTCGGATCCATGCAATTGGACAGCGTCCAGTTTGAAATCCGCTATTTTTTTCAAAATGCTTTCTTCGCTTTCGTTGACCATGACTCCTACTTTTTTTGCTGGTGCAAATGATTCGGACAGATGGGACAGTGGAGTTTCGCCGACAAAACGTGATGATTTGGGGTAGAAAATCAACCCGATGAAGTCGGGGTTCAATTTCTTCAATTGTGCGATGTTTTGTTCATCGCGCATTCCACAAACTTTGATAATCATAATTTGTCTTCCTTTAGTTGGTCACAGCATCGATAAACTCGCCTAAAGCCTTGGCTGGATCTTGCTGTTTCATGAAGTTCTCGCCCATCAGAAAGCCTTGGAAGCCTTCTTTACGGAGCATTTTTACAGTCTCAGGGTTGGATATTCCACTTTCGCTCACTTTGAGGTATTCATCCGGAATACTGTGGCAGAGGTTGATGGATGCTTGCAAATCCACTTCGAAAGTCTTGAGATTGCGGTTGTTGATGCCTACCATATCCACACCAGGAAAGATGTGCCCCACTTCTTCTGGTTCGTAGAGCTCGAGTAAGGTTTCCAAACCCATATCTTTAGCTTGAAGTGCCAGACGGTGGCAGCTCTCAATGTCGAGAATGCTGGCTATGAGAAGCACAACATCGGCACCTGATGCTTTTGCGAGGTATAGTTGATATTCGTCGATGAGAAACTCCTTGAAAAGAATGGGAGTGTGCTCGACAACTCCTCTTGCGGCTTTCACGTCTGCCGCCCCTCCAGCAAAGAAATCTTTGTCGGCAAGAACGGAGATGCCGCTGGCACCGTTTGCTTCGTAACCGGGTGTGATTTCAGTGACAATCGCCCCCTCCTTTATGAACCCTTTTGAGGGAGATTTGCGTTTGAATTCAGAAATGATACCAGATTTGGATGCGGCCAGACTTGCTTTCATGGAGAAACCGTCGCGATGAAAATACTCACTTTCCTTCAAAACTTCAATAGGAAGTTCTTTTTTCATTGTGGCGAGTTCGGCGCGCTTGTTCTCAACTATCTTGTCTAATATGGTCATAACTGGTTTCTATTAGGAATTGAGTTCCACGTATTTCTTGAAGTTGCTCCATGCTTTGCCGCTATCGATACTTTCGCGGGCAATGTCGATACATTCCTGAATGCTTTTATCTTGTTCGATTGTTTTGATGGCAAAAGCAGCGTTTGCCAGCACGACGTTTTTCTGACTTGCCGATGCTGTGTTCTGAAGAACGGAGTCGAAAATGGCGATAGCGTCTTCTTTGGTCTGCTTGGCGCCTCCACAAATTTCGCCAGGTCCTGCTTTGTCGAAACCTATTTGTTCTGGGGTGAACACTTTTTCAAAATCGTTGGAAGTCACCTTGAAGTCGCCAGTGAGCGAGATTTCATCGTATCCGTCGAGACTGTTGACGATGGAGTAGCGGATGCCAAGTTTCTGATATACGTTGCTGTAGAGACGCATTTGATTGAGGTTGGCAACGCCCAGCATCTGGTAGTCTGGCTGAGACGGATTGACCAAAGGGCCCAACAAATTGAAGCAGGTTGGGATTTGAAGCGCTTTTCTGATTGGACCAACAAACTTCATGGCACGAGCAAAAAGTTGTGCGTGCAGGTAGATGAAATTGCATTCGTCGAGCGAACGGAGAATTTGGTCGTGGTCGGCTGTGAATTTCACGCCATGACCTTCAATGACGTTACTTGCTCCGCTGACGGATGTCGCTGCATAGTTGCCGTGTTTTGCCACCTTATATCCGGCGCCGGCAACAACCGCACAGGCACAAGTGGAGATATTGAATGTGTTTTTCCCGTCGCCTCCCGTGCCTACAATATCCAAAACCTTGAAAGGCTTGGTGTCAACTGGCACGCCAGTCTCAAGGATACCGTCGCGCAAACCTAACAGCTCATCTACTGTTATGCCTCGCATCTGAAGCGCCATGATAAAGGCGGTCATCTGTTCTTGTGAATATTGTTCTTTTGTGATGTTCAAAAGAATTTGCTTGGTCTCTTCACGGGTGAACTCGTCGTGGTTGACGAGACGTGTAAGTATTTGTTTCATAAAAAAACTGCTGAGTTGAAATTCTTGTTTGGTGATTGTTTCGTGGCTTTATTATCCTTTGTGAGAAAGCCAATTTTTGATCATCTCATTCCCATCAGGAGTCAATACACTTTCCGGATGAAACTGGATGCCGTGGATGTCGTATTCTTTGTGCTTCAGTCCCATAATATATCCTTCCTCACTTTCGGCTGTGATTTCAAGGCATTTTGGAAAGCCCTCTTTGTCAACTACCCACGAGTGGTAACGGCCGATTTGCACGTTGCCCTCTGAATTGCCGAAAATATAATCGTTGCCGAGTGTGTGGCAGGGAGTTTGCACCCCATGATAAACTTGGCTGAGATTGGTGAGTTTGCCGCCAAAGGCTTCTCCGATTGCCTGATGTCCGAGGCATACGCCCAATATAGGTTTCTTGCCAGCATAGTTTCGGATGACATCGAGGAGCAGACCGGCTTCTGATGGAATGCCCGGGCCAGGGGAAAGAATGATTTTATCGAACGTCTCGAGTTGTTTCATTTCAAACTGGTCGTTTCGGTAAACCGTCACTTCGGCGCCGAGTTCCTTCACCAAGTGGGAAAGATTGTAAGTGAAAGAGTCGTAGTTGTCTATGATTACTATTTTCATTGTGTCTCCTTTCTGTTTACATGTTTTCCGCCATGATGATGGCTTTTTTCAGCGCTCCCAATTTGCTGTTGACCTCTTGCAACTCATATTCGTCGTTGCTCTTGGCAACCACACCGCAACCCGCTTGGAACCAAAGTTCTCCGTTTCTGCTGACGAAAGAGCGAATGGTGATGGCTTGGTTGAGGTTCCTGTTGAGCCCGATGAATCCGATGCAACCACCATAGGCGCCACGGTTGTGTGGCTCCATTTCACTGATGAGCTGCATTGCACGGACTTTAGGCGCTCCGCTCAAAGTACCGGCAGGAAATGTGTCAATGAATGCCTTGATAGGATCTGCACCATTCTCCAGTTGTCCGCTGACGCGACTCACAAGGTGAATGACATGGCTGTAGTATTGCATATCTTTGTAGAAGTCCACTTTGACGTCGTGACAGTTGCGGCTGAGGTCGTTTCTTGCCAAATCGACGAGCATGACGTGTTCGGCATTCTCTTTGGGGTCGTTGCGAAGGAAGATGGCGTTTTTCTCGTCTTGCTCCTTGTTGCCTGTGCGTTTTGTTGTGCCGGCAATAGGATCGATATATGCCCTCCCGTTTTCGATGCGGCAGTGTGTTTCAGGGGATGACCCGAAGATGCGGAAACCGCCAAAGTCGAAATAGAAGAGGTATGGACTTGGGTTGATGCTTCGGAGCGCGCGGTAAAGTTTGAAATCGTCGCCTTCATATTTCTGAATGAAACGGCGGGATGGCACGATTTGAAACACATCGCCACGAAGACAGTGCTTTACACACTTGCGGATAGTGGCTTTGAACTCTTCATCGGTAACTGTGCTGGAGGTGTCTCCCACAGGTCTGAAACTGAAGGTGCGAATGTTGTTGCGGTTGAGATTTTTCTCCGTTTCGTCGATATGGTCGTTTTCTCCTTCATTCAGCAATTCAATGATGGTCATCTTGTTGTTGAAGTGGTCGAACATGATGACCGTTTTGAACAAGATGTAAAGCATATCCGGGGCGTCGTTTTTCGCTTCCGTGGTGTCTTTCACATCAATGTTTTCAAAGTAACGAACTGCATTGAATGTGGTATAACCATACAAGCCGCAGAAATTTGAATCTGGGCCTTCAACGTGGATCTCGTTCAGAAAATCGTTGATGGCTTTATCGCTGAGGTAATCTTTGTTGACGTCGCGTTCGGTTTTGCTGCCATCCGGGAATTGGCAAATGGCTTTGCCATGGTTGATGGCGACAGAAGCGATAGGCTGAATGCCAATGAACGAACGACTGTTTTCTCCGCTATGGTAGTCCGAACTTTCCATAAGTGCGCTTTGCGGATAGAAATCTCGCAAATTCATATATGCACTAACGGGAGTGCACATATCCGCCAGGAAAGATTTGCTTTTGGTCGTATAACTGAACATTTCAGAATCGTTTAAAGTTTATTCGCCAAGATGGAAGTAATTGGCATAAGTGTTCATGTCTTTGTCTCCACGTCCGGAAACTGTGAGAACAACTACATCGTCTTTTTTGAATTTGCATTTAGGAAGGACAGCCAAGGCGTGTGCGCTTTCAATAGCAGGGATAATACCTTCAGTTTTGGTGAGGTCGAGAGCTGCGTTGAGCGCTTCATCATCGGTGATGGCATATACTTTTGATCGTCCTTTTTCAGCAAGGAATGCGTGAATAGGTCCAACGCCAGGATAGTCGAGACCTGCAGATACAGAGAATGCTTCTGCAATCTGTCCGTCTTCGTCCATCATGATGAGCGTGCGGCTGCCATGAAGCACGCCTTCTCGCCCAAGGTGGATAGTGGCGGCGCTCTTTGTCATGTCGTCAAGACCTTCGCCTGCAGCTTCCGCAGCGATGAGTTTGACCTCCTCGTTTTCAATATAATGATAGAAAGTTCCGGCGGCATTGCTGCCTCCGCCCACGCAGGCAATCAGGTAGTCTGGATTCTCTCTGCCTTCCTGTGCTTTGAGTTGTTTTTTGATTTCTTCGCTGATGACCGATTGGAAACGTGCCACCATGTCTGGAAATGGATGTGGACCAACAACAGAACCAATGATGTAGTGTGTGTCGGCTGGGTTGCAGCACCAGTCGCGAATAGCCTCGTTGGTGGCGTCTTTGAGAGTTCCGTTTCCTGAAGTGACAGGGATTACCTCCGCACCCAACATACGCATACGTTGCACATTCAGGTATTGGCGTTTTACGTCGGTCGCTCCCATGTAAACCACACATTTCATATTCATAAGGGCGCATACTGTAGCGGTGCCTACACCATGCTGTCCAGCTCCGGTTTCGGCAACGATACGTGTCTTCCCCATCTTCTTGGCCAGCAACAACTGACCAAGCGCATTGTTGAGTTTGTGCGCGCCGGTGTGGCAGAGGTCTTCACGTTTCAAATAGATCTTTGCTCCGTATTTCTCGCTAAGTCTTTTTGCAAAGTAAAGTGGGGTAGGACGACCAACATAGTCGTGAAGGAGCTGCTCCAATTCTGCCTTGAATGAAGGCTCGTTCATGATTTTGAGGTAGTTCTCTTTTAATTCTGTAATGTTCTTTTGGAGAATTTCGGGAACATAGGCTCCACCGAAACGGCCATAATAGCCTTTCTCGTTGATTGCGTATTTTTCCATTTTATATTTTTTTTATTATTTCAAATTGGTTGGAGAGAAAACTGAAATAAAAAAGGTCTGTCGTGAGTTCCGACAGACCTTTATGTTGTTAATGCTTAGCTAACACACAAGGAGGAGCGACTCACGAATTTTTATTCCGCAAGCGCCACCACCAAAAGTTATTTGAACTAAACTGATTCATGTTTTCTATTCTTTGTTTTTGCAAAGTTAAATAAAAAATGAAATGATTGTAACAAATAATTGAAAAAAATACGATTCTTTAACACGGCTCATTCATTTGCTAGCGATTTTTATTCTCTTTTTCTCTTGTTTGCCACTTTTAGATGTGACGATATGCCCATCTTGCCGAAAAAAACGACCACTTGGAAATGAATATGAGGTGGAAAAAATGATGAGGGGAGTGGAGAATGACAAAGGAAACGTCCGGTGCTAGAATCAAAATGAAATTGATAAACGACATCCCTTAATTATTGTTCCAAAAATTAATCGTAATATTGACAATATGTTAGTAAGTATTATTATATTTGCAAATAAGTTTTTTTAACATTTGTAATATACATATATAAACATGAAAAAAATCATTAACATTACCACTCTCGGTTTGTTTTTCCTATTTCAAAATGTTAGCGCTCAATGGAATGTTCATAATAATGGTATAACAACTGCAACTCCTGTAACAATAGGAAGTAATAATGTATATACCAATGAACTATTGCACATTGAGCCAAATTCAACGTCAAATTATTCTTTATATGTTAAAAATTCATCAACAACAGCTTATGGGCCTGCCTTAGGAATTACAGGCAATTCTGATATCGACATATTCGCAAATTCAATAAAAATTTCTCCCAATGGGAGTACCTATTCTCCATATTTATTAGTTTCTAGGAATTCAGGTATCATGCTTGAATGTACTGGATATCCTTCGGGAGACAGAAAAATCATATTTTCAGCACCTAACGGATTTTATTTTTCACAGGGAAACATTGGTATTTCGCACGCTCCACATAGTGATTATAAATTGTTTGTGAATGGCTCGATTTACTGTGCTACAGAGTTGAAAGTCGGTGATGTTGCAGCGTCAACAATCAACGCAGACACACTTAAAACACGTGATGTTTTTGTTGATAGAAACGAAATGGCAGATTATGTCTTTGACTTAAACTATAATCTACCAAAACTTGAAGAACTTGAAGAATATGTAAAAGAAAATCACCACCTTCCAGGAATACCTTCTGCAATCGAAATGAAAGAGAATGGTCTCAGTGTTGCTGAAATGGATAATCTGCTACTCCAAAAAATCGAAGAACTGACTTTGTATCTCATAGAGATGAAAAAAGAAAACGATAATCTTAAACAACGTTTAGAAGAATTGGAACAATGAAATATTTATCACTATATACGCTAGCTCTTTTTTTTCTTCAAGGATCATGTGTAAGACGACATGATTTGGATATAGAAGATAAAAAATTTGACTATATTTTTAAACCCAATGAGTCAGATTCGTTATTGTTTTCAGAAGCAAAAAGACTAAACAATGGGTATTATTATGATCAAAGATTCTTTAGCTACGAAGAGGTTTTGTTACTTCAAGAATGCTGGAAAAGAAGGTTACAAGATTATCGTTCTGATACTATTAATATTTATAATTACTATAACGAACTTATAATTAATAATCAAATAGAAACAATGTTTGAACGTATAAGATGAATAGAATTTACTTAATACTAATTATTTATCTTTGTTGTAATTCGATAAAAGCATCAGATTATATTGAAGGTGATCACCTTCTTACAATTAAAGGAAGTGATATTCTATGGGGACAAAGTTATAATAATGAAGGAAACTGTTATCCGGCATATAATTCGGCATGTCCATCAGGATATTCGGGGGATCCGTGTGGTCATAATTACGTGGGGTGTGGAGCCGTAGCAATGGGTATGTGTTTGAGGAAATGGGAATGGCCTTATGTTTCACAATATGGCTACTATCGATGGGATCTCATGTATTCTCAATTGCGTACTGGACATACAGATTTCACGCCCAATTTTCTCAGAGACTGTGGGACAGCTTCAAATATTAGATATGAAACTTTTTTAGGCGTTCATGAAATATTAGGTCGTCCAATAACAGGTTCATGGACATTGATTCGTGAATTAGAAAATGGCATAAACGCATTCGGATATAATTCATTGAGATATAAAAAAGAAGATTGGAATTATGGAGACGCTTGGATTAATTTAATTAAATCAGAAATATCATGTGGAAGGCCTGTGTTGTTTTTCGGAGAAGATTTTGACGATATTCTATCAATTATTAGTTCACATTATTATGTAGTTGATGGTTATTATTCCAATCTATTTCATTGTAATTTTGGATGGAGAGGGAGTGACAACGCAAATTTTCAAAATATTTTGAATAGATTTAATCGTAATGTAGAAGTCATAGGTTTTTCTCCAAATTTTGTGGATTTACCAAATCTTGTTCAAGATGTTAATTTTGAAATCATAGATCAAAATGTACAGATTGCAGCAAAACATGTGATTTCTTTGCCTGCATCGGGTAAAGTTCTCGTGAACAACACTGACAATAGACACATTGCATTAGTTGCTGGAGATTCAATCGTTTTGAAGAACGGCGTTCAACTCACTAATTGTCAATTAATTGTAAGGCCAGAATTGGCTAAAGCACAACACATCACATACCAACAAATAAATAATATTGTTCAAGGTCAATGTAGAAGAAGTCCAAATTACAATAATGTTCGATTTCATACACAAAATGCAGACTCTTGGGAATGTAGTGTTTTTAATAGATATGGCGAAAGAATTTGGAGGAATGCAGGTGTTATTAGAAATGACACAGCATGTGTATGGGATGGATCGTCCGTAGATCCCCTTTTATATGCAGAAACATATTGGCTAGATGTGATTTTCAAGAATAGTTATGGATCGATAGTTAATGTTTCAACTCATGTAGCATATGATTTATCTCCTTGCGTAATAAATTACGCACAACTTAACAGATTGATATCTCCTAATTGTGTGGATGGGGTTAATGATTTTTTAGAATTTGAAACTGATGCAGAAACATGGTCATGTAAGATTTTCAAAAGAAACGGAACACAAATTTGGTCCTCTAGCGGTAATGTTGTAGATGGGAGAGCAAAAGTCTGGGACGGTTCTGCATTTAATTCCTCATATTTGACAAACGCAGAAAGATATAATTTTGAAGTCAAATTTCGTACATCTGATGGAGGATATGTGGAAACAACTGGAGATGTTTACTATTTTAGTGGAGATTGCGTAAATGGGATTAACGATTCAGAGATAATGAGAAATATTGAAGAAATAGAAAGAATTATGCCAGGTAATTCCACTAGCTATAATTATTGAGATCCCTATTAAATTTACCGACTACCGCTCCCGCACCTCAAAAATATAAATATTCAAGTCTGATTTCTGCTATTTGAAGCGTTTCCTCTCACTGAAATAAAGAAAAAACGATTTGGAAATTTGGTAAATTGATGACATTCAACAATAGAAA
The DNA here is from genome assembly GCA_018064855.1 of Candidatus Physcocola equi. Taxonomy (GTDB): domain Bacteria; phylum Bacteroidota; class Bacteroidia; order Bacteroidales; family Paludibacteraceae; genus Physcocola; species Physcocola equi. Next base: position 81,335 of record JAGHUM010000068.1, read on the forward strand.
TACTCCCCCATACCGCACAGATGTGGGTTAGGAGACTGTTCTATATCCTTTATGAGTAAATGAAAGAGCCGTGATTCTCTTATTTCATTTTTGATGGGCAGTCTTTTTCTCCATATTTGGAACATCCAGGGCATTGGCCGCAACAACTGCATCCGGAGCCCTTCCCTGATATGAAACGAGAGATCTTCCGTATGGCAAAAGCAAGTGCAAAAAGACCGATGATGGCTACAATTATTTCCTGCATGGCAATGAAAAGGGAATTACAATCCTACTAAAGATCCTACCTGATAGATGAGAAAAGCCATAAGCCAAGCCAGGCAAGTGGTGTAAACGACACTGAGCCCAGCCCATCTCCAACTGTTGGTCTCATTTTTTATGGCGGCAATAGTTGCTGCACATGGGAAATAGAGCAATACAAACACAAGGAAAGCGAAGGCTGTCAATGATGTGTAAGCGTGTGTGCCATCGGCTCGCAGTTCATTGTGCATTTTGTTGCTGAGCTGCTGAACGGAAGCTTCGTCGTCATCCAAGTCGTTGCCACCAGTGTAAAGTACATTCATGGTGCTGACGACAATCTCTTTTGCAACAGAACCCGCCAAGAGAGATACCCCCATTTGCCATGTGAATCCCAAAGGTCTGATGGCTGGTTCAATGGTTTTCCCGATTTTCCCGATGTATGAGTTTTCTTTTTGTCGGAGTGCTGCGGTGGCCAATGGTGTTTCTCCGTTCCCGTCTGGCATTGTGTACTGCTCGGTAGAGTCCATTTTCATGGCCTCAAATTCAGTGTCGCGTGGAAAATACTCCAAAAACCAGACTATGATGGATGCTACAAGAATGATACCACCCATTTTTTTCAAGTATTCTTTGGTCTTGTCCCACACGTGTGTGAGTACAGATTTCGCGGTTGGCATTCGATAAGGAGGAAGTTCCAATACAAATGGGGCTTCGTCTTCTTTAAGAAAATACCTGAATATTTTTGCGAAGACAAATGCCATGAACACGCCGATGAAGTAGAGCGAAAACATCGCCAATGCCGGATGTTGAGGGAAAAAGGCAACAGCAAAAAGGGTGTAGATGGGGATGCGAGCGCTGCACGACATGAACGGAAGCACCATTATGGTGATGAGACGGCTCTTTTTGCTTTCAATGATACGAGTGCCCATGATGGCTGGAACATTACAACCGAACCCCATGATGAGCGGTATGAATGATTTCCCGTGTAATCCCATTTTGTGCATGACTTTATCCATTATGAAGGCTGCGCGTGCCATGTACCCGGAGTCTTCCATGAAAGAAATGAACAAGTAGAGGATAAGAATGTTCGGCAAAAAGACGATGACACCTCCCACACCTCCTATGATGCCGTCTATGATGAGATCTTTCAGCATTCCGTTTGGCATTGTTGCTGCAATGGAGTCTTTTAAGAAACCCACCCCTGCGTCAATCCATTCCATAGGATAGTTTCCCAAAGAGAATGTGCACCAAAACATGAAAGCGATGAACATCAGGAAGATGGGAAATCCGAGGTATTTGTTTGTGGCAAAGCGGTCAATCTCTTTGGTGATTTTCCTGCCATCCACAGCGGCAGGGGTGAATGTCTCGCGAAGAGCCCCTGCGATGAAACCATATCGTGCGTTGGCAACAGCCGACTCTGCATCTTCTCCAAGTTCTGTCTCGATTCGTTTCTGTTCCTCTTTTTGGATGGAAAGAATCTCCTCTCCATTAGGCAGTGCTGAGGCGATTTTCATTGCTTCTTGGTCACCTTCAATCAGTTTTATGGCGAGGAAACGAGTAGAGTAGCGGGCGCGTATGCTTTGGTCTTTTTTGATGGCCTCTTGCAGTCTCTTTTCACTTTCCTCTATGACATTGCCATGGTGAATGTGAATGTGGTGGACAGTGTCGAACACAGGCTTGTGCGCCTCTCCGGCTTTGTGCTTGTCTGGGTTGTTTTCAAACTCGGAGATGAATTTTTCTTTGTCGATTCCCCCCTCGTTGCTCAAATAATAACTGCCTTCAAAAATGTTGATGATGATGTGGAACAGCGTGTCGATTCCTCTTCCGGAACGTCCCACTGTGGGTATGGCTGGCACACCCAATAAAAGGCCTAATTGTTCATGGTCGAGTTTGTCTCCCTTCTGCTGCAACTCGTCAAACATATTGAGCGCGATGACCATTGGCATGTTCATGTCGATGAGCTGAGTGGTGAGATACAGGTTGCGTTCAAGGTTGCTCGAATCCACAACGTTTAGAATGACGTCTGGGGTGTCTTCCACCAGATTCTTCCTGACATAAACCTCTTCGGGAGAATAAGAAGTGAGCGAATAGGTGCCTGGCAAATCGACCAGCGTGAAATCGTACCCCTCAAAATAGAAATGCCCTTCTTTGGCTTCTACGGTGACACCGCTATAGTTGCCGACGTGCTCGGAAGCATGAGAAATGTGATTGTATAGACTCGTTTTCCCACAGTTGGGGTTACCCACCAAAGCCACTCTGATTTTCTTGCTTTGCTTGTCGGCTTCTTTCCTGAAGATTTCGGAAACGTCGATAGTCCCTTTATAGTCGGTTTTGATATTGCTGAGTTTGAACTCGTCTTCCGACATGATTTCGATCATGTCTCCTTCAGAACGTCGGAGGGAAACATTGTAATCCATGATATGATATTCGACGGGGTCTTGCAAAGGTGCGTTTTGTATCGCTTTTACCTCAGCACCGCGTACGAATCCCATTTCAATAATGCGTTTGCGGAATCCTCCATTGCCACGCACTTTTACTATGATTGCTTTTTGTCCTGTTTTGAGTTCGGATAGTTTCATTGTGTCTTGAGAAGAACAGATATGATTGGCTGTGTCGTTCTTATATGATGCAAAATTAGTGAAATTACCGATTTGTTTAGAATGGGTTTAAATAAATTTTAGAACGATTCTAAATAGTATAAATATAA
>JAGHUM010000049.1 GCA_018064855.1 Candidatus Physcocola equi
GACAAGTGCTGCGAAGTGACAACAACCATCACTCGTGACGACAACAAGGCGCTTGAAGGCAACTATGGTTTGGGTAACACCGTTGTTCTCTTCGACTTTGCTGATGACCACGACAATCATAAACAGTGTACTGTCACCGTCATCGTGAAAGACATGATTCCTCCTGTGGTGACTTGCCCAGGTCTTGCTAAGACAAATTTCGACTGTATCACCGATACAACTGTTGCTTACGCTACTTATGAAGAGTTTAAGCAGGCTGGTGGTAGTGTTGACGACGAGTCTAAGATTCTTCCAGAGACTTTAGGACACTTCGATATTGTGGATGGTGACTACTGCTCGGCAGACATCACTCGAAACTACTATCTGCTCACTACACGTCACGATACTGTCTTCTGTGAAAATCCACAGCACATGCATGCTGAAGATACTGTGGCTCCTACTTATGTAGGCATCCTCCCTGGCGGTCAGTCAGTCAACATGGGTTGTGATTCTTACATCGATGAGCCGCTTGAAGTTACAGCATTAGACTCTTGTGATTCTGATCCAAAGGTGAAAATGACCCGTACAAGCACACAGTCTTCCGACCCTAACGACTGTTCTTACTATACGTTCGACATCACCTACACTTATGTGGCAAGTGACCGTTGTGGCAATACCGCTGATCCTATCACCTACACTATCCATGTGAAGGATACCGTTGCTCCTGTCGTTCACGAACCTTCGGATTGGAAGGATGAAATGTATCCGACTTATCTCAAGAACTGTCAGTTCGGCGTACCAGACATCACAGCTCTCCTCCCTAAGGATTCCATCTATCAGAACTGTGGCGATGCCTCTACGCTCAAGATATGGCAGACTCCAGAATCTGGCACTTTGATTACAGAGACTACTGTTGTTTACCTCCACATTGAAGATGTCTGTGGCAACGACACTGTAATGCAGAAGGTTGTTCGTGTTCAGCCTCGTGATGAAATCATCAAGGTGACTGTGGCAACCGACCCTTATGTCTGTGGCGACGATGCAAGCTTGGCTCACCCAACATCGGCTGAAAACAGTTTGTCTAACGCCCAGATCCGTGACTACAACGGTGTGGTTTACTACCAAGACTACGATGGCTCTTGGGTACCTGTTCCAACCACCGTGTTCTGGGATTACTACCGTGGTTCAATCGCTCCTGAAAACATCATCTACAGTAACAATGAACTCACCTACGCCGACAAGTTCAAAGACGCTCAAGACTTGTACAGCGAAGAAGGTATGAAGGCGTTTGGTAAGTACAATTTGCTCCTCCGCCGCAACCAGAGCGATACATACTACTTTGTGGCATCCGACACTATCACCGGTTGCTCGGATACCGCGGCAGTCTATATCGATGTTCGCGAACGTCCACGTATCGACCTCGCAGGCGGTCTCTGGAAACTTTGTGAAGGCGACAGCCTCGACATCAATGGTGAGTTTAAGTCAACCTTCCCTGCTTGTGTGGATCCGCTCGGTGGCACCATCAAAGAAGAAGGCTGGCTCGTAAATGACTCTGTTTACAAGCATGGTGAACCAGTCAACTACGACAATGGCTCTGCTCATACCGCCATCTACTACGCAATCAACGAATGTGGAAGCACCCGTTCCGACAGCAGTTTGTATGTTTCTTGCCAGGGTGATCTTGAGACCTATGAAGACAGTCTCTCGTTTGCCGGCAGCAAGGAAAACATGAAACTCTTCCAGGAAGATCGCCTGATCATTGCCGACAGCGTCATCCTCGATGTTTACACACACTTCGATCCAACACAGGTGCTGCTCTCTACCAATCCGCAAGACAAGGCCCGCATTTGGGAAGGAGACGATGCTCAACTCATTCTCACACTCCCTTACAAGCCAAGTGTATATAAGTGGTATCGTGTGGTGAACGCCTACGACGGAGCCGGCGAAACCGTTTACGACCGTGAAGGTAACATCGTGAGTGGTGGCAGCCTTGAAGGAGACGATGAAGACCTCGGCACATTGTCGAAGGAAGACGGCAACGGCAGATATGTGTTTACACTGAATGCTCCATCTGATTCATCAAGCTACTACGTTCTCGTAGGTAACGGCGTTTGTCCTACCGAAGCGTCTAACCTCGTTTCAATCGACGTTATGCATCAGCTTCCAACCGCCATTACACCTTACGACAGAGACGGCTTGAACGACGACTTCATGAAAGGCCATTATGTGATCATCTTCAACCGCTACGGTCAGAAGATCGTGGAAAGCAACGATGGTTGGGATGGCACCTACCGTGGCTTGCTTGCAGACCCTGGTGTTTACTACTACACTGTGGTCATGAAGACTGGCTTGGTTCACAATGGAGCCATCGAAGTTGTGAAGATAAAGTGATAATAAATGCTTTTCTTATAAAGAGGTCGCCTAAAAAGGTGACCTCTTTTGCGTTTAATACTTTGTTTCTTTCCTTTCTTTTTCTTACTTTTGTTCATCTAATAAATGATTGTTTCTCTCACTATGCGTATATTACAAGTCATTACATTGTGTGAATTGGGCGGTGCTCAATCTGTCGTTGCCAATTTGGCTAATGGCTTTTCTCGTATGGGGCATGATGTGATGGTGGCTGCTGGTGAAGGAGATGGTAAGATGTGGAATCTTTTAGATGATAATGTGCAGAAACGCAGAGTGCCATCTCTTAAACGAGCGGTTTCTCCGGTAGATGAAGCTAAAACCATTTGGAAATTTCATAAGTTGTTTAAAGAGTTTAAACCGGATGTTATTCACTTGCATTCAAGCAAGGCTGGTGTTTTGGGAAGATTGTCTTTCCCTAAATCCAAAGTGGTTTATACCGTTCATGGCTTTGATTCTATTCGCGTGGCTTATAGAAAGTTCCTGCCTATTGAAAAGATGCTAAAAAGCCGTTGTAAGGCCATCGTTGGCGTCAGCAATTACGATTGTTTGAATCTGAAGTCGGAAAATATATTCAAGAATGTGGCGTGCGTTTATAATGGCATTGAGTCTCCTGCGATGTTGAATGAAAACCCTTTTGATCAGTTTAAGGATTATAGAGGTAGAGTAGTGACGATTGCCCGTTTGAGCAAACCAAAGCGTCTCGATTTGTTTTTGAAGACGGCAAGTAAACTTCCGGATGTGGCTTTTATCTGGATTGGAAATTTGACTGACCCTGTTGGATACATCCCAAGCAACGTGTTCTTTTTTGGCAATCGCATCAACGCCGCTTCTTATATTAAATTTGCGGATGTCTTTATGCTGGCGAGCGATTTTGAGGGCTTGCCAATGGTGATTATTGAAAGTCTGGCAACTGGTACTCCTGTGGTGGCGTCAAAGGTCGGTGGAGTGCCTGAGTTGCTCTCTGAAATGGGAGGTTACGCAGTATCCAATGATGCCGACGTATTCGCCGAAAAAATCAATAATATCTTGACTGATTCTTCCCTCGCTTCCCAAATGTCGGATGCGGCACGTCACTCTTTTGTTTCGCATTTTACAGTGGAACGTATGCTCGAGAATTATATGACTATTTACAAATCCTGACTGGTTTAATTGTAAAATTCTGCGTTTTTGCTTAATTTCGTATAATCTGATACTCTTACTATTATAAAACGATTAAGTTTATTGCCATGAATAAGTTATTGTTTGGATTCCTATTGGGTTTTGTTGCCCTTGGCGGCGTTTCTTCGGTTTGTAAGGCTCAACGTGTCATTTTGGTTGATACTGCCCTTGCTTCAGGAAAGGATACCCACACAGAGTACATTCATGTTTCTGTGTTGCCAGCAGACAATGATAAATTCAATGCCATTTATGCCTTTGGCCAGACTCGTAATCTATCAGCCGAAAAAGATAATGTGATTGTTGATGCTAATGGTGCTCCGCTCGTTTTTGATAGTGAAATGGATGTGCTCAGCCATTTCAAAAAGATGGGCTGGAATTTTGAAAGTACCATCAATTTCAATGGCGCGATAACTGAACGTTATTATATGTTTAGCAAAGTGGTGAATGCAGTTCAGAATCCGTCAGAGGGGCTTATGACCAAACGCGATTTCCAAACGAAGAGATAATCGTCTTCTTTTTTTGTTTTGACTGAATGCCGTTAATAATCTGATAAAACAAAAATTCCCAACTTTCACAGCTGGGAATTTTTATTGAAACTAACTATTTAATATTACACAAATACACACACACTACTTTTTTTATAAACGTTTTTTACGATGAAAAAACTGTGTTTGTTTTCTTGCTTTAACTGTTGCAAAATTAGTCAATCTGACTGCGTTCGTGTTGTATTATTTTTTTAGATACTTGTAATAATTCGCCAAAAGGCGGAAAAAAGCCGATGAAATGATGTTTTTCCCGCTTTTTTATGCTGGGAAATGATTAGTTTTGTATGTTAGAAGTTGTCTTTTTTGGGGGAGACAAGCAAAACGATTGCTTTTTTCGCATCATGTCTCGCAAAAAAAATAATGAATTTGTAATTTCCTCTTGAAAATGTATTTTTTTTCATACTATTCAAGTTGTTATCTATAGGATTTTACAAAACTGGATTTACAAGTGTAGGACACAATTTTTACTCACACTGATATGAATACTATACATATAAACACCCAATACATACTTTTGCTTCTACTTTCCCTGTTAACAAGCACTACCGCCATAGCAAAAACCAACCCAGAAAAAATGGTCAAGGATTTGATGAAACGGGCAGAAAACGGCAACCATGACGACCAAAAACGTTTGTCTGTCTGCTATTATTGGGGTTATGGAGTTAAACCTGATACGATAAAAGCCAAATACTGGGCTGAAAAGGCAAAAAATGGTGGTATAGACCTTTCAACCGACCATTTAAAAGAAATAATGAAACAACGGAACGATGCAACCAGTTTAGTGATAATGAAGTATGAATTTGGTTTTAAGAGAACTCTGGATTCACTTTGCAGAGACAGTATTTATAACCTGTATAACCAACTGATTCGAGAAGACGATCATTCTGTTATTGCCGATTACGCTTTATTTATCAACATTTACGCACTCAATCCATCAGATAAAAAAGCAGGTCCAATTATTGACTATCTGATTAAACGAGCCAACAAACTTTGCCTTCCAACATTTTTATTTAGTTTAGCCGACAACTTCGAAGAAAGATTTAAAAATGATGAATCCAACTACATCGACGATGACTATAAACTTACTAAAAACGGAAGGGAACTAATCAACACTATCAGCCAACTGTATCTTCAATTAAAATGCTACGTAAATCTATATGATTTCTATAATAAAGTGGTGATAATTGTTGACGACGAGGCAGAATATGAGAGAAAAGTCCAAACAGTGAGCAGACAGTTTGTAAAGGAAAATCCTTCTTATGGTTATCTGCTTGCGGGCATTATCAAGTTGGAGGAAAAGAAATATACAGAGGGCATAAAATTGTTGAAACAGTCTGAACAATACGGGAATATTTGGGCAACAGGTCATTTAGGAGTTTTCACACTGTTTGGCATTGGCACAGCATCAAATCCCAATGTGGCAGTAGAGAAAATGCAAAAAGCAATAGGGAAATTGCCTATGTTAAACGACTATTTAGGCTACTGCCATTATCGCGGTATTGGCACACCAAAGAATGCCACTCTGGCATTTGAGTGCTGGTCGAAAACAGACTATCACAATCCATTTTCTGCCCGAACATTTTGCCCTTTCAATCTAAGCATAAAGGACACAACAATTAAACCAGGACAGAGCATAACATTGCCAATTTTGAACAGTACAAACGCTGACATTTCCGCTATCGCTAAAGATATGGATGTGGACACTCTCCACCATTTTGTTAAAATATGCATAAGAGAGAACAACGGGGTAAAAACTATTACCTTTAGTAATGAGGGGGTGATTAGAGATTCCATTCAAACGAGAGACTATCAAGATAATTCACAAACATGCGTAGGTATGTTTGAAACAAAGCACACCACCTATTTGGTCTATGGCAGTCAGGCTATGGACTATTTTAGAGTGACGGGACAAAAGGAAATAACGTTTGCAAAAAAAGAATTATATTGGTGCGACGGTGTTGGCTACAGACACGGACTTATTAACAATAACCGAGTTCATATTTTCGACAAATATGAAGGCTCGGGAATAAGAGGCTGCTGTTATATACATTACGTTTTCGAACAAATAAGATGGATGGACTATAGCCAATTTGATTTCAACGAAAACTCAATGAAAAAGCTGTAAAGACTATGCGGAAAGATTAGCGATGCAGTCCATCGGAAATATTTAATTTTCCCCTTGTTGTTAGCACAGCAATGTGATTAATACATTTATGCCACCCATAAGGAAACCAAGCAGGGCTCCAAACCATTCAATATAACGCAACTCTTTCGCTGCGACATCCAGAATCATTTTCTCGACTTCTTGCAAGTCCATCTCATTGATTTTTTCTTCAATCATGCGTTCAATGTTGATGGCTCCAAGCATTTTGGGGAGTTGCTCGTTTACGATGATCTTATAGGCGTTTATTATGCCATTGCTGACCTCTGTTATTGTCTCCTCTTTACCGTTCAGCAGTTCTTTTACTGGGGTGTTGAGAATTTTGTCTGTTTCGTTGCCTAACATTTCGTTTACGATGTCATCTCCGTTTTCGTTGATAATCTCGTTGATGTGCTTTTTGAGGATGTCTTGTACGGAATTGGTAAGAGCATCAATGATGATGTCTATAACGTTGCCAAACATGTTGAAAACGCCTCCAATTTGACTCCCTTTAATCTTGCTGGCGACGTGTTCCACTGCCATCTTGGCAATTTTGTCGCCCAGCTGGCTTTCGGTCAGCTTCTTGTGTATTTGTGTGGTAAGCGCTTCTCTGGCTGTCTTGCTCAAACTTTCGATTTGCTCATCTTTTACATAGTGGCACAGCAAGGTGCGTAGGCTCTCTCCGTTTGCTTTCTGCTTGTCGAAAAACTCCTGGATGCTGTTTTCTATTCTTCCTATCATTTCTTCGCTCAGAAGCGTTTTTTCTATCGTCTCTTTGTTCATCAGGTTTATGCTGATGCTTTTCCCGAATTCCTTTGCGATTCGTGCCCTTTCTTTGGGAATCATGCCCGGTGTGAAAGGTAATTTGAAGCCAAATATGTAATGCGGCTTGAGCGGACGAAACAGCATCTTGATGGCCACTTTGTTTGTGATGTAACCAATGACGCCTCCAATGATAAGTGGCGCCGCGTATGGGAGAATGGTTGGTAGATTCATTTCTTTCGGTTTTAAGTGAAATTATATATATGCAAATATAATGATTTTTCAATAAAAAGGCGACGTTGTATAAAACAAGATAGGCGATGTTCGCACACCGCCTTCTCTGAACCTAATAAACTAAAAACTCAATTCATTACTTTTTAATTACAAACACTAGTAAACTACAATTATATTTACAAATAAACTACATGTATCTTTTATCTGACTTATCAGATGTCTTTTAATTCTTTTCAAACATTGCTTCTTTGTTTCTGAAGCAAAGTTAGGGCCTTTTCTCGGCTTGTGTTTGCAGTTATGTTTCAAACGAACCGCATTTTTTAGGATTTTGTTTATATTGCTGTGAAATAATGGGTTGTATTTATATTTCGCAGCCTTTTGTAATTTTAGTCCAATCCAAATGAAAGATTTGTCTTGCCGATTTATTATTCAAATCGCACCGATTCTGCCAATTCTTCCAATGCTTGGATGTTTTTATCTTTGTTGTCTGTGCTTATCCAGTCTATGAAGCAGACTTTTTCAGTTTTTGCATCTTGGATTATCATGAACCGACTGAATAATGTGTCTGATTGTTCTGTGGTTGATGTTCCCGTTTTGTAGGGATAATACGAGTTTTTTTCAAATATTTTTTTGTTTCCTTTCTCTGTAATGGTTTCCTTCATGTCTTGAAAACCCGTTTTTTGTGTATCTTTCTCGTGATACATATACCATGCTAAAAGGCACTTCTCGTTGTTCATTGTAAATTGAAAATCGCCTTCAATGGTGGCCTCTGTGAATTTACTGTAGTCTGCTGTGTCGCTTGTGATAACATGCATGGTAGGAAACGATTGGTCTCCTGATGCTTGGCAAGTGAAGTCCTTAGGACATTTGAATGCAATTATCCCATCGCTGTATTCATTTTCTCCCAAGTCAAATTCAGTGAGTGTGTTTCTGTATATGTAATCTTCTTTGTGAAATATGTATTCACAGCAGAGGAAACCTAATACGAAACAGACTAAAGAGATGAGGAATAGTTTGGTCTTGCTTAGTGTGTATCCGTCGTTAGTGTTCATTTGTGCAATAAAAAACCACGCAAAGATAATTCTTTGCGTGGCAAAAATAAACTTTTGAGGCAATAATTTTTACAAATGGAATGTTTCTCTCCTTGGATTTAGGGTATGTTCCATTTGTGAATTATAGACTTGTATTAGTCTTTGATCTTGATGATGAGCTTGTTTGAAGTGCTCCAGAATGACTTGTAATCCTTGATTTTGAGAACCAAAGTCTTGTCTTCTTTGCTCTTTGGCGCGAGAGTGTAAGAAGAGGCTGGGTGGCTGGTAAGGATTTCTGCCTTCTTGGTCTTAAGATCCAAACCTTCGTTTGCTTCAAATTCGCGACGGTCAACGGCGGTCATCAAACTTTCTTTGATGTCTGCTTTTGTAAGGTCTTTCAAGCCTCTTTCTTTCAAGAACTTCTTGTTTGCGAGCAAGTAGTAAACCTTGTTTGCAGCCAAATCCTGAGCCTGGATGGTAGCTTCGCGTTCCATCTGGATGCTCTTGATAGAGTCTTGCTGTTGTTCTTTATACGCGATTTTGTCGTTGAGGGACTTGATTTCGATGTCTTTCTGAGAAAGCTGTTCCTGAAGTGACTCGATTTCTTTCTTGCTGGCAGCCTGCTGTGCTTTCAAGTTGCGGATGGTAGCCTGAAGAGAAGCGAAACGGCTGTTGCTCTGATTGAGCTTCTGTTCGAGTTCTTCAATCTTAGCCTGGTTTTCCTGGAACTTGTCGTTGAGCAACTTGAAGTTTTCAGCAATCTGTTCCTTGCGGGCTGGGTTTACACCTTCTTTTGACTGTGCTTCTTCTGCCATGCCAAGCTGAGCCTGCTTGATTTCAGTAAAGTTGGTCATTACTGAGTTCATCAAATCCTGCTCTTCTTTGTACTGCTTTTCGAGCTGGTCTTTGGCTGTCTGAATGCTGTCTTTCTGTGCGTTCAAACGATCGATTTCTTCCTGGTTGCAAGATGCAAGACCAAGGGTCATTGCCAATGTAGCAACAAATAAAAAGTGCTTTTTCATTGTTTGTTGATTATTTAATTTTAGTATTCTTGTTCTTAATAGTAAGTAGTCATAACACTTTCAGGGGATATATCGCCGTATTAATTGTCTTCTTCCTCTTCTTCGTGTTTATATTTATTACCTTTTTTCTTTTTAGGCTCTTCTTCTTTGCCTGCAACCACTATGACAAATTCGCCTTTTGGTTCATTCGCTTCAAAGTGTGCTTTTACTTCAGCTAAGGTGCCGCGGACTGTTTGCTCGTGCACTTTGGATATTTCGCGTGTCACGCTCACCTTCCTGTCTTCGCCCATCACTTCTGCCAGTTGCCCAAGCGTTTTCACCACTCGGAAAGGGGATTCGTAGATGATCATGGTGCGCGTTTCTTCCGCCATTTCGTTAAGTCTGGTCTGTCTTCCTTTTTTTTGAGGAAGAAAACCTTCAAAACAGAATCTGTCGTTGGGCAATCCGCTATCTACGATGGCTGGGACAAATGCTGTTGCGCCTGGCAGACATTCAACTTCAACGCCAGCCTCTGTGCATGCTCTGGTGAGTAAAAAACCTGGATCGCTTATGGCTGGGGTGCCTGCATCGCTGATGAGTGCTATGTTTTCTCCGCCTTTCAGTCTGTTTACCACATTTTCTGCGGTTTGGTGCTCGTTGAATTTGTGATGGCTGCTGAGTGGTTTCGATATTTCAAAATGCTTGAGCAATACACTGCTGGTGCGAGTGTCTTCTGCCAAAATGAGATCGACTTCCTTCAGCACTTTAATGGCGCGAAAGGTCATGTCCTCCAAATTGCCGACTGGCGTCGGAACAATGTATAGCTTTCCCATTTTTTCCTGTTCTCTTTTGTTATTTGTTCGAGAATCGCTTTTCCAACAAGGTGAGGAAGTCCTCTACAGCGTCGCTTTCGTTGTCCCAGTGGAGGAAATGATGATGAATATAGGTCATTGCATCTTCCAAATTACTCTGCTTGTCCAAATCTTCAATGGTTTTGTCGAGCAGATTCATGTTGTTGTCAAACAATTCTTTTTTATAACGTATTCTGTCGTTCAATTTTATGGCACTCTTCAAGCTTGTCACAAATTGGCTTTCCATTCTGCTGAAGCTGCTGGAGCTGGATTTCGTCGGGATCGGCTTTTGCTCAAATGGTTTTTTTTCTGCAGAAAGCGGGGTGCTCTCGGTTCTCTTTTCTTCTTTTGCTTCAACGGTGGCGGCAACCGGTTGCTCGGTAGTGACTGTGGCTTCAACCTCGGTGTCTTCTTTTGGTTGCTTTTCTGTTTCAGGTTCCTCGGCTGTCAATGGATAGTCTTCTTCCATTGAAAGAACAGCCGATTCCGCTGCAGCAATCTGAGTGACGAACTCATAGTCGTCTGTGACGGCTTTAGGTGAAGATACATCCATTCCCTCATAGAGATGTATAAGGTGTTGTGCCTTCTTGAGAGCCAGTTGCTTCAGCATTTCAGGATTTTCAAATCCTTTTGTAAGCATCTCAAGCTCTTTTATTTCGTCTAAAATCGCCGAAATCTTTTCTTCTCTATTTTGGATGTGTTCTGCCATTTGTTTTTTTGTGTTATTAACAAATATTTTGTAAATTTGTTAATCTTCTTCAAGAATTTATGCAAATAACGTGCCAAAAAACATGATTCTGCGTGCGATTTGTTAATATTATTTGTTTTTTTTTCTTGAAAAGCGGATTCATTAACAAAAGTAGTAAAACTTTTTCTTAACAAAAATTAAGAAGCGGTATAATTTACATTCTTGTGTCTTTTTATCGTTTTCTATCTTTTTATAGGCTTTATGGCATCATCTTTTCAAAAACCTTTCACCTTAGACCGGATTGCCCGGCTTACCATTTATACGGTGGTCACACTTGGAGCTTTCTTGCTCTTGAAATATCTGAGTCCGGTGCTCCTCCCTTTTTTCATTGCCTGGCTTTTGGCGTATATTTTCCAGCCGACGGTTGATTTTATTCAGCGTTTCTTGAAGTCTCGCTCGTTTTCCATCATTGTTGTGATATTGGGCATCGTTCTTTCTCTGCTTACTTTCTTGTTTGTTATGATTCCGACCTTTATCGAGGAGTTTGTCAAACTGAAGTCGTTGCTGGTGACGGACAACAATCTTCAACAATCGATTATTCCCGATGCCTGGATTGATTATTTCCGTCAGCTCACCGACAATGCCGATGTGAATCGCTGGTTCACACCTAGTAAAATTGCGGACATGGTGAAAGATATGTTGCCGGAACTTCTTTCTCTTGTTTCCAACTCTGTGGACTTGCTGTTTTTCGCAAGTGGGGCGATTTTTACAATTATCTACCTTTTTTTCATTTTGAGAGACCAGGATGGTCTTACGATTAGTCTGATTAAATTGGTCCCTACTAAAAACCGAGTCGTTGCTATTTCGCTTCTTCGTGATTTGCGAAAGGGTATGAGTTTGTATTTCAGGAGGCAGGCATTCATTGCCGTTATCGATGCCTCTATCTTCGCTTTGGGCTTCTGGCTGATTGATATGCCTATGGCGCTTGTTATGGGCATAATGCTTGGCGCCATGAACATGGTGCCCTATTTGCAGTATTTGGGATTGCCGCCTGCTGCGTTGTTGATGTTGATTCAGGCATCGGAAAGCGGTTCGTCGATTGGCTGGGCGCTTTTCTTGCTTGCGTTGGTGTTTATCATCGTTCAGGTAGTGCAGGATTTTTATCTTATTCCGAAGATTATGGGAAAGTCTATGGGTATGAATCCTGCGGTTGTCTTGCTGTCGCTCTCTATTTGGGGGTATATGCTCGGAGTGCTCGGCATGATTATCGCGCTGCCTTTGACCACGATTCTCATTTCTTATTATAAACGTTTTTTCCTGCGCGAACGTACGAAACCGCTCTTTAATGATAATCAGGACTCTCCTGAGCAAAAGGACAAACTCGACATGGCTCTCGACTCTGAGGAAAGGGATATTAATATTGAGTTGACGCGTGATGTGGATGCGGCGGAGGCGCAAAGTGTATGAGGAATGTGGAATCAAGATTTGTTTCGGCTCTTTCTGATCTCTATGATGCCGACGAGGCCAAACAACTTGCGCGCATTTGCTTGCAGATGGTGCTCGATTGCAATTTAGGTTATCTGCTTTGCCATTCTCCTCTTTCGCTTAGTGAAACACAGTCTGCTCAGGTTGATTCTTTTTTGTCGAGACTGAAATCGGGCGAACCGGTCCAATATGTGGAAGGTGAGGCTGTTTTTATGGGCAGAATGTTTAATGTGGAGCCTGGTGTTCTCATCCCGCGTCCTGAAACGGTGGAACTGGTGCAGTGGATTGTGGAGGATTGTCGGGAAAAACAACCATCTTCTTTGTTGGATGTGGGTACGGGCAGCGGCTGTATTGCCGTTTCTTTGGCTGCCGAACTTCCTCATGTAAGGGTGGCTGCTGTCGATGTATCATCTGTGGCTTTGCGGGTGGCAAAGTCCAATGCTGAACGTATGAATGTTTCTGTTTCTGTCGATCCGCTGGATGTGCTCCATTCTTCGTTTGATGCCTATGCACCTTTGGATGTGGTGGTTTCCAATCCTCCTTATATATGTGAGATGGAAAAGGAACAAATGCATAAGAATGTTTTGGAATATGAACCTCATCTGGCCCTTTTTGTACCAGACAACGACCCCTTGCTTTTCTATCGCAGGATTGCAGAACTGTCTTTGTCGGCTCTTAAACCGAAGGGAATGCTGTATTTTGAGATAAATGAAAGGTTTGGAACCGAAATCAAAGAGATGCTTGAAAAGATGGGCTTTGCTGACGTTCAAGTGCGCAAGGATTTTTTCGCTAAAGACAGAATGGTTAGAGCCACTAAAAATGGATGATTATGACGAAAGATGAAGCTCAATACAAGTTGGCGGCACTTTGCTCCGTTTCGGAATACTGCCTTTCGGATATTCGAAAGAAATTGGTTAAATGGGATATAGAATCTCAAGATTCAGAGGCCATCATTGCCTATCTCTTGAAGGAAAAGTTTGTGGACGAGTCCAGGTATGTGCGGGCTTTTGCTCTCGACAAGATGCGTTTCTCTAAATGGGGGAAGAATAAGGTGGCTTTTTCTCTTCGTGGCAAGATGATTCCCGATACGGTGTGCAAGCCTATTCTGGATGAGATTTTCAATGATTCAGAAGACTATGCAGAGGGTATGCAGCAGGTGCTTCAGGCGAAATTCCGCACACTTAAATATAAAAACCGCTATGATGCGAAGACTAAACTGCTGCGTTTCGGTGCCGGACGTGGCTTTGAAATGAGTCTGATGTTGCCTGTTATCGATAAGATTGTTGCAGGTGTCGATGGCTCGGATGAAGATCCGGATGGGGAATGGTAGGCGCGGCTATGATGCCTGCAAATATTAAACAGACATTAAAGTTGTGCGAGTTCCTCTCGCTCTTTCTTTGTAAGTTTCTTTACTACAGTGGCGTAGGCTTTCCCCACTAATTCCTCGATATATTCTTTGCTGATATCGCTCCCGGTTAGATCTATCTGAATCCAATGCTTTTTGTGCCAATGCCATGCCTGCTCGATGCTGGGGTGGTTGGCGCATAACTCGTCAAATTCCTCTTTGTCGCATTTCAGAACCAAAATGTTGGGCATGTTGAGGGGAAGCCCGCCGAAGATTTTATTCATGACGCGAAAGCAAACATAGTCATCTCCAAATGGCATGTCTTCTGTCGCGCATTTTTGGCTCATGCACAAAATTCGGGCATCTTCAATATTCATTATTGCTTAATGTATAAATCCAACGATACGGGTAAATGATCGCTATATCCGTTCGACCAAACGTAGCCACTAAGCGCGCGTTTAGGGGAATAGTAGCCGCTGTTGCTTTGCTTCAACAGAAATTTCTTGTGGCAGATGTGGGCGCTGTTGGCTGTGGTGAAAATGTCGTTTTTTTTGTCGAGTAGATTCGCACACACAATCACTTGGTCGATGACGTCCCATTTTTGGTTGAATTTATGTGTGCCTATGTTTGGGTTGTCTTCGTATTTGCTGAGCAGGTTGTAAAGGTCTGCTGACTCGTACTTTTCTTTATAAAGCCGCACTCCGAGCGTCTCGTGCTGTGATTTGCTGGATGGAAGACTGTTGAAGTCGCCCATGATGACGATGTTGGCGTTTTCGCCTTCTTTGGCATGAACTTCGCTGATTGCGTTTCTTAAAGCGGTGGCGGCAATGATGCGCTTTGGCTCGGTTTCCTCTTCGCCGTCTTTCATGGATGGCCAGTGGTTGATGAATACATGCAACTTTTCGTTGTTTGATTTTATGATGAAGGTGCAGTGCAATATCTCGCGCATGTTGCTGTGGCTGCGTGTTGGCTCACAGTTTATCCAATCGATGCCTTTCTGAACCAATTTGTTTTTCTGGTAGAGTAGAGCCACGTCGATGCCTCTCGGGTCACGGCTGTTTTTGTGAATGATGGCATATCCGTGATTTTTTAATGCGTCTTGCTGAATGAGGTCTTCCAGCACTTCCTTATTCTCCATTTCCACAAGTCCGACGATCATAGGGGAAATTCCGTTTCCTGCTTCTTTGATGGCGGTGGAGATGTGTTTTAATTTAGTGTTGTATTTTAGTTCGGTCCACTGGTATTTCCCGTCTGGGGTGAAATCGTCATCTCCGTGGTTTTTAGGGTCGTCTTCTGTGTCGAAAAGGTTTTCAACGTTATAACAGACAATACGTTCGCGGGTTGTTCCCGAAATCACTTCCGGCTCGTCTTTGTCGTTTTCCATGTCGAGGTAGGCTTTTTTAGCCCCCTTGCTCATCTCTTCGTAACTGACTGTGTTTGCATCCTGTGGCTCTTCCCCCTCAGCTATGTCTTGTTTGTTTGGGGTGATGACGACCTGAGGCTGGTTGCTTTCATTGTATGTGTTGTTGACGTAAACACCGGAAGAAACTGCTCCAATGAGAGTTGCTGCTCCAATGAGGTATTTTTTCAGGTGTTTTTTTATGTGTTGTATGGTCATACCTTTAGTTATTTGGTGGTTGGCATCCATGTGTAGGCTCCAGCATCAGGAAGACTGTCGTTCATTCTGTTGTTTCCCTCTAAGTCGAAAGCGCAAACGGGTACCTGCATGATGTAGGCTGGGTTTCCAATGTAACGTGCGGCGCTTGTGCTGTCGATGTGAAAGTCATAGATGCGTTTGCTGTTGTCGTAGTCAAACTGTGGGTTTTGGTTTCTCACGCAGTCTTTGTAGTGGATGGAGTCTTCTGTGGCGGTAAACACCAGACTGTTGTGGAAGTTGAACGTCGCCAGACTGTCGCCACTCACTTCTATTTCTTGCTGCTGGCTGCCAGCTATGATGCTATTAGCGAAAGTACACTCCAGTATCGGACAAGAGACGCTGGCGTTTATGCACAAACTTGGTTTCCATCGGTTCCCTGTGCTGAGGTTGCAGATGGTGCAGTGTACGAATTGATAGGCACCGCCGTTTAATTCCACATTACGGCTGCCTCCATTGGCGAATACGCTGTTGGCTGCGCCAATGTTGGCGTTGTTGGCAATCAGCACGCCATTCTGGGAGACGCGAATTTCCGAATTGATGATTTGCAACCTCCATTCGTTCGGGTTGATGGCTGCGGAGTCGATCACGATTCCGCTGGTCATGCCAGTAATCCATGCTCCGGTTATCATGTTGTTGGAACTGCTTCCGCTGAAGTGGATGCCATCCCATTGCCCTGGTAGTCTGAGATATGGAATGTTGGATGTGAGGTTGTCGTAGCGGTCTCCACTTATGATGATAGGAGCACTTGCTGTGCCTTTAAGGACAATGCTGCCATTGACGTCAATAACCGCCTGGTTGTGCATGCGGATTATGGTGCCGGCTTCCATGGTGAGAGTGGTGCCTTCTGCGATTTTAAGGCTGTCGAAAATCAAGAATGGTTGCTCACTGGTCCAGATTGTGTCTTTTGTGACAGTGTGGTTGCGGAGGACTACCGCATTCTGACCTAAGGCTGTGATGATGATCCTGTCGGAATGGTCGTTATAGTTAATTACGATGGCATCTTCAATCCAAACCTCGTTATTGTCTGCAAGTTGGTTGAGATTGGCTCTTACGAAGACGTAGATACTGTCACCATCTCTGATTTCCAGATTGCTGACTTTCTCGCCGTTTTTCCCGTCGGCATTCATTTGGAAGTTGCCGCTATGGCTTTCCAGTTCAACCGAACTGATGCGAAGGTCTTCCCCGCTATTGTTGCGGATGACGATTGTGCGTGTGGAGGTCGTCTGCTCTGTTACAAGGGGCTCAAATTTAAGTGTGTCGATGGAGTAACTGAGACGCAGACTGCTATCGTTGCTGAAGTCAGCATCGTTTTCGCAGGAGCAAAGCAAATGTACCGTGCATAATAGCAGGGCAGAAACCAAGGTGAGGATGTTTGGGCTTTTTTTCATTCTGCTGTTTTGAATTTTTCAGGATGACAGCCTTTTATGTCGTGTTCGATGTACCATTGTTGGATGGCCTTCAAGTCTGCATCGGGGTCATCGGTGAGTTTATATTCGTGTGAAATATACGCTTCTTTTCGCCCAAAGTCAAGCGCGACAATATAAAGAGGTATGTTGGCGCCTTTGGCGATGAAGTAAAAACCTCTTTTCCATTCATGGTTGGCGCTGCGTGTGCCTTCCGGTGTGATTGCGAGTTGGAATCGGTCTAGTTTTTTTGCTTCTTCAATCACAGCTTCTGTGAGTGAGCTTTTAGCTCCGCGATTCACAGGTATGCCTCCCATGGGGCCAAAAAAGAGATTGAACGGAAATCTAAACCATTCTTTCTTGATGAGGAAGTTTGGACGCACACCTCCCATTGAGCTGTAAGCCAGCTTGCCAATCCAGAAGTCCCAGTTACTGGTGTGGGGAGCCACACAGAAAACGCATTTTGGCGCTACTTCCACATTGCTATATGCTTTCCAGCCGGCCAGTTTGAGAATTAGCTTGCTGAGTTTTTTCATAAACCACATACAATAGTCTGTTTATATTGAATACGCAAATTTACTTTTTTTAAGCGGCATAACCTATTTTTAGAGTCCAAACTTCTCTTTTATGATGTCGCCAACTATGGATGCTGTGCGTTCAACTCCCAAAAGGGTGACATCCATGCACAGGTCATAGCTGCTGCTGTGCCCCCAGTCTTTGTCTGTGTAGTAGTTATAATATTCTGCTCTTTTTTTGTCCGCTTTCTCTATCATTTCCCGTGCTTTGTCTTCGTCGGTGATGCCCGAACGCTCTTTGATGCATTCGATGCGGAAATCCATTGGCGCAGAGAAATACACACTGAACAGGTTGGGGTTGTTGCGGAGCACATAGTCGCTGCATCTGCCCATGATGACACACGGACCTTCGTTGGAGATGTGCTGGATGGCTCTGCTTTGAATCTCAAACAACCGGCTGTTGCTCAAGTAGTTTTCATCGGCATTGTCGGCCCATGCCATAAAAATGTGACCCACGCTTTCGAAAAAACGTGGCAGCACTGGTTTCTCGTCGGCTTTCTCAAACAAAGCTGGGTCAAAACCAATTTCTTCTGCCGCTCTGTTGATGAGATCGCCATCGTAAAACTTAAATCCAAAACGGTCTGCAATGATTTTCCCTACAACGCGTCCTTTGCAACCGAACTGACGTCCCACGCTGATTACGATATTGTTGTTTTTGTTTTCCATGGTATTTCAGATTTTGGTTTCCTGTTTCATTTTCTTGAATTTCTTGAGCTGGATAATCAGCAGTATGGCTGTGGAAAGGGCGGACAACGCGTCGCTCGCTGGCAATGCAGCCCACAAACCTGTCAGTCCGAAGAATTGTGGCAAAATGAGGACCAATGGTACTAAAAACAGCATTTGCCTCATCACGGATTGGATGGCAGCCCACAACGCTTTGCCAATACTTTGGAAGAAGGTGGTGGCGACCATCTGAAAACCTACGACAGGGAATGTAATTACTGCGATTTTTAACCCAAATGCGCTCATTTCCACCATCTTTTCATCATCTTTTACAAATGCACTCATGATTTGGCTTGGGAATAACTCGCAAAGAATCCAGGATGCGATCATGACTGCGGATGCAAAACAGATGGCGTTTTTCAAAACCTCGATCACTCTGTCGTATTGGCGCGCCCCGTAATTGTATCCCGCGATTGGCTGCATACCTTGGTTGATGCCGAGTACCACCATGGCGAAAAACATCAGGATTTTGTTGACGTTCCCGTATGCGCCAATGGCATAATCGCCTCCGAGATCCTGCAGACTGCGGTTGATGAGTATCACCACAAGGCACGAGCAGGTGTGCATAAGGAAGGGGGAAATGCCTATGCCTAAAATGCCTTTTACAATGTTTCTTTTCAGTTTCATGGCGCTGCGCTTGAAATGCAGGTATTCATTCTGATTGGCGAAATGTTTTAAGATGATGATCAGTGCGCTCAATTGGGCGAGAACGGTGGCAAGTGCGGCTCCACTCAGTCCCCATTTGAATACTTTGATGAACAGAAAAGCCAATACGAGGTTCACCCCCACGGTCATTAAGGTCATGTTCATGGCTTTTTGTGGATTCCCGCTCGATCGCATCGCATTGTTCAAACCTAGATAGAGATGCGTCACCACGTTTCCTAAAAGAATGATGCGCATGAAATCTGCAGCCAACGGACGGACTTGGTCGCTGGCGCCAAACACCGTAAGAATGGGATTCATAAACAATAGGCCGATTGTCATCAATGTCAGTCCTAAGATGATGTTCATCACGGTTACGTTGCCAAGCACATTGGCTGCTCCCACGTCATCTTTCTGGCCCATCTTTATGGAGATGAGCGTGCTTCCGCCGGCTCCGATCATGGCGCCGAACGCAGCGGCTATGTTCATCAATGGAAGGGTGACAGCCATGGCGGATAGACCAAGAGCGCCAACCTCGTTCCCTACAAAAACTGAGTCGATAATATTATATACTGATGCGGCTACCTGGGCAAATATGGTAGGCAACGAGTAGTTGATCAGCAACTTCCTCACAGGTAGATGCCCTAATTCTTCCGGAGATTTTCCTACACTCATTATTATATATTGTATGCTTTTGTCCTAAAATGAAGGCAAAATTATACAAATTGCCGCATATATCAAAGATAAAAATAGATGCGGCTGGCTCCTCAAGTGCTGTAGGTGAAGATGACAAAAAAGGTAAGTACAAGTTGGTACTTCGTTTTTGCCAGCGAAGTTTTACGAATTATACAGATTTAAAGGTATAATACTGCCACTTTTTCGAACCAGTGCATAAGTTAAGAAAAAAAAGAATGAATTAGCATAATGAAAAGAGAAAGAAACGAAAAAC
Organism: Candidatus Physcocola equi; assembly: GCA_018064855.1. GTDB lineage: Bacteria > Bacteroidota > Bacteroidia > Bacteroidales > Paludibacteraceae > Physcocola > Physcocola equi. Next base: position 19,578 of record JAGHUM010000049.1, read on the forward strand.
AGATTTCACGATTGTTAGATAAGTTAAGGTGTATGTTAGATATCTCAGAAAATAGAGTTCGCGAAATTGAGGACATGTAGTTGCCCATCCGGCGTTAGCCGGTTGCATCGATGAGGGTGTATCAAAATTGATATGCCCTCTTTTCGTATGCAAATACATGTAAAAAAACAGACAAAGCCCCGACTTTCACAAGCCAAGGCTTTGCTATGTCAGAAAAATTTATTATCTTTCTGATATAAAACAAATTAATGTATACAAAGTTACACTTTAAGGATTACAATCCCAAACAAATACAGTTGTTTCCTCAACGTCTTG
>JAGHUM010000086.1 GCA_018064855.1 Candidatus Physcocola equi
TTGCCTTCTGCATTATACAATGTTAGAGCAGGTGTGCCGGTTGCATTCTCCACTTTGAAGGTTACAGACGCGCCCTTGTCGGCACAAATAACGTCCTCGGCAGTATAAGTGAAATTGATTGGGTCTGGAGCAGTGACTGCAACAGGGAAATTGACTTCGTCTGTACAGTTTTCTACGATACTTACATATTTGAAATTATAGTTTCCTGGTTTTAGATCAGTCAATGTTATGTCACGACCCGAACCAAGCAATTCACCATCTTCACTGGTTGCAGTAATCTTGGCATTTTCAGGACTACCACCAGACAAAGACACAGAAATCTGTCCATCGGTTGAGCTAGCACAATCCAAATCGGTTTTTGCAGTTTGGACGATAAAGAACGGATCACTAATCGGACTGAGTTCAAAATCTTGACTTTGTTTTGACGCACATTGGTCTTCCACTACAATGGTATAAGCACCACCGACAAGACCTGAAACAGTCAAATCGACTGTGCTGATGGTCATCAAACCATTCTCTGTGTTTTCTGTGGCATCACTACCCTTTTGCAAAAGTCCAGTAGTACCGTTAGGTGTACCCTCGCCAATTGCTTTGGCACTCCAAACAAGTTCTTCGCCAGCATAAAGGGAAACCGTACTTTTTTCGTTCCAGTTGTTGATGGTTATTGAGGCCCCACCGTTTGGAGATTTCACACAAGTAGGAGAACTTGGGCTCAGACTGGCTTTAACCAATGAAGGAACACCCGTCTGTTTGAAGGTAATTACATCTTCATACAGGATGCCATTCTCCAATTCACAACCATCAATTCCAAGCAATTGCACTTTCACATCGTAAGCACCAAGAGGCATCTCAGACAATGAAAGAGTACCTTCGTTGGCAGTAGCAAATACTTCAAATGATTGTTTTTCTTCAGCCTCTGTTTTTTCTATAGCTGTCAAACGAAGTTTGGCAACCTTGGTATCAAAGCCACTATAATCAATAGTAATTCCAGCTTCTTCAGGTGTGGTACAAGTTGGATGGACCACACTTGGTTTTTCTAGTTTTACATCCAGATTTGAGAAGTCAGGAGCATAGATATTAATAGGAATTGTATTATTAACAATATAACTATAAGGAATTTGCTGAGTATGGCCCCCAAATCGATCATACTCTCTACATTGAACATCTGAAGCTGGGAAAGTCGCCATAACATCACACCCTTCAGTCACATAATAGAACTGCACATTATATTTACCAGCAGGCAAATTGTCAAATGTTATCGTTCCTTTTGTATTCACCCATTGCTTACCATCCGATGAAGCAGGCTGAACATCACTTTTATATTCCTTTTCTGGACTATTTACATCTGTAACTTTCGCATAGAATGGATATATTGCACATTCATAATCATTGGCTGAATTTCTAGTATAAAAACCATATTCTATTACAATTTTACCATTATCCATACAGTTTGCATTAGATGCATTGACCAATGAACGATACAACGGTAAATTCAATGTTGGAGTTGTTATACCAAACGGCTCCTCATCCTTTTCTATACATCCCTTTTCATTGCTAGCAGTATATATCAATTTATATGAGCCCGGGGCCAACGCTGAAGTAGAATATGCTCCATCTTCCGCAATAGCGATTGATTCAATCTCCTTTTCGCCATTCATCACTTTCACAGCTGCTGCTGAAGTAGATCCTGCAACAGTAAACGGAATTGAGGCAACACCCTTGCAGACATCCTCTACAGCCTTGCCAAGTGTGAGTCGCTTGACCGCAACGGTTTCGGTATTCAATGCAATTTCCTTAGAGAAGAGGCTCACTTCATCTTCCAACAGGCAGTCTCCCACTTTCACAGCCAAATGACCTTTATAAGTACCTGGAGCCAATGCGTTGAACACAAACGGCTGAGTGAAATCGGTGATGTCGTCGATCTGGTTTATCACTTTACCCTTGTCATCAGTCAATATAATCGAATAGCTGTAAGCCGGATTTTCAAGTGTTGATTCGAGAGTGATGGTCAACGAACCATCGTTGATAGCCGTTTCATCGCAAGCGCTCTGTTCGGTTTTCTGTACGTCCTTCACAGAGATCTTTTTGAAAGTAGCCAACAAATCATCTGTTTCATCGGTCTTATCCAATGTTGCGTTTTGTTCACAACCATTGATGAGCGTCAAATATGCTCTTTCAAAAGAACCCTCTACAACAGAAGAAGTCACACCTCTATATGCAGGCAAAGACGTTTCGTTTCCTTCTTTATCATAAACAAATACAGACTCAACATTCCCGAAGTGAACTGTAGAGAACACTTTGCCACTACACTTAATCTCTTCCACCTTGATAGAAGTAGTGGAAGCGTCTTCAATGGTGAAATCATCCAACGCCATCTTGCTGGATTCGACGATACAATCTTCATAAGTGAGCGCCAAGTATGCCTCATATTCGCCTGCAGGGAGCTCATTAACAGACAATGCTGTACCCGCATTATTAGCCTCGTTCGATTTGTACGACTTGCCAGAAGTTTTGTTGGTAGCCACAAGCACTAACTTATAGCCACGCAAACTCATCTGCGATCTTGGATAGTAGGTGTATGAACCACCTTCGCTGTTCAAGCAAGATACAGGTACGATTTCAGGCAATCGTCCATAACCGATGTTCAATGGCTTTTCTTCCTCTTCTTCCAGCAAAGCGAAACCCTGACAATAATCAGAAGAGAATGTACCAGTCATCCAATCACAATCACCTTCGTAGAAGAAGTACTTATCGCCGCTATTTTCATCGAATGTCACTTTCTTTGTCGTAGAATTGCTTTTATATGATGTCAAGTGAACACCAGCGCTTAACAACGAACCAGTGTAGTCCAAATCCACATGGATGTAGTCACCACAAACGGCTTGTTTTTTAGCGGTCAAGGTATGCTTAGTAGTAATATCCAGACCTTCAGATATTTCATCGGTACAACCATTCGCATCGCTTGCAACAAATTTATATTCGCCTTCAGGCAAAATCGATGTCGTGTTAGACGCAGAGTAAGCGTCTAATGTGTAAGCCACATTGCCTGTATTTTTATCAATCACCTGATAAGAATAACTAGGCTGACCACCTTTTACCACAAAGTTAATCCTTCGATTGTCAGCTGTGCATTCAGCGTTGGCCTTCACTTCAGCACTCTTCAGATAGAAAAGACCATTTTTCTGGGCTTCTTCCTTCATGTTAATCTCAAACTCCTTGTCTTCGGTAAAGCAAGTGTTTTGCAACTTGAGTGTGAAGTTATCTGACGTTCCCAACTCAGTCAAGTTAAAGATGACAGAACCATCGCTTTCACGTGTGGTGTAGCTAAGAATTTCAGAGTCTTCACCTACGACTTTTGAGAGCGTGGAATTATACCCATAGTTTTCCACATTAATTGTGATGGAACCATCTTTCGCATCCTCCTTTGAATCGCTCTTCTTGCATGAATACGGAGTGACTTCGTACGTCAAAACAGGATCTGGTTGTATTTCATCTCTAACTGTAAAGTTATAGTCTATCACTACTCCACAAGCGTCACTGACCTTGAATTTATATGTTCCGCCAGCCAATTTATGAATCATAAAGATGGCCGTCTTCACATCATTATATTCATCTATTCTATCTGGTTTCACATCATCTAAAACCAAAGTTTCATTTTCATCTTCATCCACGCTATAAATCTGAACGGTAAACACGTCGTCCGTCCATTTATATACAGAACAATCAATACCACCATTAGGTTCAGTACATTTATTTGTTACTGTATAATTCCTGGAACCCATGGTTGGGGTAGGAATGCCTGAACCTGTTACTACAATTTCATCGTTGGAGCCATAAACATACGTGGTTTTGTCTGGCATTCGGATTCCACCCGAATAGTTTGTTATTAAATGGTCGCAATCTTCAGCCTGGAGATAAAACCTTACTTTATATTTACCAGATGGCACATTATTCACATAAAGATATCCCGTTTGAGAGAAAGATGCTACTTCACTTTTATACACTTTGCCCTTTTCATCTACCAATTCATAGTACTTTTTAGCCTCCTCGAAATTTTTCATTGATGTAGAATTCAACACGAATGTAAATCCCACCGAATTCTGATCTGCACATCCCGTTTTTGAAGTGATAGTTGACACATTGTTGCTCAATAAATCAACAGTTTGAGGGAACCAATTAACAGTAAACTTTACAGATTCCCCTTCTGCACAAGAGCCTTCACTTGGCTCAAATGACAACTCATAACTTCCATTCTCTATATCTTCAAACTCAATAATTCCATCGGTTGGCCATTCAATTTTTTTCTTACTCTTAGTAGAGCCATCCTTCATCAAATAGATGTCTCCATCACCCTCTTCAACGCCTTCTATTTTGACTTCAACTTTTCGATTGGATGTGCAAATGTCAAGTTCATCCAAATGTGTTAAAACAGAAAAAAACATTGTTTTTTTTCTACATACTTCGAAATCAGGCATTTCAATTATTGCTTCACAATTTTTAGGCACATCAAATACCAATTTTGAAGTATATGTACCAGCAGGCAATTGTTCTATCCTAAGTGTTCCTTTACCAGTAATATTTTTTATTTTTTTTGTGTAATCTACCCCATCCTCAATTCTACTCAAAACCAAAGTCATAGGATAGGACAAACTATAGTCCGAGTAAGACAATTCATAAGTAGCTGTTTCATCCTGCATTGTTATAAGTGGCTTACCGAAAACTATATGCTCATTTATATCTATTCCATTCAATAACAAATAATCATAAGCTAATCCTGAATCATAATTTGAAGAGTTCTCAACCTGAAAATTATTTACCCCAACTTTAATTTCATCAACTGGGACATTAAATTTATAATCGAAATATCCACAAGTGTTTACGACTCGATCATCTTCATATAAAATAACTCGGCAAGGATTACTAGTCTTTTCAACATCATTAAATTTATAACGACATGTCATCAAAAAAATACTAGGAAATCCAGTAAGTTTAAATTCTCCATTTTCATCAGAATAGGTATAATGATTATGGTATTCATAAATATTCTTTTCCGAATTTAGTTCATAACACTGGATGAGTGCATTAGGGTAAGGGACTTTACAATAAACATTGTAACCAAATGAACCACGCTCAAATCCAGTAACAACAGGAGCTGGATACTTGATATTATAAGAATCTCCTGTAATCTTTAGAGTGAAAGGGACAGAATAAGAATTTCTTGCAAGAGAAACATTCCCTTCACAATCTTCTATTATAGCTTCACAATGTTCTCTACTTGGGAAAACACAACCTGTAGACGAGACACTCAAGTTATTCTCTAAAGATATCCCCCCCAAAAAAGATGACTCAAACAAGTCAACATTTGAATTTGAAACATGTAAAGGCACTTTATCTAAAGTAAAGCTAGACATATACACGTACGAGAAACCATTAACAGACAGAGTAATTTTTGACTTTTCTGCATATAACTTAGAACCAGAAAATATAACTCTTTCAATGGTAGGATAGTCGTTTTTTTCTATACTAACACTATTTTCCAACAAAACATCATTTAATACAGTTATATTTAAACGGTTTATCTTTGTTTCATTGCTATTTCGAACGGAAGACAATTTATCGAAATCTTCTTCCGAATCAATTTTCAATATCCATCCATCTGGATTTTTAGTTAAACTTCCACAAAAAACCATAGAATAATCACAAACCAACAGAATCAACACGCACAGTAATCTCTTGACTGACAGCATAATTTTTATCGTATTTTTATTTTATCTTAAAGTTAGTAAACGACCCATTTTGCATATTGGTGTGTGCATAAACAAAACAAGCTACGTAAATTTTCACAAAGATATAGTATTTTTCTCAATTAATCGCCAGAAAAGTATGTTTTTTAGCAAGGTTTTTTGGGGATTGATGGAATTACGGAACTACGGATTTACGGAATTACGGATTTGCGGAACTACGGAATTACGGAATTACGGAACTACGGATTTACGGAACTACGGATTTGCGGAATTACGGATTTGCGGAACTACGGATTTGCGGATTTGCGGAACTACGGAGCACGAACGGCAGCAAACTACAACAAATCAGCAATGGTGAGTTCGATGCAGGTGTACGCCAACAATAGACAGCCGTCTGAACCCCTCCTATGTGGACTAAGGTGATATTGAACAACGGTTTTGTTGGAATTTTGAATAAAATGATGTAAAATTGCAAATAATCATCCGTTAATTTAATGACCGTTAAATTAACGGAGCTTAAATGCAATCTGTCATGAAATTTTACAATAGGGAAAAGGAACTGGAAATTCTGAAGAAAAACTGGGAATTGTCCGCACAACATTCTATAATGACCACCTTGATTGGAAGAAGACGAACAGGGAAAACCTCGTTGCTACTGAAAAGCGTCGAAGGGGAAAAACACTTGTACCTCTACATTTCCAAAGATAATGAGCAATTACTTTGCTCGAAATTCCAATCTTTGGCCGAACAAGTAATCGGGCTTCACATCTACGGCAGCATATTGACCTTCAGAGAACTATTTACAATATTGATGAATTTTGGCAAACAACACCATTTCACTCTGATTATAGACGAGTTTCAGAATCTGCTAAATGTGAACCCCGCTATTCCAAGTGAGATACAAGACATTTGGGACAGGACAAAGGATGACACCAAAGTGAATCTGATTCTCTGCGGCTCCATCTACTCTATGATGAAAAAAATATTTGAAAACGGTGATGAACCACTTTATGGAAGACGCGATTCAGCTCTGCGACTGCTTCCTTTCTCAATTGAAGTGATTAAACAAATATTGGCAGACCATCATCCCGATTATTGTCCGGACGACCTGCTTTGCCTGTACATGCTGACCGGCGGCGTTGCTAAATATGTAGCACAGCTGATGGATGCCAATGCTGTTACAAAAGACAAAATGCTGGATTTCGCATTTGCACAAGACTCCCCGTTTCTCACGGAAGGCAACGAAATGATTATCTCGGAATTCGGACGTGATTATGGCACCTATTTTTCTATCTTGCAACTCATTTCCGCAGGAAAAACAACACAGACAGAAATCGACAGCGTAATCGGGAAAAACACAGGATCTTACCTAAGCAATCTTCATTTTGACTACTCTTTCATATCAAAAAACACTCCAATACTCAGTAAACCAAATGCACGAAATATCAGATGGACCATTGACGACTGTTTTTTACGATTTTGGTTCCGTTTTGTTTATCCCTTCATGGGACTAATTGAAAGCAACCAGTTGCAACGTCTGCTCCAATATGTGAAAGAAAATTACGACTCGTTTTCCGGCAAAACACTGGAACGGTATTTCCAAGAGAAGGAATGGCAGACAGGCAGATACAACGCAATAGGAAGCTGGTGGGACCGCAAAGGCGTAAACGAGCTTGACCTTGTTGCCATCTGTGATTTCGACGGCACCGGGCTTATTGCTGAAATCAAAAGGAATCCACAAAAAATAGATCCAAATTACTTTATAGATAAAGTGACATCCCTACCGATAGAGTTTAAAAAATACCAGTTCCATTTGAAAACTTTCTCTTTGGAGGATATGTGAGCCGGAGTTCAGCAAAATATTGTATCTTTGCAGAAAACTATCCCCCAAATGGATTTTGACAAAGCCACTTCCGATGCTGTCGCTCTTTTGCTGCAGCTCATTCAAATACCAAGCGTCAGCCGCGATGAAACGAACGCGGCCGACCACCTCTTTCACGTCATCGAGGAAAGGGGGCTGAAACCGCAGCGCAAAAACAACAATATCTGGCTCAAAGGCGACCATTGGGACGATGCCAAACCCACTCTGCTTCTCAACGCCCACATCGACACCGTGAAACCGGTGGCTGGCTGGGCAACCGACCCTTTCACACCCCAGTTTGACGGGGAGAAAATCGTCGGTCTCGGAAGTAACGACGACGGCGCATCGCTCGTCTCGCTCCTGGCGGTGTTTCAAATGCTCAACGCACAACCCCAACCCTACAACCTGCTTTTCGCGGCGTCTGCAGAGGAGGAGGTGAGCGGGAAAAACGGCATTGAGGCCCTCTTGCCAGACCTGCCGCACATCGACCTCGGACTGGTGGGCGAACCTACCGGCATGCAGCCCGCCACAGCTGAAAAGGGACTGATGGTGATAGACGCCACCGCCATCGGCAAAAGCGGACACGCCGCACGCAACGAAGGCATCAACGCCATCTACAAAGCAGTGGAAGACATCCAATGGATCTGCAACAACCCTCTGCCAAAACAAACCGACTTGCTCGGACCGGTAAAAATGACCACCACCATGATCCAAGCCGGCACTCAGCACAACGTCATACCAGACAAGTGCACGTTCGTAATCGACGTCCGCAGCAACGAATGCTACTCCAATGAAGAGATTTTCGGTCTGCTGCAGCAACACCTGGGCAGCGAACTGGTTGCCCGCTCGTTCCGACTCAGCAGCAGCAGAATCAGCCACGACAACAACCTCGTGAAGAAACTCATCGGCATGGGCAAAACACCTTTCGGATCGCCTACTCTCAGCGACCAGGCGCTCATGCGCTTCCCAACCCTAAAGATGGGACCGGGACAGAGTTCGCGCTCGCACACTGCCAACGAGTTTGTGCTGGTAAGCGAAATCAACGACGCCATCCAGACTTACTATCAACTGCTCAACGGACTTATGCTCTGATTCATGGCCGCAAAGAAACAAAAATATTACGTCGTATGGGAAGGGGAGCAACCGGGTATCTACACCGATTGGAACACCTGCAAAAAACAGGTGGAACACTTCCTCGGCGCCAAATATAAAAGTTTTGAAACCAAAGAGGAGGCGGAAAACGCCTTCGCCCAGCAGTGGTCCGATTTCATCCACCCATCCAAGCAGACCATCAAAAGGGAGACCGAACTCAAACAGGCAGGCAACTACGAGACCAACGCCATCGCTGTGGATGCAGCCTGCAGCGGCAACCCCGGCAAGATGGAATACCAGGGCGTGGACCTCAGCCACGGAGGCCGACAGATTTTCCACTGGGAATATCCCAAAGGCACCAACAACATCGGCGAATTTCTGGCCATCGTGCACGGACTCAGCATGCTGAAGCAGACCAACTGCCCGTTCATCCTTTATTCCGACAGCCAGATAGCCATCAGTTGGGTGAAACAGAAACAGTGCAAAACAAAACTGGCACGCACACCGGAAACGGAGAAACTGCTCGACATTGTGGCACGCGCTGAAGCATGGCTCCAAAACAACACCTACACGACCGAAATACGGAAATGGCACACCCAACTCTGGGGGGAGATTCCTGCCGACTTCGGCCGCAAATAATTCCGATCATAAATACTTAATATATGTCCATCACTGTCGATCATCTCTCAAAAAGCTATGGCAAGCAACTTGTCCTCGACGACATCAGCTTCAATATAGGTCAAGGCGAGATTGTCGGTTTCCTCGGCAACAACGGTGCCGGAAAATCGACCACCATGAAGATCATCACCGGCTACCGAAAGTTTGATGCCGGCACAGTCAAGGTGTGCGGTATAGATATCAACGACAACCCCATAGAGGCGAGACGGAAAATCGGCTATCTGCCCGAACACAACCCCATCTACCCCGACCTCTATGTGAAGGAGTATCTTAAATTCATCGCCAACCTTTACAAGATGGACAATCCGCTCAAAAGGGTGGACAACATCATTGAACTCACCGGCCTCACCAGGGAATGCCACAAAAAGATCGGCACGCTCAGCAAGGGATACCGCCAGCGCGTAGGCCTCGCCCAAGCGCTCATCCACGACCCCGAAGTGCTCATTCTCGACGAGCCGACCACCGGTCTCGACCCTAACCAGATCACCGAGGTGAGAGACCTCATCAAAGAGGTGGGAAAGGAAAAGACCATCATGCTCTCCACCCACATCATGCAAGAGGTTTCCGCCATCTGCGACCGCGTCATCATCATCAACCAAGGCAAAATCGTGGCAGATGACAACGAGCAGCAGATCGTCAGACAGCAGGATGGAGTCACCATCTTCATCGAGTTCAGCGCACCACAAAAGGCAGACGAGCTTTCCGCCATCGGCAAAGTGAAGCAGGTGAACGAAACCACTTTCCTCATCAACGGAGAGACCGACCTCAGCAACGAGTTGTTCCAATTCGCCGTCGGCCACGGTTGCTCCATCAAAACCATGAAGCAACAAGAGATGAGCATGGAAGACGCCTTCCGCAAACTCACAAGCAACAAATAACTTGAATTCCGCTTTTTCATTATCGCTATATGACACAAGAAGAACTCATCGAACAGCTTAAATCGCAAATCATTGAAGCCGTTGACCTTACCGATGTGAAACCTGCCGACATAGACCCGGATGCTCCGCTTTTCGTGGAAGGGCTCGGACTGGACTCCATCGACGCCATTGAGTTGGTGCTGCTTCTGCAAAAACATTACGGTATAAAACTGGAAGACCCCCGCAAACGCCGTGAAGTCCTCACCAGTGTCCGCGCCATGGCGAAGTTTATCCAAGACAACCAAAGCAACACCGATAATTAAACCTATTCCCAGGTCTTCACCAAAGACCATACGCGCCTTATGTCCCGCATCTTCATCACCGGCTATGGCGCCATCAGTGCGATGGCCAACACTGCCGACGATCATCTTCCGTTTCTCTCTGGTGAAAAGACTGCTCCAGCCTTTGCACCGTCTCGCTATGCGTCCACCTCACTCAAGCACCCCGTTGCTGAAGTAAAGGCCGACAATGAGACACTCCGGCACATCGACAACGACCTGACTGTGCCCGACTTTCACAGCCGCAGCACGCTGCTCCACCTGCACGCCGCCAAGCAAGCCCTGAAAATGGCAGGCCTCGTGGCGGACAGACAGCCCATCGACCTGGTCTGCGCCACCACCGGAGCAGGCATTGAGGTGACGGAAAACAATTACCAAGACCTTCACTCCGGTCCTCTGTTCAAGAATTTCATCACCAGCACCATTTCCACCACCATAGCGCAGCAATTGGGCCTGCAGGGCGAAATCCACATGATTTCGACCGCCTGCAGCAGCAGCGCCAACGCCATTCTGCTCGGTGCCAGGAGAATAAAATCAGGCCTATCTAAGCACATCGTAGTCGGCGGCGGAGACGCCCTCAGCCGATTCTCGCTCAACGGGTTCAACTCCTTGGAGATTTTGTCGGCAGACGGGTGCAAACCTTTCGACGAAAACCGAAACGGTGTCACACTTGGCGAGGCAGCCGCCTATCTGGTGCTGGAAGACGAGGAATCGGCCAAAGGGAAAAACATCCTTGCCGAAATCGTGGGATATGCCAACACCAATGAGGCTTTCCACCCCACAGCCTCCTCTGCAGAAGGGGAAGGCCCTCTCGCGGCCATGCAGGCAGCCCTGCAAATCGCACATATCCAGCCTTCCGACATCGGCTACATCAACGCTCACGGGACAGGCACCATCGTCAACGATCTGGCGGAAGCGGTCGCCATTGAAAAACTCTTCGGCAACACCACTCCTGTCTCGTCCACCAAAGGCATCACCGGGCACACCCTGGCCGGATGCGGATCTTTGGAAGCCATCTTCACCCTCCTGGCTCTCAACCACCAGCAAATCTGGCCCAATTTCAATCTGCAAACGCCATTGAAAGAGACCAACATCCACCTGACAACCAACGCCACCTCTGCCGCATACCAATATGCCATGAGCAACTCCTTTGGTTTCGGAGGCAACAACACCGCCATCATTTTTTCAAGATTCAACCGTCCATAGCACATGAAACCATCATATATACAGTCGGCAGCGGCCCTTTCGCCGCAAAACACCTTCGACGGTTCCATCTTTGAGCCCCTCGCAGAATACACAGGCGACTGCATGGTGGCCACCGACCCCGATTTCGGCAAATTTATCCCAGCCGCCCGTCTGCGCCGCATGAGCCGTTTCCTGAAAATGGGGCTCACCACTGCCACGCTCGCCATTCAGCGCGCCGGCTTCATTCCGGAAGCCATCTGCGTGGGCACCGGCAATGGTTGCTGCTCTCACCTCGAAAAATTCATGAGGGCCACTACGGAGCAAGGTGAGGAACTGCTCAGCCCTATCCCCTTCATGGCATCGGGACACAACAATCTCGCCGCGCAAATTGCCATGAACCACCAGATTAAGGGTTACAATATGTCGTTTCTCAATGGCAGCATATCTTTTGAAAACGCTCTCTCCGATGCTCATCTGCTGCTTTGCGAGGGGCAATACCACAACGTGATTGTGGGAGGGGCCGATGAGATTACCGACCTTACCAAAAACGTGTTTCGCCACATCGGTGATTTTCTTTTCCCGCTTACCGAAAAAGAAATCTCCAACAAGGCGTTTTATTCCGAAGACAACAAAAGCACGCTCTTGGGCGAGGGGGCGGCATTCTTCTGCCTCACCTCCCAACCAAGCGAACAGACGATAGCCCAGCTGGTCGGTGTTCACTCACGCAACGGGCAAGCCCGCTCGGCACAGTCGGACAAAGAGTGGCTCGACTCCATCCTCGCATCCCATCATTTGTCTGCCGCCGACATTGACCTCGTCATCAGTGGAGAAAACGGAGCAAACTACGCGTTCAACTCCCAGAACTACAGCGCTGTCTATCCGCTCTTCAACCAAGCCGACGTGGCTGTTTACAAGCACCTTTGCGGCGAATATTACAGCGCATCTTCGTTCGCTCTTTTCTGCGCCTGCCAGATTTTCCAATACGGCAAAATACCGTCGCACCTGTTGCTCACCCACCTGAAGAAAGGCGATGCGGAATACCAAGCAATAGATAAAAAACCTCGCAACATTCTCATCTACCATGCCTACAACGAATCGGACATCCAATCGGTGATGATTTTGAGTTGTGGATCGTGAGTTGTGGGTTGTGAGAAGTGAGCTGTGGGTCGTGAGTTGTGAGAAATAAAAAGGACTTGTCTTATGCCAATCGGCACCAGACAAGTCCTTTTTTATTCTGCATAAGGCTCATCGCTCAAGGCTCATCGCTCAAGGCTCAAAGCTCATTGCTCTTCTCTTTGAACACCATGGCATAGAGGCGCATCTGCTTCACCATAGCCACCAAGCCGTTGCTGCGCGTTGGAGAAAGGTGCTCCTTCAAGCCGATTTGGTCGATGAAACCAAGTTCGGCAGCCAGGATGTCGTCGGGCGTTTCGCCACTCAGCACATCGATGAGCATACTCACCATTCCGCCCACGATTTCCGTATTGCTTTCGCCTTGATAATACACCTTGCCATCGCGATACTCGGCCTGCACCCACACCTTGCTCTGACACCCCTCGATAAGGTACTGATCGGTTTTGTACTGGGGATCAATGCCGGGATTTTGATTGCCTTTGTCGATAATCAATTCATATTTATCCAGCCAATCGGTAAGGAACTCAAACTCGCTTACGATTTCCGCTTCTTTTTCAGCAATAGTCATATCTGTCTTTTTTCTATCTTGTTTTCAGGACTCATTTGAACATACGCGCCACACGCTTTACCGCAGTCACCAACTGATCTATTTCCGCCTTGGTGTTGTAGAGGGCAAACGAAGCACGCACCGTTCCCTCAATGCCGAAATGATCCATTACAGGTTGGGCACAATGATGGCCTGTTCGCACAGCCACACCGAGTTTGTCGAGAATAGTACCCAGATCGTAAGGATGAATGTTTCCCACCAAAAAAGAGACCACGCTGCTCTTTTGCGCGCTTTCCCCAAATATGCGAAGACCATCCACCGTCTTAAGTTGTTCGGTGGCATAGGTCAGCAGTTCATGTTCGTAAGCGGCGATGTTTTCAACGCCCAGTTTCTCCACATAGCGCAAAGCCTCAGCAAGCGCTGTGCTGCCAATGAAATCGGGAGTGCCCGCCTCAAACTTAAAAGGCAGGGCGGCATAGGTTGTGCCGGCAAATGCCACTCGGTCGATCATGTCTCCGCCACCCTGATAAGGAGGCAGTTGCTCCAGCCACTCCTCTTTGCCATACAACGCACCTATGCCCGTAGGACCATAGATCTTATGACCGGAAAAAGCGAAGAAGTCGGCATCGAGCGCCTGCACATCCACCTTGGTGTGCGGCACACTCTGCGCGCCGTCCACCAGAACGGGAATGCCATGACTGTGCGCGATTTTTATGATGTCCGCCACCGGATTGATGGTGCCAAGGGTATTGCTCACCTGCGCGCAAGCCACCAGTTTGGTTTTAGGCGTTATCAGTTGCTCAAGTTGTTCCACCAGCAAAGTGCCGTCTTCCGCAAACGGAATGGGTTTGACCACCGCACCCGGGATCAACTGCCAAGGCACAATGTTGGAGTGATGCTCCATTTCGGTCACCAGAATTTCGTCGCCTGGCTGCACTTTGGCGCGGCCAAAACTGCTTGCCACCAGGTTGATGGCCTCGGTGGTACCGCGCGTGAAGATGATTTCATGACGCTCTTTGGCATTGATGAACCGACGGACAGTCTCGCGGGCGTCTTCGTGCGCTTCGGTAGCCACTTGGCTGAGGAAATGCACACCACGATGCACGTTGGCGTTTTCCTTATAATAGTTGGCAGCAATCTTCTCCACCACACAGCGAGGTTTCTGCGTTGTAGCGGCATTGTCGAGATAAACCAACGGCTTGCCATACACCTGTTCTCCAAGTATAGGGAAATCGGCGCGTATCTCGTCTATATGTTCGGCTATATAATTTGACATGTCTAATCAAAAACTTTTGCAAAGTTACATATTTAGATGCTGTTTTTTTGCGTTTCGAGGCAGTTTTTTACAGAATCGGCAGCGGTGGAGTCCGAGCAATCGGACTCATTCTATCGAAGATGGACAAACAAACAAAACAGTATATCAACCCGACAAAAAAGCCGTTCCGACCTTCCGAGGGGATGGTGAACGGCTGTACTTGGTTGTGCAAATTGAGTTTGGCGATCACATTCGCCTGCGCTGTGAGTGTGTGCTCTGTGTGGCAAAAAATGATAAACTGTATCTTGTTGCCCTTGAGATCTGCATGCTCATAAGCTGTTGCTAAGCTAACCGGATCTTAGCGCGGTAGTACACTCTCCGTTGCATCCATCCCTTCTTCTGTCGGAACGACCATATCGTTTAACTGCAAAGCAGTCCACTACTCATCGAGCAGATCCACATTCCAGTTGATACCCTGGATGGCGGTATCAGTCTCGCGAAGTTGCTTGGAGAGGTTATCGAAAAGTTGACGCACATCTTTCACGTCAATGGTTTTCACATCTTTTATTTCGCTGCGCGAATAGCGTCCATTGCGGTCCATGAGGTGGTGAAGGAGGTTCGACACCACTTTCAGGTGACTGCTCAGCATATCACGGTGAGCAATTTTCCTGGTCAGAGTCTCCCCATTCACTTCGGTGAGCATGTTGGTCTTGTTGATGCGGTAAATCAGTGTCTCCTGCTGTTTCACGAGTCCGTCGAGTTCCTTCAGCAGTTCGCACACATCTTCGTCGGCAGTTTCGCCTTCCTGCACCTTGCTGCTGTTGCGCAAGCGTTCTTCCATCTGACCAATACGTTTCGCCAAGTCGGCACGCATCGATAAAGCTTCTGCAATCTTCATATTATGTGAAATCTTATTTACCAGACAATATTTTCTTGATGTTGTTCAGTTTGTTGAGTGCTTCCAGCGGGGTGAGGTTGTTGATGTCGAGTCCCAATATCTCATCGCGGATCTGCGAAAGCACAGGGTCGTCGAGTTGGAATATGCTCAACTGCATACCGGCATTGTTTTTTTGCGTCAGGTGCTCGGTGTTCGGTTTGCTTGCCATCGCGGTTGATCCGCCAGCCGCCTGCTCCAGTTGGTGAAGCACATCGTTGGCGCGGTTGACCACATCCTGCGGCAGACCTGCTATTTTTGCCACATGGATACCAAAACTGTGTTCGCTACCTCCCGGCATCAGTTTGCGCAGGAAGATCACCTTGCCATCCACCTCTTTCACGCTCACGTTGAAGTTTTTAATGCGCGGGAAAGTCTTTTCCATCTCATTCAGTTCGTGGTAGTGAGTGGCAAACAGCGTCTTGGCACGCGCCTTCGGATTTTCGTGGATGTATTCCACGATTGACCAGGCGATGGAAATACCGTCGTAGGTGCTGGTGCCACGCCCAAGTTCGTCGAACAAAACCAGACTGCGTTCGCTGAGGTTGTTGATGATGCAGGCCGCCTCGTTCATCTCCACCATAAAGGTCGATTCGCCCATCGAAATGTTGTCACTGGCGCCCACGCGGGTGAATATCTTATCAACAATGCCGATTCTGGCACTCTCGGCAGGAACGAAACTACCCACCTGCGCCATCAGCACAATAAGGGCAGTCTGACGGAGCAAAGCCGACTTACCAGCCATGTTCGGACCGGTTATCATCAATATCTGTTGCTTCTCGTTGTCGAGCTGCACATCGTTCGCAATGTACTGCTGGCCTATCGGCAGTTGCTTTTCAATGACCGGATGACGTCCCTGACGAATGTCTAAGACATCGCTGCCATCGACAACCGGACGGATATATTTGTTTTCCTTCGCCACCTTCGCCATGGAAAGCAGGCAGTCTATGTTGGCGACCACATTGGCGTCGTGCTGAATAGGAGGTATAATCTCAGCCAAGTCGAGCACCAGTTCGTTGTAGATGCGAGCCTCGATAGAGAGGATTTTGTCTTCAGCCGAGAGGATTTTGTCTTCGTATTCCTTCAGTTCCTGTGTAATATAGCGTTCGGCGGAAGCCAGCGTCTGCTTACGCACCCATCCGATGATTTTGCCCTCGTCCATCAACTGCTGCAACTGGTCTTTATAGGTGTTTCGCACCTCAATGTAGTAGCCGAAGACGTTGTTGTATGCGATTTTCAGGCTGGAAATGCCTGTCGCTTCAATCTCACGTTCCTGAATGTCGGCCAGATATTGTTTGCTGTTGTGAGCCAGGTTGCGCAGGTCGTCCAGTTCTGGGTCGATGCCCATATTGATGTATCCCCCTTTGCTCACCAATGCCGGAGCGTTAGGCGAAATGGTTTTGTGGATGCGTTCCGCCATGAGCGGGCAAGGGTTGATTTGCTCGCCATATTTCCGAAGTTCGGCGCAACTGCTTGCAAGGCAGGTTTCCTTCAAAGGCACCAGTGCCTCCATGGCAGAGCCCAACTGAAGCACTTCGCGCGGAGAGATGCGTCCCACCGCCGCCTTGCTGATGATGCGCTCAATGTCGCCAATGTCGGTCAGCACAGCGGAAATCTGCGAACTGAGTTGCGGTTCGCGGAAGAAAGCGTCCACCACATCGTGTCGGTTTTGGATCGGTTTGATGTCTTTCAGCGGGAAAGAGATCCAGCGGTAGAGCATACGCGAGCCCATCGGCGAAGTGGTGCGGTCTATTGTCCGATAGAGCGACGCCCCACCCTGCATGCTCGAATCAAACAATTCGAGGTTTCGCACCGTGAAGCGGTCGAGCCACACATATTTGTCTTCCTCTATTCGGCTGATATGAGTGATATGGGCAGTCTGGGTGTGCTGGGTGGCATCGAGGTAGTAGAGCACAGCGCCACACGCAATGATGGCAAGCGTCTTGTCGTTGATGCCAAACCCCTTTAAGTTGGCGATTTGAAACTGCTTGAGCAAACGGTCGTGCGCGCTTTCCGAGGTAAACACCCAGTCGTCCTGTTCAAAGGTCAGGTATTTCTGTCCGAAGCAAGCCTCAAAGTCCGCCTTTTTCCCGTGTTCATACACGATTTCCTTCGGCTGCATGTTGCAGATGAGTTTATCTACATAATCCGCAGAGCCTTCTGCAGTCAGAAACTCACCAGTGGATATATCCAGAAAAGCCACACCTGCTCTCAAGCCTTTGCGGTCCTTGTCCAAATGGACAGCAGCCAGGAAGTTGTTTTCCTTATGGTTTAATATGTTGTCGTTGAAAGAGAGGCCCGGCGTCACCAGTTCCGTGATGCCGCGCTTCACCAGTTTCTTGGTCAGTTTAGGGTCTTCCAGCTGGTCGCAAATGGCCACACGTTTGCCGGCACGCACAAGTCGTGGCAGATAGGTGTCGAGCGCATGATGGGGGAAGCCAGCCATCTCCAGTTTTCCGGAGGCGCCGTTGCTGCGGTGCGTCAGGGTGATACCTAAGATTTCCGCCCCGACCACAGCATCCTCTCCATACGTCTCGTAAAAGTCCCCCACACGGAAGAGCATGATTGCACCCGGGTGCTTTTCTTTCATCTCCCAAAACTGTTTCATCATCGGGGTTTCTTCCGTCTTGGCCATAATGCTTTTATTCGGTAATTAATTGGAATATTGAATTTTATATAGGATGTATTATCAAGCGGATTGGTGTCCTCCAAGGCATACATCTTACAAAGATAACATTTTTTGACCGTGTATTCCAAATTGTTTTATTTGGAATTTATGACGACATATCTTACCTTTGAAGTATAATCTGTCAAGTAATCACAATCCTATTATTTTCCACACAATGAAATATTCCATCGCGCTGCTATCATCAGCCCTGCTGCTGTCTTGTTCAGGAAACAATCCGGAAAAATCTGCAGAGAAAACTCCGGAACAAATCACTTCGCAGCAACCGACTGCAAACCAGACAGACAGCAATATTAACAGCAATATTATTAAGACTGACCAACCAGCCAAATCTGCCACCAATGTGGAATTGGCGGCGTTCGAGGTGAAAGGTCCTGTCAAATACATCTTCACCACGTCTGACATCTACGACGCCATGCTTACCAAATTCACCGAAAACGGCCACTTAGCCTATCGGATGTCTGATATTCGTTCATTTCAAATCAACGTCAGCGGAAACGATGTTTGTCTGGCAGAAACACCAGACGGCAGCACCTGCTACAAGGTGGAGAATGGCAGACTGACGAAATGTGTTTCCGGCGACGGACCTATTTCGGTCATTATGGAATACATCTACGATGGGAACCAACTGAAAAAAATCCGCACCATCGAAGATGATGAAGCCTCAAACGAACATTCAGAAAAAGACCTTTCCGTTGAGTTGTTGGAAACAGACGCACACGGAAACTGGATTCGCCGGAAGGTAGGCAATAAAGTGCAGACCCGTGAGATTTCGTACTATGGTGAGGCAGAAACCATTTCACCATTCAACGTCGATAAGATGACCTATCGATTCCAAGGCAGAATCGGTAGCGAAGAGACGCTGACTTTCTATCTGCAGAAAAAAGACAGCCACTGCATCCTCAAATCAGGCAAACGCGATCTCAGCGTGGCATCATACAACGCCGAGACAGGCAAACTGGTTGTCAACGCCAGTTTGAAAGGGAAGCACATTGGCGCCTACGAAGGCACGTTGAACACCAATGCCACACCATTCACCTACAAGGGCGTGTTCACCAATGTCAACGGGGGCAAAGTGGATTTTGATCTGCATCTGGAAGGGCCGCTTTTGCCAGGAGGTGCGTATTGAGCGCACTCTTGCACAAACCATAAAACCCATTAACTTTGGGGCGCTTTTACACATATCATTTATCTTTATGAAAACAGAATACATGAAACTCCGCAGCGGAGACCTTATTCCCCAATTCAAAACAGCGCGATGGACTTCACCCTCACCAGCGATGAAATGAACGAACTTCTTAGCATCAAAGACGACGAGCAGAACAAACTGCCATAGTTTTGTATGCAACAAATAAAATCAGTCCCCATACCACACAGTTGTGAGGTATGGGGACTGATTCTTTACTGGTTATGAAAAAACCGTGTGAAACGGGAATCACTTGCCCACAGTGGCCTTGACGACCGGACTACCGGCTGCATTGTCGCCATCTTTGTCAAACAAGTCGGAATATCTGCCTGCAGGCAGGTCGGAGAGTACATACGCATTGCACTTTCTGCCAGCCACCACTTTGTCTGTCGCCGCGGTGTTGATGGCGGTAGCCACCATGCCTGCAACGAAGCCCAATGAGCCACCTCCGCCATCGATGCTGGTATCGAGCGAAATTTTTCCTTCCCTTTTATAGAGCGTCTGACCTGTTTTGGTGGAGCGGATGATATATTCCACATCTACTGTGATCTTCCCAAGCAGAGCGTTTTTCTTCCACTCTTTGATGATGGTAAACACCACAGCATCCGCATTGAGCACATTTCTGAATGGTGTAAGGTCCGATTCCAGGAACCGTTCGGCGTCGTATGCGCTTTCAGTCTGAAACATTTCCATCGTCAAATAAGGCGAATAGACGTAATAGCCCTTTTCGCAAAGTGGCATATACATGGTGGTGTAGAAATAATCTTTTGCCTCCACAGCATCCGTCTGGTTGATTGGTGGCATGATAGCCATGGTCAAAGGACGTTCGCTATACATACCTGCATATTGTTCTTTCAACGTCTTGGTAGGCGAGCACGACACTAAACTAATGACGGCAAGCAGGAATACTATAATCTTTTTCATTGTTCAATCTGCTTAATGATTCGCGAAATATACACTGTTGATTCTGGATACAACTCGATTTCCTTTTTGAGGAACGCAAGCCCTTCTTCTTTTTTGCCAGTCTTATAAAGCAGGAATCCGTATTCCGCATACAATCCCGGAGGCACCACCCCTCTCAAGCCCTTCTGCTTGTCGGTTAGTTTCCTGTATTCATCCAGCAATTTCACCTCAAGTTCAGGAGTGGCTTTCTTGCTGTATTTATAGGAAACATCCTCATAGTTGTGCCAAGTATATAGATTCTTGTTGGTGCCGCACGAAGTGAATGAAAGCACAGCAATCGTCGCAGTCAGTGGAAGGAAAAACTTTCTCATCATGGCAATACGATTTGTTTGACTTCCTGTGTGGAAACAAATATCTGTTTTTCATACAGCACCTTTCCGTTGGCGCTTACTTTAATCGATCTTGCACCTGTCGCAATGCCATATTGCGTACCCTTGCGGTTAGATACTCTCGATTTCACCACCTTTGCCTTAAACGGGGCGGCATTGTCGATAGAGACTTCAACTTCCTGGCCTCCATATTCTTTAGTGCCGACAAACAAGAGATAAGCCATATCTTCTTTGCCGCTTTCCTGCGCTACGGGATAGTGGGCTCTGCATGCTGAAAGCAGCATCGGAACCAGCAACAACATCAAAAACTTTTTCATTTTACCTGCTCAATAAAGAATTTAGACATATTGTTAGCATCTATTGTTTCGGAAGAAGAGACCTCCACGAACGAATATTCTGTTTCCGGAGTGTCGCCGCCGGTGGTCAAAACCTTCACTGTGCCGACGTTCTTACCTGGGAGTGTGATCATGACGCCAGTCTGTGGGTTTTTCACCTTCTTACCTTCTGTCATAATATTGAATACCATACCTGCTTTGATGCCCTGGCTTGCACCGCCTGCAATCAAAACCGCGTCTGCATCGTAAGACAAGAAATAGGTCTTCCAAAGGCTGTTGGTACACTTGTTGATAATGTTTTCCACCAACTGACCAATGGCTTCGGAAATGGCTTTGTCGCTCAAAGTTGCATCATAACCAGCCTGTCCGCCAACACCCAATGTGGTTTTGGTAGTCAGTTCAGCCGATCCTTTCGCTTCATCTGAGTAGATGATGAGCCCTGTAGAGACATCAACGAGGCGAATTGCCACTGCTGCTTCCACCACCTGCGTCTTTTGAGAGGTGAACACACCTTCCTTGCCGACGTTCTTTCTACCAAATTCGGTGATGGAACCGATAATCATATAATCAGCGCCAATGGTAGAAGCGGTTTTCTCACCTTTCTGGCATTCTTCCAAAAGCGTTGCGAGGTCGCTTCTTTCAAGCAAAAGGAACTTTCCACTTGCTGCGAGTTTGGCAGACAAGATGTCCAATGCCTGTTTGCCCATTGGGTCATTCTCCTTATCATAGAAAACGCCTTTTGCATACTGGGTTTCGTTGGAGAAACGTCCGATTGCCACTTTTCTTTTCAATACCATACCATCTTCTTTCACAACGGTGGTTGGAGCCTCAACGATTTCTGTCTTTCGCTGAGCGAAAGCGCTGCTTCCTGCTATTGCAAGGGCAAGCAACATCATGCTGATTTTTTTCATAAGAGTAATTTAGTTTACGATGCAAAATTAGTCAAAAAAACAAAACCTATATTAATTAGATTCATAATGCTTAAAATTTTAATTGGTTATTGATAATGTTTTTGTTTTATATACTGTTTTGTTGTTCTTTATTTAGTCTTTAATAAAAGTGTTGATTGCTACTCCGAATGCTGATGCGAGAAGAATTGCTGCGATGAAACCCATAATCTTTAATTTTTTAAATTGTTAATGAATTTTGTTTTTTAATTTTTGTTTTGTTATCTTCGGGGTTGTTGTCGTTGTTTGTTCCCGTTGACGATGCAAAGTTAGGGCAAGATTCAGGGGTGGTATGGACAGAAAAGGAAAGGTTTTCGGACAGGTTGTGAAATTCACATTCTGCACAATTTTCACAAATTGTACATTTATGTAACTTTTAAATTCTCTATCTGTTAGTTTTATTCTTACAGAAATACAAGATTTTAATAGGATTCAAATATTTTAAATGATTATCCACAAGTTGTCAATTAACAAATGGGAACTATATACCAAAAGGTAGCAAACTTAAAGAATAAAAGGTCGCATATCCATTTTTAGGAACTGCGACCTTTTGTTGTTTTATTGTTTTTTAATGATTATCCACAAGTTGTCAAGTAACAAAAAATGTGGGTGTATGAAGATTGTTGAATTGATGTCTCGTTTAAAGTCTCTTTAACAACAGAACTAACTATATTGTTTATAGATTGCTCATTCAAATGTGTCTTTTTCCTTCTTTCTTTTTGTTTTGAATTGTTAATTTGACTATTTATTCGTAAGGAAGTCAACATCTTGTGAAAAAATTTTATGATTATCAACAAGTTGCCAAGTATCGTTTATCAGTACAGTTTAACATTTAGTGTTAATGCTTTTCATCGCATCATCAAAGTCTTCATTATTTGGATTACCGTCTGCCAAGTATATTTTGTTAGTGTTCAAATCCTTTACCAATACAGTTTTTTGCATAAATGCAGTTGCTAACTTTTCGGCAAGAGCCAATAATCCTTTTCTTGATAAACCATTGACCGTTACCGACATAGAGTCTTCATTATACATTTCCCCATTATCTCCAATATATTTTCCTTGAAAATAATTACCGACAGAATATGCTCCGATATAATCGTTGTCACTTGATTTGTTCAATGAATTTATCACATTGTGGATAAATGACTTTCTATTCCATTTGTTTGAAAATGTCTTTATGGTTTGCTTTATCTTGTTGATTATTGCATTATCACTCAATTGAACTGCGTTCACTTCGGTTGAAAATGTAATAATTCCACCACGATATTCACGCATTCCATATTGTTCGGAATGCACGGCTTCGTCAATAATGAACTTTGCTTTATTTACCTTGCATTCTTGCCAAAAACCTCCTCGTTGGTAATATGAACCATTTGGAAGATTTTTTCCGCTTGGGTGAAAATATTTTATCTCACGAACATTATTCTTTTTGTTGATAAACCTATCAACAAATTCTTTTACAATAAAATCTATATTCATAACTCTTTTTTTTATTAAATATCGTTGAACTATTTCTTTATTTACTTGACAAGTTGTGGATAATCATTATTGGTTATTATAAAAAAAGCACAATTCTCAACAGAATCTCTACTGACTTTTTTTTTGTAAGTCAACTATTGCATTTTACCTATAAATAGTTAGGTTTTACGCCACAGAAGGGAGTGCTTTCTTTTTCCAATAGGTGATGTGCTTGAAGTCGCTTTGGATGATTGTGCAGATGTTCAGCAACCTATCCATAGGTCCGTCAGCGTCAAAATATCTTCTGTTGCACTTCCAAGCAAACTCATTCAGATAGTATTGCAAGAAACAGTCCTTTACTCCGTGGAAGTAGTCTGCAACCACATTCGGCACATTGGAATTTGCCGATAGATTTAATCCAATAATGTTTCTTGCAACCGCAAGTCTTGCAGATAATGCCGTTTTGTGCGGTATTGCCTAAAAGTCTCCTTGCACTGCTCTTCGCTTGGAAAATATGATAAAATGTTGAATTGATTTGTTTCCATAGTGTTCATTCCTTAGTCGTTGATTTAACAATACAAAGATAGTAAAAATAGTTAACAATACCAAACAAAACAATAAAAATATGCAGAAAATATACAGGAAAGGTTCAATAACCTAAGTTATTGAACCTTAAATACTTCATATCTTACTTGACAACTTGTGGATAATCATAAAAATTTTTATTTCATATATGTTCACGCAACAGAAGGCTGTTCTATGTTTCAATGACTAATGGATACACAGACTAAAAAAGGGAGATTCTTGAGTGAACCTCCCTTTTTTGTCAACAGAATTGACGAAATGAGAATATGAATTAAAGTTATTAATTACTGTGAGCCATGTGGCTCGTTGAAAATCTGTTTACCCGTATTGGGAATGCTGTTCTCCGAAGTTACGTTATCAGAGTTAAAAATACCAAATATCAAAAAACCACCACATAATAATTGCTGTTTTGAGGGTTAATAAATATTGTTTTTAGTTCTATCGTCAGGATTTGTTGTCGTTGTCTATCTGTTTGATTGTCTTGTTAGCCCCGAAAGGGTTAATTAAATAACGGTCACCAAGGAAAATATTCTTTTAATGCTTCGATAAATTCTTGAATTTCTGAAGGCTGATCTATTATTTGAAAGAATGCCATGTCGTTTTGTGCGTTTGCTGCTGAAGTGATTGCGAACAATGCGATTGCTGAGAAAAAGAATTTTGTATTCATAATGCTTAAAATTTTAATTGGTTATTGATAATGTTCTTATTTTATTTACTGTTTTATTGTTCTTTTTATATTTAGTCTTTGATAAAAGTGTTGATTGCTACTCCGAGTGCTGATGCGAGAAGAATTGCTGCGATGAAACCCATAATCTTTAATTTTTTTAATTTGTTAATGATTTTTGTTTTTT
>JAGHUM010000002.1 GCA_018064855.1 Candidatus Physcocola equi
TGTAGATAAGAGTCTCTTTTTATAATCATAAGGGTGTTTTTTTGTGCAATACACAGATTTTATACCCAAAAATACTATTTTTACCATACAAGTCCAATTATTTTAGAATATAATCGTCGAGAAATTCGGAGGCGAATACGACTGTATCGCTTCCAGGTTGTCGAGCACCGTCTTGCTCACGTCTCCCTTGTTGAACACCTTGGCCGTAATCGTGGCGAACGATACGCCAAGGTTCTCATAGAACGAGAAGATGTTGACGATGAACCGCTGGTTCATGATGCGCTCGCCGTTCTCAAGGGCGTTGTAGCGGTCCGCCTTCATGCCGACATAGCCGGCAAACTCCTTCTGTGAGAGGTGAAGGCAATTCTCACGGAGGTATTTGAGTCTCCTACCCAGTTGGTAGTTCTGTTCTTCTACAATGCGTCGTGCCATAATCCTTATTCAGTTTCCATTTCCTTTTCACGTTCCCCAATCTCGGCATCCATGCCAAGGCGTTTCATTTCAGCCAGTTCGTCCAACTTGCACGCCTTGATACGGCGGTTCCACAGATCACGGTTCTGGTGGTAGAGCGCCCTGGTCTGGGCGTCGATCAGTTCGTGGATTTCCCTGTGGATGGTGGTCGAGTTCTTCTTCAGGCGTCCCGCCATCGCCTCGTCACGCACACCCTGGAGCTTGTCCTTCAGTTGGTGCATTTCGGAGAAATTGGCGCGGAGGAAATCAAAATACTCACGGTTGAAGTCGAAGATGTCGTTCTTGAGCTGCTGGAAGTCGTAACCAGGGACTGCCTTCACAAAGTTCCTGACAACGTCAAGGCACTTGTGCACGTACATCACGCCGATAGGTTTCGCCTTGACACCAGCCTCGATGTTCAGGTACTCGGCCATATTGTTCTCAAAGGTCTCAACCGACTTGTTGATGGATTCCACCAGGGTATCCTTCGCCTTGTCGGGTTCCAGGGCGGCGGACTGCGTGAGCAGCATACCGCTGGCATTCTCCAAGTCACCCTCGTGGATCATGATGAACTTGAGACAACTTGTAGAGAGGTTGGACAGCGTGTCTGCCACCATAAGGTTCTTGGAACCCTCCACCGTAAAGACGGCATTGATGACCTCCATCGTGTTGATGGACGAAGGCTCGGAAGGCAGCGAAAAGAAAAAATTCCGGTCAGGAAGGTTCTTGGAAACCAGGATATGGTTGGCAATAAAGTTGGCAGGCTTGTCGAGATAGTCGAGCACCATCTTTCGGAGTTGGACGGCAACGGCTTTCGTATCGAACGAATAGAAGGTCGGAAGCGGGCGGTAAGCCTTGGTTTCCTTCTTGACAGCCTTGTTGTCGATGATGATCTTGGCGTTGAAGCGCTTCTCCTCAATCTCCTGGCCGAAGTTGTCGGACACGGTTCCCACGAAAGTACCCTGCGTGAGGGTCGCAATCTTACTGGCCGGAATAAGCACGTCGTTCTGTTCGGAGATGCTAACGGACTCGCCATTGTCGTTATAGGAGACGGACTTGCGCTTCTGCTTGTTGCGACCGAACTGCTTCTCCAGGCTCTGCGCCGTCTCACCCGTCACCAGACCTGCAAAGGTGTTGCCGATGGTGTTGATGATGGCGGTCGCCTCCTTGTCGCCATAGTCCCTTTTCAACTGGCTGAAGTCCTGGTAACCCAACACGGTGGCCACCTTGTTGCTTCGGGCAGTGGCAATCAGGTTGTCGAGACCACGGAAGTACATCGTCGGCAACTCGTCGATGATAAGGGTTATCTTGTGCTTGCCCTGCTTGTTGATGATCTTGACGATACGTCCGTTATAAAGACCCAAAGCCGTAGCGTAGATGTCCTTCTTCTCCGGGTTGTTGCCCACACAGAGCACCTTCGGTGCGTTGGGGTTATTGAGGTCGAGCGTAAAGTCGTCGCCCGACATCACCCAATAGAGTTCGGGGGAAGATATACGGGACAGCGGAATACGCACGGAAGCGATCTGACCCTGGAGCTGGTCCTGCGCCCCGCCTTCCCAAGCCTCGAAGAAGGCGGCCATATAGTTGTTCAGCTCCGGATAGACTGACATCAGAGGGATACAGTCGGAATACTTGCTGTTGACGAACTCCACCACATGGGGCAGCGTGCAGTACCTGCCACCCTCCACCTTTTTTAGATACCAGATGCAAGATGTAAGGTAGTTGATAGGGGACTCGACGAAGAAGTCACCCTGCTTCTGGGCCCACGACTTGTTCAGGTTCAACATGATGGTGTAGGCGCTGTCGTAGGCATCGGAGATTTCAGTAAGGAACTTGGCCGAAATCGGGTTGCAACGGAGTGACTTGCGGGGATTGTCGAAGTTGATGACGCAGAACTGGGGCTTCTTGCCGTAGATACGGCGGAAGCTGTCCTGGTGCTTGAGCATGTTGTTATAGACGATGATGGACAGGTCGGGGAACTTGAAGTCGTAACAGTACATGCAGAAGTGCTTGGCGAGGTGTTGGCGGATGAAGGAGTTGACCACCGCATAACTCTTACCGGAACCGGGCGTACCAATCACCTGCGTCGCACGGAAGGGGTTCACCACGTTGATCCAACCGTGATAGAGCTTGCCCTGGTACTTGAACTCCGTGGGGAGGTTCACCGAGTACTCGTCATTCAGTTCACCCTTCTTCCCCTGTGTCGTACACTGCATGAAGGACTCCTGCAGGTCGTTGTTGGCATCGTTGTCGTCTGTTTCAAAATCCTTGTGCATCGCATGGATTAGGGATGCCCCCAACAACAGATAACCGCAAGCGGGCAGCAACATCAGGATATACAGGACGAATCCCAGGACATAGGCACCCGTGAGGGGATTGAAAAAACTGAGGAAGAAAGGTGCAAGCAGCGCACAGATGGCGCTCAACGCCAAACAGGCCTGACCATCTACACGCTCACGCTTCTTCTCCTTGATCGGCTTGCCGTTGATGTCAGTGGCATCCTCGTATTCGAAAGGCGGGTGCAGACCCATCTTCACCAGATAGGGGAACATCCACCTCGTCATCTTGGAGGGGGCGTACTTGGAAGTCTTCTTCACACGGACACCCCAGCCGTAAAGGCCCAAGACCATGTAGGCGAAGTAGAACGTGAGAAACGGGGAAGTGAACAGACCTGTCTTCTTCAGGAACGAGTAGGCAACCGCATAAATCTCATTCGGCGGTGAAGATGACAGATGCAGATAAGCGGGATAAAAGAAAAAGGCGATGTTGGCGAACATGACAGCCGCGCCAAGATAGAGGATAATGCCGTGTTTCCTGGCGATACCCTCATCCTTAGAATCTAAAGCCATGGATGATAATATGAATTAAAACTTTTATGCTGAAAGAAGCCTATGGATATAGGCGTAACGAACCACTCACTGAACAAGTGGGAACCTATGGAGACATACTGTATGAATTAAAACTTTTAACTATAATCAGGGTAACTACCCTATTTTTGGGCAAAGTTAAGAAAATAATGGCAGTAGATTACTTATTTACAGGGCATAACAAAGGATTTACCGAAAAATTGACTATTTTTGGATAAACAAAATCATAAAGGACATGACAAAGAATGAACTTATAGATGCTATCGCATCAAAGTCTGGCCTTACAAAGGCAGACTCACAGAAGGCGCTTAATGCAGTTATGGAATCCATCGCTGGCGAATTGAAGCGTGGTGGTAACGTGCAGTTAGTAGGTTTCGGCACATTCTCAGTTGACGAACGTGCAGCCCGTGAGGGTCGCAACCCTGCAACAGGCGAGAAGATGCAGATCCCTGCAAAGAAGGTGGCAAAGTGGAAGCCATCAAAAGGCTTGATTGACTAAAACAGCGAATAGAAATAAATTTGACAACTGAAAAGCAGTGGCTGAAATTACAGTCGCTGCTTTTTATACTTATGTTTGCATAAAATGAATGAGATATGGCAAAGGTTATTGATCTTTAACCGATGTTGGTTTCAAACGTATTTTTTGAAAACAAGCAGATTATGCTTAGTTTCCTGAATTCTTTGTTCGAGAGAGAGTTCTCTATCAAAGACTTGGAATATCTCGACAAAGAACAGTAGAATTTACCAGACGCTGAACGCAACATTACATACGATTTGTTCTGCAAGACAGATACCGGACATGAATTCATAGTAGAGATGCATTGCCGTATCCAGTTGTATTTTCGCGACAGAATGTTGTACTATATGTCGAGGGCAATTGCAGACCAAGGCATGAAAGACGGTGATTGGAATTACAAACTGATGCCTGTTTGTGTCGTTTATTTTATGAATTTCAGCATCACAAACAACGAACATATAATCAACGATATATCTTTGTATTCGAAGGCTCAGCTAAAAGAAGGCGTAACAACAAACATGCACGCCTACCTTTTTGCCCCCAAAGGTCAAATCAAACCTACTCTTTCATTTACAACAACATAAAGAAAAAAATTGCTATCTTTGCAGTCCAAAAATCCAACTCCGATGAGTCTTACTAAGAAACTTAGGGGCGAACTCCTTAAAATTCGCATTAAGGCATACGAGATAAGCTATAAGTCGAGCGACTTGTTGGTTATCAACTTTATGAATGCGGTGGTGGAGTATGCGGACAAGGCAAGGAGGGAAGACGAGCCTTTCTATGCCGAACTCGCAAAGCGGAACTGGGAACAAGGTAATAACAGAATTAAAGAGATAGAAAAGAAAGATGACAAAAGCTGAAATCGTAGATGCGATCTACAACCAGACCAACGTTGAAAGGGAGAACGTGCTAAAGTGCGTTGAAGGTTTCATGGAAGTGGTGAAGAACAGCCTCAATAAGGGTGAGAACGTTTACCTCCGTGGTTTCGGAACCTTCGGCTTGAAGGTACGCAAGCAAAAGATCGCCCGCAATATCTCAAAGGGCACATCCGTTGTCGTTCCTGAGCACAACATCCCAAGTTTCAAGCCATGCAAGGAATTTATGGCTGAAGTGGCTAAAGTAAAGTAACTAACGAATAAAATAAACAGGATACAGATGACAAGAGACCAGTTTGTAAAATTGTGTCAAGAGGGAGAAAGCACGACTGTTGAATACAAGTCGTGCGAATCAAGTGTGTCACATTCTGTTTATGAGTCTATATGTTCTATGCTCAACCACAATGGTGGTTGGATTTTACTAGGGGTTAAAGATGACGGGACCCCAACAGGTGTTGACCAAGAGAAATTGGACGCAATAGTTAAGTCAATTCTTGATGCCACCAACAATCCCGAACTATTCTACCCTACTCCATATATTTACCCTGAAATAATATCTTTAGAAGAGAAAAACTGCATCGCTCTACAAATACCATGCGGCCTGTATGTTTACCGCTACAACAACAGGTTCTGGGACCGGCTTGAAACATCGGACTATGATGTCACAGAATCATTGGAATCTTTGATGACGCTTTTCGAAAGAAAGAATCCACACATTTTTGAGGACAGAATAGTACCGGAAATGACAATTGATGATATTGACAAAGATACTTTGTCATATTGCAGGAAACTGTTAGCTGCCGAACATCCGACACATCCTTGGATTACTATGGAGGACGAGGAAATCCTTGAAACCGCAAAGTTGTTAACCCCTAATAAGGGGCGTAAGACTTTCAAATTTGCCTCTTTACTCCTGTTTGGCACTGATGATGCAATCGAAAAATTCCTGCCAAGGTATAGATTTGAAGCCATATTTAGAATGTGCACTTTCAATGAATTCAAGAAAATGAAAGACACATCGAACAGATATGATGATAGGTTGACGTTAAGATGCAACCTTATAAGGACCTACGGGAAGCTTACTGAATTTGTTGTGCGACACATGCCTGACAAGTTCCACCTTACAGAAGATGGGGTTCAACGTATTGACCTGAGAATCGCGATTATGCGTGAAGTTCTTGGCAATCTATGCGTTCACGCTGATTATAGTTCTGGTTATGCCTGCTTCCTTGAGATATTCAAGGATTGCGTAATGACCAAGAACCCAACACGGCTTATGCCCCAAACCCATGAAGGAGAAATAAGTATCACTGAATTGGGAAACTATACCAAGAATCCGCTATTGGTTAAGGTTTTCCATGAATTAAATTGGGTCGAGGATTTAGGTAGTGGAACAAGGAACATCCTTAAATATGCACCATTTTATTATAAGGATTTCAAAATCGGGATTAGCAACGGCCAACAATTCATATTTGCTCTTACCTACGCAGAAACCCAAGAAATTGGAGAAAATGTCGGTAGAAACCATGAAATGTCGGTAGAAAATGTCGGTAAAAACCATAAAGCCACTGACAGGAAAAATAAACGAAAACAGGCAATAATAAGTTTGATAATAGAAAATCCAAAAATAACACAGGCACAAATGAGTGAGAAACTCGGTGTGACGGAAAAAACAATAGAAAGAGATACAGAGGAACTGAAAAATGATGGAATAATTCAATACTCTGGTGAAAAGAAAAATGGTGTCTGGCTATTTTTGAAAAAATAGGATAATATGAACGAGTACAGTCAAAAGATTTACGACCTTCTGATTGAAAAGGCAAAAGAAATAATAGCGCATGGATTTTTTGAAAAGGAAGACCACGGCATACCGGAAATCGTGCTGAACTACTCAGAGATACCTTCCGAATGCTGGGAAAAGGACAACGTGCTTGAGTCTATACAGAACATCAAGCTGGTCAGCAGTGATGAAAAAGGCTTTGACGCTATAAATGTGATAACATCAGTAAGCGTTTCCAACAAGTTAAAACTCATCAAGGTGAGTTTGTCATACCACATTTGGGAACAGCTTCTTAAGAAATAATTAAGGTTTTTACATGGGCTTTGTTGTTGTGAAACAATGGGGTCCATTTTCCATTCCACCCACCCGCGATAGCGGGTCCGCCCCAAAGGGCACCCCGTTTCCCAACGGACTGCCCTTCTACAATATATATGGAAATTAAAGTTTAGATTCTGTCAATCGTCCTCGAACTCGTATTCGTGGATATAAATATAGTTGTCGCTATCTTCGTTGTCCTCGTTGAACTTGTCGGCAAGGGTCTCGGCAATCTTCATATATTGCTCCTCATCGTCATAGGACACCTCCACCCAACAAACCTCGCTCACCAACTCCAGCACTTCCCTTGCGGTCTTGAGTTCCACTATTGTGCCGCAGTTGCCGTCCACTCCGTCGGCATAGTCCACTTGATACCAATACTCAAAGTCGGGTTCATTGGTAACATAGACCTCGTTGCCGGGTTCTTCAGCAATATAGTAGATGTGGGTATCAAGTTTCTCGTTGACAAACTCACGCCATTCGTTGAGTTCGCCCCACGCCGTATCGCAATAGATGGTCAGTTCATCGTCCTTGAGTTCGTAATCGGAAATCCACCCTCTGCAATAGAGTTTGCCCTCGTCCCCACCGAGTTGGCGGACGATGTGACCTAACCAATCCCAATTTTCCTTTTCACTGCGTTTGTTCTCTTCAATCAAGTTGTTGAGTTTTACGGCACCCTCACCTGTGAGGCGATACCGAGTTGAGCACCAATTTGGCATAATAAGAAAGTTATTTGTTGTTATAAAAATTCAGTTCAAAGGAGAAGGTGTTGTCCTTGCCGTTGTAGGCACAATAGGCATAGGCGACCTTGTTGCCCCTCTTGCCCTCCATATCGACCAAAACGTCCTCGTCTTGGCAGAAGTCGCTACCCGTAGTTCGTAGCAACCAATAGAAGTCGTGACCTTGATTAAGGGCAGAATAGATGCTTTGTGCGTCAATAATCAAGTCGGTGTAAGCGAGTGGGTAACCGAAGGTCTTGGCGAGTGCGAACATATGCTCGAACACTTCCACGTTGTTGTCAAGTTGTTTAACCATAATGAGTTGTCTTTGTTTTTCGTTATACAAAGATACCCACAACTAACCACCCAACCCACTAATTATCAATCTATTGCAACCCCACTCCCGACACCCAACCCCCTTGTATTAGCAACTTTACCGACCTAAGCACATCTTTTATTAGATTATCAGTTTAGGTCCATAATCGTGGAACTGAAGTTTGATTTTTTTATCGCAAAACATACTTATACATCGTGGAAATCTGTAAAAAATTAACACATTTCCACGAACAATCTGAATTATTTTGTAATTTTGATTTGAGATTCAATATACATCACAACATGATTATAGGACGAGAAAAAGAAATAGCGACACTACAAGAGCTTTTGCATTCTGACGAATCCCAATTTGTTGCTGTATATGGACGTCGTCGTGTAGGAAAGACATATCTCATTCGTGAGGCATACAACTACGATTTCGTTTTCCAGCATACAGGCACTTATGGTGCAACAAGAAAACAGCAACTGAGTGATTTCCGGGATTCCTTGTATAATGCAGGTATGGACAAATGTGCCATGCCGAAAACATGGTCGGAAGCGTTCCTGCTTCTTTGGAATTTTCTTAAAGCAATGCCTGTAGATGGGAAAAAGAAGGTCATATTCATTGACGAACTTCCATGGATGGACACGGCGAAATCTAACTTTGTTCATTCGCTAGATCATTTCTGGAATGCATGGGCCACGACACGCAAGGACATTATCTTGGTTATTTGTGGAAGTTCCACCTCATGGATTATTGACAACGTAATCATGAACTATGGCGGTTTGCATAACCGCCTCACTTGCCAGATTAATCTTCAGCCGTTTTCATTATACGAGTGCAAGCAATACTGCGAATCCAAGAATTTGGGCTATAAAGACAGACAGATATTGGAAGCGTATATGGCATTAGGCGGAATACCGTACTATTTCAGCTTTCTGAAGAAGGGACAGAGCGTCGCTCAGAATTTCGACCGCATGTTTTTTCAACCAGGAGGAGAACTCATTCAAGAGTTTAATGCCCTATATGCGTCTCTTTTCAAACAGCCTAAGCGGCATATATCCATTATCACAGCCCTAGCGAGCAAAAAATGCGGACAACAGAGAGAGGAACTGCTAAAAGCAACCAAACTTTCCGACAACACAGACTTTACAAAGGCACTTCAGGAACTGGAACAGTGTGGCTTCATCCGGAAATATACGACAATTGGGAAAAAGAGCAAAGATGCCATTTATCAGTTGATTGACAACTACACACTTTTCTACTTCGACTTTATAAGTGAAAACACAAATGGTGACCAGCATTTCTGGTCATCACAAGCCAACTGCCCTATACACACTGGCTGGGCAGGCAGAGCGTTTGAACGTGTTTGTATGCAGCATATCTCTCAAATAAAGGACGCACTAGGATTCTCCGCGGTTATAAGTAGTGTTCATTCCTGGACATACAAAGGTCCAAAAGATCCTATTAGTGGGAAAGTAATCCACAAAGGAGCACAGATAGATTTACTTATAGATAGAAATGACGACACAATAAATCTTTGTGAAATCAAATTCACAAATTCCACATACACCATCACTGAGGAAGAGGATGAGAAAATAAGGAACCGAAGAGAAACCTTCATTAGAGAAACCGGAACCGAAAAAACCGTACTCGTGACAATGATAACGGCTTTTGGCTTGACCCCCGGAGGATATGCGAATGACATCCATTGCCAACTTACAATGAATGACTTATTCCGACCATCGAAATAATAAAACTAAAAATGTAAGACAAAAAGGTATGGAGGACAACGGAACAACAAATCGTTTCAAATTATATGTTATGGCGGTAATATTCATATTGTGCTGGAGTATTACTCTTTATCTTTTTTACAGAACAATGATAGGCGTAGTATCATTTCTAACGCTATTTGCCATTTCTTCCTTATTTGGAACAACGAAGTTGTTAATTATCGGGCACGTTTTCTGTTTAATTCATTTGCGAAACTTAAATAAATATAAAAACAAACATGGCTAAAAAGACAATAAACGATCCAGTATTCGGAGAATTGGAATACAACGAAAAAGAAGGTCATTGGACAAAAAAGATTTTTCTTGGCATTTGGGGCGGAGATGATTACCAATTAGATCTTATGATCAAATGCGAGAAAAATGAAGAAATAACAGAAGTTCAACGAGAAGCGTATCAGAATTATCTTGGCAAGTTACCTATTATTGCCAAGACGTTCCCATTGTTAATATTAACGTTTTATAAAGAACATCAAGCGTTGTCAGTTGCTAAAAAACAAAGGTCTGCTATCGTCATGATAACAGACCTTTTTTAATGTCAAAACCTTTTAACCTCAGAACGGCTTAGGACTTCCAGATCCAGTACGCGAATCGGGTATCTCGATATGGGTGACTTCTATCTCGCTCCTGTCTGCGATAACAGAGATCTGTGCGATGCCCGTCTCGAAGAAGTCCACATAGGTCTGGAACACGCCCGTGTTCCTCTTGATGGATTCCTCGTCGCAGAGTATCCGCATGAACTCGCTCCTGTCCGCCTGGATGTTGGCCTTGTCCTCTTCCTTGATCTGCTCGAACTGCTTCTTCAGGAGGGTGGCCTGGTCGTAGAGCTTCTCCCACTCCACGTTCTTGCACTTGAAGTAGAAGGCGTAGATGGTGTCTTCCGCAAGGTCGTGTTCCAAATCATCCAGAATGGTCTCGTTCAGTGACTTTGCCTCGTTCATCTTCAGGGAAAGGGCCTTGTAGCTTTCGTCAAGCCGGTCGTATCCCTTGAACTCCGAACGTAGGGCGATGTAGTTGTCCTTCTGTGTGAATGAGGACACAAGCGCCTTGAAGTCCTCAAAAACCTTTTCGATGCCAAGTGCCACATAGGCTTCCTTGACCTGCATTCCTGTTGTGTACATGAATTAAAACTTATTACTGTTAGATTGTTTGTTATCGTTATTGTCCTGGTCCAAGCCGAGGTCCTTCCTCGCCTGGGCAACCGAGCTGCTGAGCATTGAACCCTCCTTGAGGTGGCGGAGCGTGTCGGCATAGTCGCTGAACTTGCCGTCCGGACGGAGGGAGTCGCATTCCGCTGTTGGAGGTGGGAGCTTGATGGCCGACTGTCCGTGGTACTCGAACAGGAGCGTCTGCACGCGCTCGTAGTCAGGGCGGTCGCTACCCTTCACCCTCACAGCCTCACGCATGGCGTCTGCCAGCACAGGGTTCTGCCTTGCCACATAGTCAACTGCGTTCTGGAAGATCCGGTCGTCGTTATAGTCGATGGCGCGGCTGACCATCTGCAGGGCGTTAAGCTTCTGCGATGAGCGGAACTCGTCGCTAATGACCATGGACTTTATCTGTGGGTAAACCTCGTTGAAGCCGCTTGCGTCAAGACGTGTTGCAAGGTTCTTCGGCAGGACGGCGTAAGAATCCTTGTCCGCATTGTGCTGGCCAACCAGGTAACTGCCCGACTGCTCGTCCTTCTTAATGATATAACCCCTATAGAGCATTGCCTTCACGATGGCGTCGATGGTGGCGTTCGGATTGCGGTCGAGCATTCCGACAAGGCTGTTGGACACGTTCAGGCGCTGCACGTCGTTCTTCTCCGACTGTGGAAGGTAGGCCTTCGCCGTTTGGAAACGGAGGTCGATACCCGCCTTGCCCCAGTCGCCAGCCACATAATGGCTCACGAAATTCCTTTCATCCCTGCTGAAGGCACGGGCATTTTCGTTGGTAGCGGTTGGAAGTGTGTGCTCGAACAGAGGCTTGGTACCCGGTTCGATTCTTCCCTTGGACTTGCCAACCACATCCTGCCAGTCTATCTGGTGGTCCGGACGGCCTTTCAAACTGAACTTCAAATAGCCGAAAGTGGTCATCTTCGTCTCTATACCCATACGGTTAAGGAGCTCCATACGGTCGGACGGCTTCTCGATCTTCTGTGCGAAGAGTACTGCGGTGACTATCCTGTTGTCTGCCACATTGTGCTCTTTCTCCAGGACGGCAGGCAGGGTGGCTTTGGCATCCCGCTTGAACTTGTCGAGCATGGCAGCCGCACTGACGGCATTGTGGCCGAGGGACACGAACTTGTCGATGAACTTCTGGTCGTGCCTGTCGATATTGAGCAGGGTGTCTGACTCGTATTTGTAGGTGTCACGCTGCAACTCGCGCTTGATGGCGTTGAACGCCTTGGCGGTGTTGGTGAAGAGCTCCTTGTCCACTGCTACCCTGCTGAACGCCTCGTTCTGGTGTCCGCTGCCCAGGTATTTGGCTGTTTCGGAGAAGTCGCCCTTGATACGCTTGTCCTCGCCCAATACCACGCTCTTGACAAAGGAGCGTTCCGTCTTGGTGTATTCCTTCAGGCCTTCGGATGGCGTTGGAATGGCCCATGGCTTGAAAGGCGCCTCTGTGACCGGTATGCGTGTAGTTTTGGTGTTCTCTATTATGGTGTCGAGATCTACCTGTACGCTTGGCTTGTGGGCCGAGGTGAAGACCATACCGCCGTCTGCCTTTGGCTGAACCAGCACACCGGAGCGGCAGAGGAAGTCTGCCCTGTCCTGCTCATTAGGTATAAGTTTGGCGAACTGGACGTTCACCTGCACCTGCTTCTTCAGGTATTCGTTCTCGTTGAGCTCGTTCAGGTGGAGTGAGGCGAGCGCGTTACGGTGGAACTTGTCGAAACACATGGTGGCCTGTTCGGGCGTTAGGAGCAGCTTTTCCCTTAGGGACTGCTCCATCCTCTCCCTGAAATCAGGCATCGCCTTGATGGCTGATGTGGTCAGGTATATGTTGTTCTCTGCCTTGCACTGTGTGAAGTCCTGGTTCATCTGCTTGAAGGCGAGTACGTACTTGTCTTTCGGAATCAGCGAGCCCTCACCCATCTTGGCGTTGTGCTGGTCTATCTGGCGCTGGAGGTTCCCAGCCGAATAGGCCTTGCCCAACGCGCTTGCGTTGAACGTGTGGCCGTTGACGTTGTCTATGAAGGTGAGACCGATGACCTTCTTGTCGTCATCCCTGCTATAGACTACCTGTGAGTTTACGCCACACTGCTTCAATACGCCGAGGACTGAGTCCAGCGTGTGTTTCTGCGGCGCTGAGACCGCAAGGTCTATGATGTCTTTTACGAACTGCTTGCTCTGGTTTTCGCCGAACCTCGCCTGTGAGGATCCGCTTGCGTGGGCGAACTTCAGTTCCATTGCGTTCAGCGAGAAGTCCCTGCTGATGGCGGAAGCCTTTAT
Source organism: Candidatus Physcocola equi (assembly GCA_018064855.1). Taxonomy (GTDB): domain Bacteria; phylum Bacteroidota; class Bacteroidia; order Bacteroidales; family Paludibacteraceae; genus Physcocola; species Physcocola equi. The sequence continues at coordinate 13,067 of JAGHUM010000002.1, forward strand.
CAGGTGGCTCACGGGTTGCCCTTTCTCGTCTGCAACCGCATATTGGCAACCGGCATACGCCTTGCCGTTGGCGCTTTCGCCCTCCACTTTCTTGCATACAAGGTTGAATTGAGATAACACCTTGTTGTATTCGGCCATATTCTTGGGTTCGTAGTTTTCGTTTACGAACTTGAGGATGTTGGACATCTTGTGGCGGAGGTCGCTGTCGCCCTCAGCTAAGGCTTCGGGCTTTGAAAGTTGGGTAAGCTCAACTTTGGAGCGTGAGATGAACTCCTGTCGGGTGTCAGCAATGTGCTGGTCGAAGGCCCTTCTATCTTCGGGAGTGAGTTCGCTACGCTTGAGCTCGCCCTTGGTGCTGAGACCAAACTCCTGATTCACTTCTTGGCGCACCCGTTCTGAACGCATATGCTCGAAGGTGTTGTTCACCTTCTTCCCTTCTTCATCTACACGGACTGAAACCACATGGATGTGCTGGCGTTCTATGTCGTCATGCTTGAACACGATGAATGGCTGTTTGCCGTAGCCCATGCCGTCCATATAGCGTTGCGCTATCTGGCGGTAGAGGTCGTTTTCTGCCTCTTCGCCCTGGCTCTCACGCACCTGGCGGAGGTTGTTAAGGTCGATTTGGTTGAGGTTGAGCGAGCAGCTGAACACGCTGTTCTGCACACGGGAATTCTCACTTGCCTGCTCAAGCATGAAGCTTGTGGCAAGACGGATGTTGTCGTTACGGCCGAGATTGGCGAACATGATAACACTGGCCTTGCCTTCTTCAACCTTCTTCTGGTTGTAGGCAATGGCTCCAGCGAGGAAGTTACCTGTACTGATTCGTGCTATCATAAAACGGCCTTTATGCTTATAGTTTGAAGTTGTCGATAATGGAATCCACCCTGCGGAGTTTCGACTGGAGCTCCGGAAGGTATTCAAGAACCAAGTCAAGCTTGCGCTTCACGTCCTCGTCGGTGGTGGTGTAACCGGCTGCATTGAGGAAATGGGCAATCTGGTTGATGTTGTTGGTGGTATGGTAAATGTCACTCTCCAACTGACGGATCACCTGACGTGACTCCTTGTTGGCCTCGTTGAAAAGACCGAGGTCGTCGGATTTGCGGACCAGCTGCATGAAGAAGTCTTTCTGGTTTTTACAGTTACTCTTTTTGAACTTTTGGTCAAAAAGGTCCTTGTCTTCCTGTGACATACGGAAGCGAAGATTGTAAACGCATACTGGACCTGCTGGTCGCCCGCCTTTGTTCTTTTCTGCCATTATCGAGAGTTATGAAGTTCTTGTTTTCCTTAGATGTTTGACAGCCGCAAGAAGGCTGTCCCCCTCACGGCTCTTAAGCAGTGAGGCAAGATGTCAACCCCGTCTTAGCGAGGGTTGGGAGTTTTTGTAGGGAGGTTTTCGGACTACAAAAACACATCTTGCTTTACACTAAAGTGTAACAAAAGTAGCAAAACATTTCCGATCCGCAAAACCTGAAGAACCAAATTTTCCAGAAATGAATTCCAGCATAAAAGAAACAGTCAAAGAGCCAGTCCAAAAGAGAAAATTGAACAAACCAAAGAAGTCCATAAACAGACCACAGCCAAATCAAAAACACAAAACAGAAACAATAAAAAACAGACTGAAAAGAACATTCCAAAACACAAAACAACACCCCTACCCCATCAAGATCCATTAAAACAAAAATCCAAATACCGGCAAACACATAGAATCAAATCAAGCAAAGCAACAAAGAAAACCGAATACACCAAAAGAAAACCGATAAAGAACCAAGAAAACCAAAACCTACATGAGAAAACCAATCAATGGAAAAATCAGAAACACAAAACAAACGAAATATCCAAGCCCAGAAAACAGTACAGAATCAATCAAAACACGGAAAACCCAAATAAAATATAGAAAACCGACAAACAACCAAGAAAACCAATAACGCACAAGAAAACCCAATCCAAAAAGAAGTTAAAGCATACAAAAAAGAACGAAAATCCAAACCAAGAAGACAAACAAACGCAACTAGAGCCAAAATAAGGCCAAAATAAGGCGCACAGACGAGCCAAAATCAAAAATACGATAAAATGCCCGTCCGACACACAAAAAGCCCATTACGGCAAAAATAAACGCATAACGAAAAATTAAGCCAAATTCAGAACAATAGGAAAACTGAAAGCAACCAAGAAAACCAAGAATAAAGCGGGAAAACCAAGCATTAAAAGGAAAACTCAAAACATAGAATAAAAAGAATCTAAACCCATTCCAAAATTCGCAAGTACTACCCCACAAACCAAGAATGGCAAAGAAGCCCAAAATAGAACGCCCTGACGAAATGAAATTCAAAAGTTGATGAACGAATCAGCTTCCGTGAAAAATCAATCGTAGAGCAAATATACCAAGAATCCAGCAAACCTGACGATGGGTTCAAAAAGAAAACCCACATCAGAACAGAAAACCGAGAAAGCAAGAAGGAAACCCAAAAACACATCGGAAAACCTAAACTAAAATAGACAACCGAAATCACCAAAGTCAACTCCAACCAAAATACAAAACCGAAAGTAAACAGAGGAAACCCAAATAACAGTTAGAAAACCAAGATACAAAAACAGTAAAATTTTAGAAGTGGAAAACTAATGAAAACAAGGAGAACTGAAACAACAATCGGAAAACCGAATATAAACAAAGAAAACTAAAAACACATTTAGAAAACTAACCTAACAATAGAAAACTAACAAAACAAAAGAACAACTACTTGACACGAAAGGAAACCAACGAAAGCAAGGACAACCAAAAAGCAAAAGGAAAACCAAAGGAATGGCAGAAAACTGAAACGAGAGCAAGAGCACCAAATGAAAGTTGGGAAAACCAACAAGAGCAAAGAAAACTGCAATAAAAATAGAAAACTGATGATAACACGTATGATAATTCAAGTAAAAAGGAAACCGAATCCAGATTAAGACAACCAAACCTGTAAGGGAAAACTCGAATGCAATTTAAGAGAAAAATGACTATTGGGACGCTGACACAATAAAAAGAGAACCCAATACAACAAAAGGAAACTCAATAATCAATAGGAAAACTGATAATATATTGAGAAAACCAAAACAAAAACAAGAAAACTAAATAAAACTTCGGAAAACTGAATAAAAAATCAACAGTGGCTTCGCAATCACCAGAATGGATTGCCTCTGAAAAAATGATTACGAAATTCTGTTTCGAATTTTGAGAAGAAAATTTGGACAGGAGACTTGACAAGAAAGTTTGCAGCCTATTCGAAAAATTAGGCAACCCTACCCTACCCAGGATAAGCAACCCTGTTTCGCAAAACGAAAAATTGGAACCGAATTAGAGAACTATATAGACAACGGGAAAACCGATAATAAAACAAGAAAACTCGTTAGTTATCGGGAAACCTATAAGAAAACCGAGTTTACGCAAAGAAAACCACACAACATTTCGGAAAACTGAAATTAGGATTTAGTGAAGAAGATTTTTAGACGCTTGTCTTTTGCCAATAAAATCGACGAAGTTTGCATTTGCAGATTTGATAAGACGAAAATATGTTTCACTTACGTCAAGGGTCTGGTGAATTGAAAAATTTAAACGCATATAGTGACCATTTAGAGATTAAAGGAACATGATCCAGACTGAGAAAAAAGTTCATATAAGCGAATAAGGATATATAATTGCAAATCGGAAAACCGACAATACAATAAGAAAACCAACAATCAAACGGAAAACCCAAAGGAAAACTAACTAATAAATCGGTTGACCAAAATAGATATTGGAAAACTGAAAAGAGAAAAAGTTTTCCCTAAAAAGAAAATAAGAACTGTTATGTAGCGGGATCGGACAAATCAATGCATACTTGGTTGATAAAAACACTGACAGCAAACAAATGATAATTTACTTTTAAGAAGGAAAACCAACTTACATTGTGGTTTTCTCAACACTGCAAAGATAACCACAAGGAAAACCGATATAATTATTGGGAAACTAAAGAGAAAACCGATCATACCAATGGAAAACTCAAATGATAGTCTTTTAATGCTTATTTTGATACAGGACGTTATTTTTCATCAATGGGGCTTTGAGGAAAATGATGGATCTCCATTCTCGCTAAAAGTAAACATCTCAAAAAATTAGAGATATAGGCAAGCGCAGCTTTTGCAAAATATTTAAGCAAAATATAATATAATAACTTATGGGTTGGCGGGATTCTATGTTATAACAAATTGAGTTATAAATTTTTAAATACATAAAAAACAACTGCTATTGCGACAAGATGGCGAAACATCTGCGACAAGATGGCGAAAATTTTAAAGGCATTTACGACTAAATGGCGAAAGTAAATGAACTAATGCGACAATTTGAGAAACGCCATAAGCAACTTTATAAAAATGATGAAAATAATGGATTTTGGGGTGGAGTAGGGGAGTAACAGGAGGTTACGAAACTTGCCAGATGTTTTAACTGAAGACTGATTGAGATAAGGACACTCTTTGTGTTACCTGAACTTATAAGAGAAATAAATATATCTCAATAGCAAGCTTCGCTTTTGCAAAATATTATTAGCAATTTATTAAAATAAATATGGTTTGCCAAAAAACGAAACATAAGTGGTTAAATAATAGAAATTTAACTTATACTATAAAAAGATCAAAACGACAAATTGAGAAACTATTGCGACCTAATGGCGAAACTTAATCCATGCTTTGCGACTAAATGGCGAATTAAACTCCGCAAATGCGACGGATTGAGAAATATAGACTTATATTGAGAATTACCTGAATTCACGAACGGATTATATGCAAGAATGCTGGTTTACAAGTTATTTTGCTGCACGATCTGTGATATTATATTTAAGCACGGCTAACTGAATATGAATGATTACGACTAAATGGCGAATGAAACTGATGGGACTGTCTCAATTTGTCGCAATAGCATATCATTGAATTGCAATTGTTTAGATGGTTAAAGTATGAGCTCTTCTTAGTTGAAACGGTACTTTGCACATAACAGATTTCCGTACAACCTTAAAAACAAGATGTTTATGCCATACATAAGCATCTATTGCGACAAATTGGCGAAAATATAGCCTTTTATTTTTAGGAGACGGATGTCTTTCTCAATTTGTCGCAATACATATATATAGTACCTGGAACTAGATGCAAAGAGATAACCCAATAGCGTGCGCTGCATAAGAAGAGATTCATAAAAACAATAAAACATTTGTTTTGAAGAACTTACAAATAAGATGACTGTTTCATTATTCTATTGCGACAAATTGGCGAAAAATTATGGGAATAAATCCTTTCTCAAATAGTCGCAATAAGGAAACTGTATGAGACTCCAAAATGTCGCAATAGTACTGATTTTGGGTTAGATAATATATACAGATATTAATCCTTATTTGTTATCAATTAGGGAAATACGCAGAATAATTTCAAGTATTGCGACAAATTGGAGATGGGGACCAACAGGATTGTGCAATCTTCTTCTCAAATTGTCGCAATTGTAAATCGTTGAAAATCATCAATAAGAATATCATTATTGCGACAAAATGGAGAATTATTGAGTTTCGCCGCCGTGTCGCAATAAAAATGAAAGTATTGAAATATAGATATTTATAAAATAACTTTTTTTGAATATGCTTATAGCGACAAATTGGCGAAAATTGTAAGTTATGAAGCTTATGATATTACAGTTGTTACAGGCTTTGTAGTAACTATCTGGAACAAAGTGAAATGTGGTTAATTTGCATGGATTGGACTTTTCGTATTACGACAAATTGGTTCGCAAAAAGTCGCAATAATAACACCGGAACCGTCATTCCACTTAAAGATCCATACCTATATAATATAGTGTAGGGTAAATAAAGCTTTGCCTATTGCGACAAATTGGCGAAAATGGATTAGTTTACAAATTGTCTTAATACTCCGAATAATTTATAGTTATGTCACTGATTTTTAAATACATTTCTTATGACAATGTGTGAGATGTCCATATTTCTATTCTAGTCCTTCTCAATTTGTCGCAATCAATAAGTCTGAAAACAGGATTCATACATCATTATTTTGCTATTAAGACAAATTGAGAAATGTAAAAGGTGATTCATTTTCAGTGTTTTATGAAAATTCTTTTGCCTATTGCGACAAATTGGCGAAAATTGGGCAATAAATGAGTACTGTTGGGCTTTAAAAAGGGCTGGTCTGACATATTAGTCCTTCTCAATTTGTCGTAATTATAACATGCTGAATATCAATATATGTGTATTAAAAGCACAAATTAGACAGTTTTTTACGTCGAAAATCAGCGTAAAGAAACAGAATATAAGTTGCTGTTATTTAGATAGATATATTTGTGGTATATAATAAGGTGCTATTGCGACAAATTGGCGAAAATTTTAAGTTTCTAACTTATTGAATTTGAGTGGGGTAGAGGTCCTTTTATTTATATATAAGGTATTGCGACAAATTGTGCAGTTGAGGAGGAGGTTATCTTTTACTTGTGGTTCAAAAGGGATGCGTTGTTTATGGAGCAATAAGTAATAATCACGAATGAGAGTAATATTTATCGGCAATCTGGAATTGAAGAGAGTTGGATTGGGGGATATTTTTCAGTTGGAATTTTTTGGACCAATTATGACCTCACGTCGTGAAGGTTTGTGCAACCTGAAAATCCACATTGGGGATTGTTGAAAAATAATTGCGACAAAATGGCGAAAATATTTTGTATATTGCGACAAAATGGCGAATTTTGGAACGTATTAAAAGTTTTAATTCATTATATGAAAGATACTAAAGGCAATAAACAAACTGAAACTGAACAGCTTACAAATGCTGAACAGGGTTCTCTATTGCCCGTAAGTCAGTCGAATGCAACAAGTATCATCAAGCAACCATGGCAATTAACCAAGGTACAGTATGACTTTAATCTTATTGAAAAAAATATCTACACTAAGATTATCGAGAAGTGCCAGAAGTTCATGAACGGCGAGAACGACAGTAATTTCCAGGTTGAAAACACTGAGTTCGGTGACTATCCGGTCATCACGTTCGCCATCAATGAGATTGAAGGCTACCGCCATTACGACCGAATTAGGGCAGCCCTTGACCGAATCACGCACTCGTCTTTCGGCGTTCCGCTTGAAGAGGGGTGGGACTTCGACCAAATCAATATGTTCCAGGAAGTCAAGTCGGGCAAGGAGAAGGGTGTCGTTTCCATGTCACTTACCATCAAGTTCTTTGATATCCTCCGGAACATGCATATCTACAAGCTTCTTGACACGGAGGTTTGTTACAGGTTCCAGAGTGTATATGCCGAGCGAATTTACGAGCTCCTGGTGAACAACAAGACCAAGGTGTCTTACATGATCGAGAACCTGAAGAAGATGTTCAAGCTGGAGGACAAGTACAAGAACAACGGCGACTTCATCAAGCGAGTAATTCTGCCTGCCCAGAAGGAGATGAAGGAAATGGACATCTGTCCTTTCTATTTTGAGTATGAGTTGGGCCGTGAAGGTAGAAAGGTAGTCCGCATTGACTTCATTGTTATTGAGAAAGCGGATGCTGCACGAAAGAACGAGAAGATTGAACAGCTGAAGATTGAAACCGCCTCGGTTGTCAAACTCAGTGACGACATCATTGCTTCTGTGAAGGCTTGTTTCCCTAAACTCGTCATAAGGGAGGACGTGAAACTCAAACTGATGAATGCCCAGTTGAATTTCGGTGTCAACGAAACCTGCGGCTTGATTGTCCAAATCAAGGTGAAGTACGACAAGGCGAAAGCGGAGGGCAAAATCAAGGGCACCATGAGCGCTTACTTCATCGGCACGCTTGAGCGTATGACCGAGGAGCAGAAGCAGAAGATAAAGGAGCTGCATACTGCAAAGGTTGTGGAGAAACCGAAGGATAATAACGTGTATCCTTTTAAAAGAATAAACGAGGGAAAGGATGACGAGTTCTACTCATTCGGAGAGGACGATGAGTACACTTATTATACCTTGAAATTCATTGCACATTATGCCAAGGTCATGAACTACTCCAAAAAACAGGTTATGGAGCAGGGCTTTGAAGAGTTGGACAATGGCTACTGGAGGATAAAAAAAGAAGAAAAATAATGTAGTACGAAGAAGGACTGCAGTTGCAGTCCTTTATTTTTCCGAACAATATGGAAAATGTAAATTTGATTTTGGAAAGTCTAAAGCAGACTTTAATAGGTATTGATCATCCAATTCTTAAAGAGGCAAGTAAACCATTGGATATAAACTTGATTAAGGACCTTTTGACATGGAATAAGTTTGGACTAGAGGAAAACTTTTTAGCATTATATCAGGTTTGCAATTGGCTATATGGACCAAAGTTGCTCAACGAGAAATATGTAGAATTGTCTTCATTTGGGGTATTGGTAGATTTCAGATCCTTAATATCTATTCATGCAGAAAACCACAGAGATCATAAATGTTGGAAAAAAAAGTTACCCTTGATGACAAATAAAAAAGGAGACTTTATTCTTATTGATATGGATGTGAAGAGTAAAAGCTATGGAAAATTGTACGCTTGTGTTACA
>JAGHUM010000091.1 GCA_018064855.1 Candidatus Physcocola equi
TATATGGATTCTTTTATTTGGGTCAAGCCATAATACTTTAGGTTAGTGATTCATGTCTTCTTCGCTGAAATTCTTAGATAGGGGATCTTGTACATTCTGCAAAAAAGTCAAGTGTTAGACATTAATGAATCAACTGATTAAAAAAGGAAAGAATAGAAAACTTCTCATTATCTTTGGTAAATTTCCAATTTGATAGATTTTATCAATTTGGATGCATACTACTATATTCCGCTACGAAACCGATTTTTTGCGTTTCGTAGCTGATTATGATATACTATATTCCGCTACGAAATCGATTTTTTTGTGTTTCGTAGCTGATTATGATATACTATATTCCGCTATGAAACCTATTTTTTGTGTTTCGTAGCGGTTTATGATATACTATATTCCGCTACGAAACCGATTTTTTGCGTTTCGTAGCTGATTATGACGTTTTTTTTGTAATTTTGCATTGTTAATTAAAGATAAGAACAATGTGTGGAATTGTAGGTAGAAAACAGGAAATAGCCGAACTCCAAAAACTGTATGATAGCAATAAATCGGAATTTGTTGCCGTTTACGGGAGAAGACGTGTGGGGAAAACCTTTCTGATTAGAGAATTTTTTAAGGATACGATGACTTTTTCGCATACTGGTCTCTCTCCTGTGGAAAAATCAAAATCTAATAAGACGAAAGATCAACTACAAAATTTCTATTATTCCTTGGTGAGACATGGTTTGGAAGGTGAGTCATGCCCCAAAAACTGGTTGGATGCTTTTTTTATGTTGGAACGTTTGCTGGAACGCTTGGATAATGGCAACAGACAGGTCGTTTTTATTGATGAACTGCCGTGGATGGATACTAAGCGGTCTGGTTTCGTGACTGCCTTGGAAGCCTTCTGGAATGGATGGGGGGCTTATAAGAAAAACCTCTTGTTCGTAGTGTGTGGTTCTGCAACGTCTTGGATTGTCGATAATCTGATTAACAACAAAGGCGGTCTTTATAACAGACTGACATCGCAAATAAAATTATCTCCGTTTTCTTTGAGCGAGTGCAAAGAATTCTTTAATGCAAATGCTGTTAAAATGACCGATTATGATATTGTTCAGGCTTATATGATTCTTGGCGGTATCCCATACTATATGAACTATTTCAATAAGTCCTTGTCTTTACCCCAAAATATTGATAAACTTTTTTTCTGCAAAAATCCCAAACTGATAGATGAATTCGACAGGCTTTTTGGTTCTCTGTTCATTAATGATGCAGTCTGTAAAAAAATAGTTAAATTCTTATCTACAAGACATTATGGATATACACGCGATGAGATTGTTCGAAAGATTGGTGTGACTAATAATGGTGAATTGACTAATTTGTTGAAGGCGTTATTGGCAAGTGATTTTATTGAAAAATATGTGCCATTTGGTTATACTAAGAGAACTGAATATTATAAACTCTCTGATTGTTTCTGCTGGTTTTGGATATGTTTTGTGGACAATTATCATGGGAAAGATGATAATTATTGGACGCATAAAATAAATATGCCTGAATATAATTCTTGGAAAGGAATCGCATTTGAAGAGGTTTGTTTTAATCATGCTTCTCAAATCAAATCCGCTCTCGGCGTCAGTGCCGTTTCTTCTTCTCAGTCTGCTTTCATAGTCACTGCCTCAGATGATGATAAGGGTATGCAGATTGATATGATTATTGAGCGTGCTGATCGGGTTATCAATTTATGTGAGATGAAGTTCTATAAGGATGTTTTCACAATAAACAAGTCTTATGACGAAACATTAAGAAGAAGGACGTTGTATTTCGAAGACAAGTTTCCAAAACTCAATGTTCATACTACTCTTATCACAACGTATGGACTGTCTCAAAATGAGTATTCTGGCGATTTCCAGTCTGTTGTCACTATTGAGGATTTGTTCAGATGATAGCGTATCACGATTTAATTCGTGAAATATTCATGTTGATTCATGTCCAAGTGTCTCATTGGGCTGCACCGGCAAAGTTCTCAAACTTTTATCAACTTATTTTTGTCAGTACTAATTTTTTTCATACATTTGCTTTAAGTACGCATTTTAGGCAAGAGCGCTGATTGCGTACCTCGATGGTGATTTTAATCGTCGCATACTATTTTGTGAAGCAGTCTTGAAATTGTCCGACCAAGTATTTTTCACTCAAGCTTCGCACATGATAGGATGCGCCTCTTTGTAGGCGCACCCTTTCTGTGCGTTTGGGTAAGGGTGAATCTTTGGTCGGACAAACCTCAAGACTGCGCATCAGAAGGGTGCGCTCTTTTTATGCCCATCACCATGGAATGACACATATTGATGATTCTTAATTTGTCCGACCAACAATGAAGAAACAAAATGAAATCGACAGGGATGCGCTGGCGCAGCGCATCCGTATGCTTGATGGACTTTCTGCCGATGATAAATCGGCTTTGCTTGAACTCCTCAATCAAAAGAAATATGGATTGGTATGGGAAAACAAGCCTGAAAATGTGGAGGAAGAACTGCGTACACACATCCCCGTTCTGGAGGAGGTGAAGGAGCGTTTTGTCTCTTCTGATAACCCCGATGCCCCTAACCATATCCTCATTGAAGGGGATAATCTGCAGGCGCTTACCACGCTCGCCTATACACACGAAGGAAAGATTGATGTGATTTACATCGATCCACCATACAATACTGGTAACAAGGATTTTGTTTACAATGATAGTTATGTTGATTCGGAGGACAGTTACCGCCACAGCAAATGGCTGTCGTTTATGGAAAAACGATTGCGCATTGCACGCCGTCTGCTGTCCGATAAAGGCGTTATCTTCATCAGTATCGACGATAACGAACAAGCTAATCTGAAATTGCTTTGCGATGAGGTGTTTGGGGAAAGTAATTTTGTTTCAAACATAATTTGGCAAAAGAAATTTAGTCCTCAAAACGATGCAAAATGGTTTTCTGATAATCATGACTTTGTAATTTGTTACTCTCGAAATAAAAACCTTTGGCATCCTTCCTTAATGAAGAGAAGTGATGCTAATAATTCTAGATATAGTAATCCAGATAATGATCCAAGAGGTGTGTGGGCATCAACGGATTTAGCAGTTAAAACATATTCCAAAGAATATGATTATCCGATAAATACTCCCAGTGGTAGAGTCGTATATCCAAGTGCAGGAAGGTGTTGGATGACATCCTCTGAAAGAATGGAAAGATTAATTCTTGATAATAGAATTTGGTTTGGTAAATCTGGAAATAATGTACCACGTTTGAAAACATTTCTTTCTGAAGTACAAGAAGGTATGGTGCCTTTAACTTTGTGGTTACATTCGGAAGTAGGACATAATCAGCAAGGTAAACAAGAATTAAAGTCAATATTAACTGAAAAATCTATGTTGTTTAATTCTCCAAAACCCACAAAACTAATTAGTCGGATTCTAAATCTTTCGGGCCACAAATACTCCACCATCCTCGACTTCTTCGCCGGTTCTGGCACCACTCTCCACGCCACCATGCAATTAAACGCTGAAGACGGTGGACACCGTCAGTGCATCTTGGTGACCAACAACGAAAATGGCATCTGTGAAAATGTGACCTATGAACGAAATCGTAGAGTGATTCAAGGTTATACCGACGCCAAAGGTAATCAAGTGGACGGTCTCACCGACAACAAACTCCGCTACTATAAGGTCAATCTCGTCGATCGTGAAAACTCCTCTGATAACCGACAGAAACTTATGCAGACTTGCACCGATCTGCTTTGCATCAAGGAAAACATCTATAATGAAACAGCCTTCGGTCCGAAATGTGTCCGTCCCCAGTTCCTCCGTTTTTTCTCCAACAACAATGGCGATGCGCTCCTTATCATTTTTATTGTCGATTCTCGTCTTGTAGATTATGTGAACGAGACCGTCTCGGCTCTGCCCGACAATGGGAAACGTATAAAAACCTATGTCTATTCGGAAAACGATTATCCTTATTCCGATGATTTCACACCTGTGGCTTCACGTCTCGAACTGGTGGCTATGCCTGCTGCCATGAGAAACGCTCTGCGCAATGTGCTGCCAGACCCTCATAAAACTCCGGTTCTCGATGTGGAGGAAAACACAGCCGCCGATGGCGAAATAAATTTCAATGATTTGTCACAAGATTAAACGGGCATTGCTTTATGATTACGCTCAAAACCTATCAGGAAAACGCCGTTAACGAACTCTTCGGTTATTGTAAGGATTTGCTCAATAAAGCGGCTCAAAATAATTCCAAACGTCACAAAATCGTTTTTGAAGCGCCTACGGGTTCCGGTAAAACGGTCATGGCAAGCGCCTTGCTCGACAAGCTTGTGGCGACTATGCCGGTCAGCCCCGATTTCTATAAACAAGATCTCGCTATCATCTGGATTGCACCAAACAAACTGCACCTCCAGGCTTATTCCAGCTTCCGAAATTTTTTCAACGAAACGCGCAATCTCTCTCCACGCAAATGGGAGGATGTGAATCCGCAAGACGGACTCCAGCATGGCGATGTGCTTTTTCTCAACTGGGACAGCATCAACAGCGAAAACAACCTCCTCATCCGCGACAGCGAAACGCGCAGGAATCTTTCAACGCTGGTGCGTCAAAGCCGACTGAAAAATATGGCGCTGATGGTGGTGATAGACGAGGAACACCTCATGGCTGGTATCAAGACCAATGCCGAAAAGGTCCTCAATGATGTTATTTCCGCCGATGTGGAATTGCGCATCTCTGCCACGCCAATCAGCAAACAAGAGGCGGAAAAACTGACTTCTGTCAATCGCTCGGATGTGATTGAGGAGGAAATGATCAAAAGCAAGGTGATGCTCAATCCCGGAGTGAAGGCAAACCAAGATAGTTTCAGATACACAACAAACACCTGGTTGCTGAACATTGCACTGGAAAAAAGACGTGAATTGAAGGAGAAATATCAAGCGCTCGGTAGCGATGTCAATCCGCTTTTGCTCATCCAGTTGCCAAACGACAATAAGAGCATGAATAATGACGACAAATCTGTTTTCGATGAAGTGAAGACTTATCTGGAAAACACAGAAGATATCACCGTGGGAAATGGAAAACTCGCCATCTGGCTCAGCGATGAAAAAACACCAGGGCTCGATGCCATCAGCAGGAATGATGATGTCACCGAAGTCCTCCTTTTCAAGCAGGCGATTGCCCTTGGATGGGATTGCCCGCGTGCCCACGTGCTGCTTGTTTTCCGTAATCTGAACAGCCAAAACTTCACAGTTCAGACGGTCGGACGTATCCTGCGTATGCCGGAACAACACCATTATAGCGACGATGATCTCAATACGGGTTTCATTTATTCCAATCTCAGTGCCGAGGCCATCAACCATTTCATTCTCTCGAATGACGAATACAAATATCTGTCCACCATTATCGCTACTCGACGCAACGGCGTGACGGATTTGGAACTGCACAGCCAGTGGCTCACCAGCACACGAATCAGAAACCGACTGAACAGTAAGTTTGCCGACATTCTCGAAGAGGTGATGAGAATTAAGCTGTCTGTAAAGACTCCTTATTCAGAATTATTTGATGAGGACGGCAACCCGGTCGATTTCGAAAAAAACGAGGAAATCAGAGTTCTCAATTTCGATATGGCAGGCAAAGTAATTCGCCTCGATGTGAAAAATGTGTTTATCACCATTCCTGCCAATACGCCCATCATTTCAGACTATGCCCCTGTTGAGATTGTCCAGAAAGAGCGAAAGGCGGTCACTCAAATGGAACTCCGTTCCGCCCTCATGGATTTCTGTCTTCAGCATTTGGGCAATCTCGCCCCTGTCGATAGCATTGGCATCATGATTAATGCGGTGAAACGTGTCATGGAATCGCTCTTTGGATTCACTGAAAATGAAACCGTAAAGGTGGTGCTCTATCATGAAAACAAACCCAAATTCGCCGAAATCTTCGATGTCGCTATCAGCAGATTTATTAAGATGCTGGGTGATGAGAAAAAAGAAGTCCACCAAGAAGAGGGTATGTGGCAGTTGCCTTTCAATCGTTTTTACAACCTCGATTCCCAGCAGCCCGTGGAAGACATCTTCAACCATGCGCTTCTGCCGTTTTACGAAAACAAAAACGTCTCAAGGCCGGAATATGACTTTGCCCGCTATTGCGACAAAAACGACGCTGTGGAGTGGTGGTATAAAAACGGTGACAGCGGTAGGGAACATTTTGCGATAACTTATACAGCGTCAGACGGTTCTCTTCGTAGTTTCTTCGTTGATTTCATTGTCAAATTAAAACCCAACAGCCAGGGTAAGACGGTCATTTGCCTTTTCGACACCAAATCGGAAAACAGCGATCCGGAAGGGCCGGCCAAGCAAAAAGCCCTACAGGAATACATAGATAAGCGCAATGTAGCAAACGCAACAGAATATGCGTCGCTTGTAGGCGGTCTGCTTATCAAAGATGGAGACAACTGGCGTTATCCTGGTGCTGCTGTCATAAACAACACCGTTGACCTTGGCGGATGGGCATACCTCGATTTCGATAAGATGAGAAAAGATTGATAACAACATTATGAGCGATAGTAACGAGACTTTATTGGATGTTGCAAAAGCAATAGAGCAACACGCAAAAGAAGAAGACAAGCAAGTTACGCCCATACCTGTGGGCGTGGCAAGGTATCGTGTTGAGATAGAAAAAAACAACACTGTGGAGCAGATTTTTTTGACTAACAAAGAATCTTCTGTTGCTCCAAAGTTTTCTGATAACAGCAGAAATGTCTATAAGAACACTTCGATGGGAGGCTTTCTCATCAAACAAGGCGTGGGCTCTGGCACATATATTGCGCCTAAAAATGTGAGATATAAGGTGGAGGTGATGACGAAATCAACTTTTTCTCGCGACAAAAACGGCTCCATTAATGATCTTGAAATATGGTTAAGTCCTTCTGGCTCTTATCGTTTCGCTACTTTGAAATCTCTTCTCGCTTGCTACTCTGAAGATAGCAAAAAACTTGAAGAGGAAAGGAAATCTATTAAGGAAATTGAGGCAAAACAAAAAGAACTACGCCTCAAACGAGAGAAAATACAGGCTGAAGCAGCTCGGCTTGCTGAGGAACAGCGTTTGGCAGAGGAGGAAGAGATTAGAAGAAAGCGGGAAGAGGCATTGGCTGAAGCAAAAAGACTGGAAGAGGAAGAAAGGCGTAAGGAAGAGGAAAGACAACGTAAATTGGAGGAAATGAAACGCTTGGAGGCTTGCATCAATGAAACCAAATCAAAAATTGAGTATATCAAGTCTTTTGTCCGTAATGATGTCTCTTTGCGTTCTCAGCATATTCTTGATGCCAGTCAGGAAGATGCAAAGCGCTCTAATGTGTATAATGGAGTGCCAGTCTTAATTGATGGCGGACCTGGTACCGGAAAGACCACGACAACCATTCAACGACTGAAATTCTTGTTGTCTAAAGATGCGTTGAATGATTATTCTGATTTGTCGGAAAGGGAAAAAGATGCAATTACTCAACCTGAGTCTGTCGATTATAATTGGCTTTTCTTTTCTCCTAACGAGTTGCTCCTGCAGTATCTTCGTGAAAATATGAGGGAAGAATCGCTCAATGCCAAAGATTGCAATACGATTACGATTGACAAGTTCCGCAAAAATATGCTCCGTGACTATAAATTGTTTACCCCGGATACCGACGGACCTTTTAAATTGTATAAATTTGAAAAGGGTGAAAAGGAAACGCGGTTAATCAATAATCCTAAACAAGCGGTAGCGGAATTTGAGAAATTCTGTGTTGAGCAACTCAAAAAGGTGCTGAATGATGCGTATCAACTAAATACCTCCAACTATGGATGGCATAATATTGCTTTACAACTGAAGGCAATATGTCAGAAGGCTTCTTCTGCTAAAGATATGTATCAAGTGATGCAGATATTCAATTCGTTGGAAGATAATCAAAAAGACCAGATTAGATACGAAGAGGATCACCAAAGCGCTCTGCTGAAAGATGTGGCTTATGATGTGCGGGCTTTGGTCCTGGAAAACTCCGAAGTGAAAAATGCGGTGCAGGCTTTGTTTGAAAAGTGGAATAAAGAGAAGATTCAAATATCTGAAGACCAAGACACCGACGATGAGGATGAAGAGGAAGAATACAGTAAAAGATTGCCTTTTGACGCAGTACTGGCTCTACAACTTCCAAAACTTATCAAAGCATTAGCGTTGAAGAAAATTGATACCAAACGCAGTCTGACAAAGCGCCAGAACGAACTGAAGGATTTGGTCGGAAAGTTTATTGATGACGAAAGCCTGAGACAAGTTGGCAATGTGGCTTGGTTCGTAAAAAATTATGCATCAATAACAAAAGGCTTGCAACGAAACATATTGTCGAAAATCCCGAAATTCTACAAAGCGTATAGAAGAACTTTGTTGGAAGGGAAGACTGACGTTTATGACAAAGATTTGTTGGCGAAGTTGATTAACAAAGATGGTAACAAACATCTCCACAAAGATGAGGTGGATCTGCTGGTCGGATTTATAAACAACATCTTGCATCAAATTCACAAACGATCGTCTTTGCGTTTTGAAAAAATGACTCATAAATATGTTCAGGCATTCAGAAACAACTGCAAATACGTGATTGGTGTGGATGAGGCAACAGACTATTCATTACTCGACTATTATCTGATTTATTCCTTCCGCAATGTGAAGTACTCGTCTCTGTTACGCTTTGTGGTGATCTGATGCAAGGTGTGACAGAAAATGGTATTACTGATTGGAACGATGTGATGGATTTCGTGATGCCGAACCTGAAGATAATCGAATTAAAAGTTAGTTATCGCCAATTACCAACATTGCTTAATTTGGCTCGTGAAATGTATAATGATGTGCAAGGACATTACCCTGCATATTATTCTGATAAAAAGCATGATGAAAACGAACCGCTCCCAATCGCTTATGTTTCTGATGATGAACAAGACAAAGCCGATTGGATATGTGATCGAATCATTGATGTTTGGAAAGTCTTTGATGAAAAAATGCCTTCTGTTGCAATATTCGTCGGCGATGATACAGATATAGATGAGTTCGTGGAGCGCATCAATGATACAGAAAAATTAAGCAGTATTGATGTCGTAAATTGTTCCGACGGTCGTACCATCAATCGTAAAGACGTGGTGCGTGTATTCCGTTTGTCGGAAGTGAAGGGAATGGAATTTGAAGTCGTGTTTTTTCACAATTTGGATAGTGCGTTACAAGAGTCTAATACCCAGTTGATGACGCGATATATCTATGTCGGGCTTTCCCGGGCAACAACACACATGGCGGCTACTTTCTCTGATGAAAACGCAGCGAAAGGAACACTCAAGTATTTTGTGACCAATCCTAATCAATATAATTGGGAACTATAAATTTCTTTTTTTATGGCCAAAGGTATCGACACAACTTTTATGACTTACGGAATCCGTCGCGAAGATATGGCTCTCATTCGACAGCTCGCAATGGATGCCAACCTTGATGAGGACTGGGTGGTGGAATACATCCTGAAAGAATATCATGATAAACGCGTGGCTAATGCTGAAGTGAAAGATTCGGACGCTGACAGCGTTATCAAAAACGCAATCAAGAAGATAAAATAGTTTTTCCTATGCAGATTAAACGCATTAAAGCACACAATTATAAGACTTATCTCGATCTTGACCTCGATTTGCGAGTGACTGATCCTCAACGCCCAATCATTCTTATAGGCGGTGGTAACGGAGAAGGTAAAACTACGCTTTTTGAAGCGATTTATGGCGCTCTTTATGGGCTTAGAATCAAAAACCAGCAGCAGTTTAACGAACTGCTCAACAATGGAGCTCTCCAAACTGAGAAACCTGAGATAACGCTTTCCATCACTTTTAGCGGATTGGTGCTTACAACAGAAAAGGAATACCAAATCACCCGCACTTATCGACTCGGTCTGAAAAACGAGCCTCAGGAAAGCGTGACTCTTTTCTTTGATGGCGATGCGTTTACTTACGGACCTGCTACTCCTCCATCCCAACGAGCGGAAAGCGAGGCTGTTGTCAATAAAATCATCAAGGCCAACCTGCCTGAAGAACTGAGCCGTTATTTCCTTTATGATGCCATGAACAGTAAAGATTTGGTTGATAAAGAGGTTTTCAACCAAATGATCAGGGAGAACATCGAAAATGTGATGGGATTCCAGAAATATAAGCAACTGCAAATGGCGGCTGAAAGGGTACAACAGGCAAAAGCCAAGGAAAGACTCGAAGCTGAACAGGAAGCCAAAGATTATGAGGAACTTTGCAAGGAAAAGGCAAACAAAGAGCAGGAAAAAATGGCTAATGATGCCGAACAGGATCGTATCGGCAAGTTTTTAATCGCACAAAAGGAAAACTATGAACAAGCCAAGCGTGGTGCCGACGAACAACAGGGAATCAAACTGAAAATTGATGAACTGAAAGAACAACTGGAAGATACACACAAACGTATAGGGAAATATAACGAAAGTGCAAAAGATCTGCTTCAAAACCTGGAACAGCGTACCACATTGATTCGTGTGGTGGATGCTGTGAAAACTGAAGTGGAACAAATGGTCAGACACAAGGAAACACTCAAGAAAAATCACAAACTTATTCCCGATGAAGTGATTGATGCTTTGGTAAAAAGAGTGATTGATTTGCTCAAAAGCCAACAACAATGCGATGCAAATGTGAACCCCGATAATATCGGCTCTGTGCTTAAAACTGAACAAGCCAGTTTGCGTGGAACCGACGAATATGATTTTCTATCGGAAAGTGATGTGATGGCATTGAAAAATATGGTGGAAAACGCTTATACCAATACTTTCTTGCAAATGAGTGGCTCCAAAAATGATCTTGACAAAGAAATTTTGGCAATGCCAGACAAGAAAAAGGAATTGGAAACGTATGAGAAAATGTTGGTCAAAGGGAAAGAAGGGGTTATTGAAGAGTATGAACAGAACCAACGAACGCTCAACGAACTGAAATCTCAGGAGGAAGAAATCAAATCACAGATTGCCAATTTACAAAGTCGCATCAATCTATACGATGTCAGGATTCAGCAGGAACCAGATGCGAAATACGATACGTTGGTCAAACTCGTGCCTTTCTTCAGCAATGTGGCCGATGCTTTGCTGCAACGAAAAAAGACGCAGATTGAAAGCTAGATGAAAGATGCTCTCAACAAGATGCTTCTCAGTTACGAAAATCAAATTGATAGGGTAGAGTTAAGCGATTCTATGACCGATTTTGGCATATCTCTTTATCATGTTCATGGTAATCCTATTGCTTTGGGACAACTCAATGCGGCTTCAAAACAGATTTTTATTCAGGTCTTGCTTAAAGTTTTGCGCAATTTGGGGGATTACAACCCTCCTGTTATGATTGATACTGTAATGGGCGTGCTCGACAAAAATAGTCGTGATGTTTTGCTCGAAGAGTATTTCCCTTCTTTGGCTGAACAGACAATTTTGCTGTGTACCACTTCGGAAATCACTACTGGTGATGATTATCAAAAGCTGGAGGCGTATGTTTCTCGAACTTACACCCTCCACAGAGATGTTGAAAATCAGTCTTCATACGTCACAGAAGATTATTTTGGCAATAAGTTGAACTCTTAATCCGATTTTTATGGCTATCAATATAGATAACGAAATGTTCTCAAAAATTCGTCAGGAAGTTTCGCTCTACGATAAACTCGCTCCAGTGGCTGAGAAAATCGTAAAACGTGTGAACCTGAGAACTTCTGATGATGTCGTTTACGGAGAGACAGGACTAAACAATAATATTGTAATTCGTGTATGTCTGCTGACGGGGCTGTCCCAGACTTGTGAGAGAACAAAAGATGCATTGAATAAAATTGAATTAAGCCCTAATCATTTGCATCAGTCTCTTTTTATGACCAATAATATGTTGGTATTTATACATCTCTGATAAAATTGAGATATCACAATGTGGATGTTGATTGGAACAGTTCTGGCGATTTGTCGAGAATCATTGCTTTCGAAATTCATCTTGGACTCAATTTCCTCATGCAGGATGATAATTTGGAGCGAATGCTGATGGCTGTGCCTGAACATTCTGCCTTTGGCACAATTCCAGTGCTCGACCTTGAAATTGGTGTGTGGGCTGGTACTGAACAACAGGCCAAACTTGATATCAATAGCAATAATATAAATAACTCGCAAATTTTGGTCGCTGGTGCTTCTGGCTCAGGTAAAACAAACTTACTAATGACCATCATGCATCAGTTCCGTTCCATTGCCGCAGATACACGCTATCCTGTCAATTTCTTGTTGTTTGACTACAAAGACGAATACTCTGCTACTGCTAACTCCTCGTGGCTTAATTTGTTGGATGTTTCACGCTCCTGTATTCTCAATCCGGTAGAAAAACCGCTTCCTTTTAATCCGTTTAAGGATTTTACAAATCGACCTATCAATGAAATAAATTTGTATAGTTCGGAAATGGCCAGCTGTCTTTGCGCTCTAAGCCGTGTTTCGATAAGTGCCAATATGAGCGACAGATTGAGCAGGGCCATTGTGGAAGCTTATCGCAAAACACATCAAAAACCGATTACTTTCGCCATGATGCTGGAGGAATACCGTCTCCTCTCGGATGATTCGCAAGGAGATAGCATCACATCAGTCCTCAATCAATTGGTTACTAATAATCTGTTTAGTGCGGAAGATAAGGCCGATTTATTGGGCAATAGTTACATTATTAAATTGGGTACTTTCCCTCAGGATGGTCCGTTGGCAAAGGCGATAGTCTATTTTATGATGTCCAAACTCAACAATATCTATGAACTTACCCCGCCTCAGGATAAGACTGAGGAGAGGGTGCAGATACGTCATTTCTCTATTATTGATGAGGCGCATCATATGCTTAGGTTTGATAACAGACCCCTTCGAAGGCTTATTGTCGAAGGTAGAAACAAAGGGATGAGTATTATTTTGGCTACTCAGAACATGGCTGAGTTCAAAAGTGAATATTTTGATTTCTATGCAAATGCAGAGTATCCTCTGATTATGCGTCAGCAGACTATTGATGATAAGGTTTTGAAAGATTTGTTTGGGGTGAATGGTCGTGATTTTCAAGAATTGAAGGAGGCTGTAGCTGCTCTTCAAAAAGGAGAACTGATCATTAAGAATCAAACTGCTCTTCAAATGGGATTTGGTAAGCGTTGGAAGAAAATCCTTGTCAATCGCTTAGTATAAAACACAACTCACAACTCGCAACTCACAACTCACAACTCATACCCCCTTCTCATCCAATCAAACTTCACAGGACCGTGTCCCTTCCCTTGCTCATAATCCTTTCCGGCTTCTATAGCGCCATGAAGATAGTCGTGAGCCAAACGCACAGATTCCTTCAATTCTTTCCCAAATCCTAAATATGTGGCAATAGCCGCACTGAGTGTGCATCCGGTGCCATGCGTATTTCGTGTGTCAACACGTTTGCTCCAAAGCACAAGTGGCGTCTCTTCCCCTTTTTCAAACAATACATCGGCCAAATCCTCGCCACTACGGTGGCCCCCTTTTATGAGCACAGCCCCGCATCCGCTTTTCATGATTTCTTTGGCTGCTTTTCTCACGTCTTCCTCGCAACGGATGCTTATTCCGCTGAGTGCCTCCGCTTCAGGCAGGTTGGGTGTTACAAGTTTTGCCAGGGGGAACAGTTCTTTTTGAATAGTGTGGATGGCGTCTTCTTCAATAAGCCTGCTGCCGCTGGTCGAAATCATTACCGGGTCTAAAACGTAGTTGGAAATGGGGTGCCTTTTCAAGCAATCCGCAATGGTTTTCACGCATTCGTTGCTGTATAGCATCCCGCTTTTTGCAGCGTCAATCTCAAAATCCTCCATTACCATGTCGAGCTGGTCGCGCAGCACCTCGGGCGAGCAACCCATGATAGAACGAACGCCGGTCGTGTTTTGGGCTGTCAGGGCTGTTATGGCACTGCATCCGTAACCTCCTAATAATGTGATCGTCTTCAAATCTGCCTGGATGCCTGCTCCCCCGCAACTGTCCGATCCCGCTATGGTTAATATCGTTTTGTATTTCATATCTATAATTATTCGGTGAATGAATTGAGGCCACCTTTATTGCAAAGGTATTGCTTTTGTACTACTTTTGCCATGTTATGAGGCTCCTTTTTCAAAAATCCAGACTTTTGGTCGTTGCCATACTGTTCACTATCCTTGTGTTTTTTTCCTATGCAGTTGGTAACACAGTCCTGCTCATTCCATCTTTGGCAGGCCTGATGCTCATGGACGACCGATATTCGGGACTATCCAATTATAAAGTCGCTGCATGGATGACATTGGCCTATGTTGGTGGCGAAGTGATGTCCATATATTGCCCACTACCTATATTTGCGAAATGCGTGGTCGCTTATGCTTTCGCTTCGATTCTGTCTTATGTTGTCTGCGTCAAAATCAGCAATTCCTTTTGTTTGTTTCTCGCGCCTCTTTTGTTGCTGCCTCTGTTTCTGCAAAAAAATGTCTTTGGATGCGAATCAGTCGGCATTTCTGCCGTCGGACTGCCATTGCTGATGGCTGCCAGCGTGTTTGTTTGCAGATGTTTTCCCATAATGAGTGATGTGGGTTCCGATATGGAAAATGAAACGCACAAACAGCCCACTCCAATCGTCTGGGGAGCTGTGGTTTTGACTGGTATGGCTCTGCTTTTTATGGGCAATTTTTTTCAGGCACAGTTTTTGGCTACGCCCCCGATAGTTTTGGCTTTACTCTATTTCGCAACTTCCTGCAAACGATATGTCCGGAATAAGCATTTTGACACGACTTCCGTTTTATACCAATGTGTTGCGGCATCCGTTATTGGTGTGGTCTTTGATGGAGTGGTGATGAGTGCATTGGAACTGATGCATTGGTGCAATTTTGGTGTGGTCGCAGCCTCTTTTTATGCGGTTTCCGCATTCGCCGCATTCTTCTTGTTGACTGCTTTTGCGAGTTGGCAGGGACAGGTCTTCCCTCCAGCGTTCGGCATCTTGTTCTTCCCGTTTCTCCGCGACCCTGGCGCAGCCTATGTGGGGTATGTCCTTGCAGCGCTTTCCGCTGGTTTTTGCGCCATATTCCTGGCAAACGGACCAATTCGTCGTAATGTTTAATGATGTGATTGTAGGGCGAGTTTTCAAACAACTGTCCTCCGTTTTTTTTGCGTTATGAGTAATTTTTTGTAATTTTGCAAAAATTATTTTTTTTACTGATGGCAGCCAAAAAAATTCTGTACATCGCGCAGGAAATAATGCCGTATGTACCCGAAAACGAAATCTCAAAACTCTGCAGACAGCTTCCGCAAGCTATTCAAGACCGAAAAAATGAAGTGCGTCTTTTTATGCCTAGATATGGTCATATCAATGAACGCAAAAACCAACTCCATGAGGTGATCAGACTCTCTGGCGCTAATATTGCTATCAACGACACCGATCATCCTCTTATCCTTAAGGTGGCTTCCATTGCGGCTGCTCACATGCAGGTTTATTTCATCGATAATGATGACTTGTTCTCTCGTAAGGGCGTCATTGGCGAATCTAATGGCGAAGAATTTGAAGACTGCGACGAACGTATGATTTTCTATATTCGTGGCGTCATCAGCACGGTGAAAAAATTGGGTTGGAAACCAGATGTCGTTCATTGCGTGGGCTGGATGTCGGCGCTCACTCCGTATTTTGTGAAAAAAGCATTTGCCGACGATGAGTTCTTTGCCGATGTGAAGGTCGTGACCTCTGTTTGCAAGGATGATTTCAAGCAGACTTTCGCCGACGGATTTCGTTCTAAATGCGCCATCGATGAACTTTCTGACGATGATCTCGCTCTGGTCCCTGATTCTGCTGTCAACTACGAGGCACTTATGAAGTTCGCTCTCGATTTCTCCGACGCTGCTGTCATCGCACAACCAGATTGCGACCCTGCTATTGTTGAGTATGCTGAAAACAAATTTGGTAATGTCCCTGTTATTGAATTTGCTGACGGCTATGCCGACAAATATAATGAATTTTACGAAAGCCTTTTTTAATACCATCATTCCATAAATGAAGTTAAAGTCATTCTTTTTTTGCACTGTCGCAGCGTTTGCTGTTGCTTTCTCCTCTTGCAAGAAAGACGACCTTGATGTGGGGGCGAACGTGCAACCAAGTTCCGACTTGCTCGACACGTATTCCAACGTGATTAACCTCTCGACAAATTCTTTCTTTGTCGATTCTACGCTCAGCAAGGCTGATTATCTATATCTCGGTCAATATACCGATACCTATTTCGGTACCACACAGGCTGAATACCTCTCCCAAATCGATGCGAGATTGGATGGAGTGGAACTGCCTGAAACGAAAGTGGTCTCTATCCATGATGCTACTTCTTCCGGTATCGTTGCTTCTCTCTTGCATGATGCCGACTCGCTTTATGGAAACATCACCAAGGTGACAGACCCTAAAGATTTTGTCCTCGACTCTGCTTTCTTCTATATCCGATACGACAATAATTTCATCGGCGACACCACTTCCCTGCAATCTATCGATGTTTATGCTCTCTCGGAAGAGATGCCTGCCAATGCAAGATATTTCACCAATGTGAATCCGGAAAAGTATTGCGATAAGAAAACTTTGCTCGGCTCTCTTTCTTATCAGGTTGGTGGTCAGCGCGTTTTGCAGGTCCCTCTCGATATGGACTATGCAAAAAAACTGATTAGCATCTATTTGAAGGATGGCGGCAGCAAGATTAAAAACCAACAACAGTTCAATAAGGAGTTCAAAGGTATTTATGTCGCGGCTTCTTTCAATGAAGGTGCTGTGGTGCGTATTGAGGTCTCTGGTCTCTTGTTGTATTACCACTATCAAGGTGTCATTCATACGACTTACGATGGCAAACTGGTGGAAGTGGACTCTAAAACATTGGGCGCGTTGAACCCTCTTGTTTCCAGCTTGTTCCTCTCTTGCAACAAGTCGGTTGAACGTTGCAATGTGTTCGCACATCCAAATTGCGATAAACTGGCTTCTATGGTCAATGCCGACGACTTCACTTATGTCTATTCTCCTTCGGGTGTGTTCACTGCTGTGGATCTGAATTTCCAGGATATTGTCGATTCTGTAACCCTTAAAGCTGGTGACGATTTTTCTAAGGTGATGATCAACAGCGCAAGAATAAAATTGAGCGCTAAGAATCTCAATTGGCCTACCAAACTCGATAAAGCGCCAAATACTAGAATGCTTATTCTGCCAAAGGATTCTTTGAACGATTTCTTCTATTGGAACAGAAAACCAGACGGACTCAATTCGTTTGTCGCTACTTACGACACTGCCAGCAAGGCTTTCTCTTTCGACATCTCCCGTTCTGTTCAGAAAAAACTGAATGGCGATTCTTCTCTCTTGAAGAATATGATTGTGGTCCCTGTCTATATTTCGTCTTCCGACAATATCTCCTATTACCATCAGCAACTTTGGCTCTCTGCCACTCGTCTCTATGGCAACGGGGAGAAGGATAAGAAACTGAAACCGAGAATCGATTTGGTGTTCTCTCGTAGAGATTGATTATGGCACGTATCCTTGCTTTTGATTACGGAAAAAAACGAATCGGTGTGGCTGTGACAGATCCGTTGCAAATGATTGCCAACGGTCTTGATACGGTTTCTCCGCAAACGGTGATGAACTTTATCGCCGATTATCTTGCCAAAGAACAGGTCGAACTTTTTGTGGTGGGTTTGCCCAAAACCATGCGAAACGAGGCTTCTGAATCAATGCAGTATATTGAGCCTTTTGTGCAGAAACTGAAGGCTAAGTATCCCAATATCCCAGTGGAAATGTTTGATGAGCGTTTTACCTCCGTTTTAGCGCACCAGGCCATCATTGAAGGTGGTGTGAAGAAAAAAGAACGCAGGGAAAACAAGGAATTGGTCGATATGGTTTCCGCTACCATCATTCTGCAGTCTTTCTTGGAGAGCAGACGTTTTAGAATGTGATTTTTAATTTGATATTTGAATAGATTATGATATATCCAATTTATGTTTATGGCATGCCTGTCCTCCGCAAGGTGGCCAAGGAAGTGCCAAAGGATTATGAAAATCTTCCTCAGTTGGCGGAAGATATGTTCAAGACGATGTATCGTGCTGAAGGCGTAGGATTGGCTGCTCCGCAGATTGGCCTTTCTCTTCGTATGTTTGTCATAGACATTGAAATACTCGCCGATGATGAACATCCTGAATTTAAAGGTGCAAAGCGTGTTTTTGTCAATCCTGAAATTATCGAGATGGGCGATGAACTTAAAGCGCAGGATGAAGGGTGTCTTTCTCTGCCTGGCATCAGCGAGTCGGTCAAGCGTGCCACAATGGTTCGCGTTAAGTATTTTGATGAAAATTGGAATGAACATGAAGAGGTGTTTACTGGTTTTTTTGCTAAAGCTGTTCAACACGAATACGAGCACCTCGATGGTAAATTGTTTATTGATAACATCTCCCCTGTGCGTCGTACGATGAATCGTGGACGTCTTCAGGCTATGCTCAAAGGAAAAATCAACTGCCGATATTCTGTAAAAACTGTCTAATTTAAAATTGGAGGTCCGATATGAATCATCATTTCGTGATTAACACACAGACTACTGCAGGTAAGCGAATGCAGAATGAAATGCGTAAGCGTATGCGCGAACATATTCAACGCGATCAGATTCTCCGGGATAAAATGATGAGTGAG
Source organism: Candidatus Physcocola equi (assembly GCA_018064855.1). GTDB lineage: Bacteria > Bacteroidota > Bacteroidia > Bacteroidales > Paludibacteraceae > Physcocola > Physcocola equi. Next base: position 18,691 of record JAGHUM010000091.1, read on the forward strand.
GATGATGTTCAACGCATCATTGCGGATGCCAATTCTGAAACGAGTACCGACAAATCGGAAATACATAAATCTTCTGAAAAATAATAATTTGAGGAAGGCTGGCTTTTTTGCCAGCCTTCTTTGTTTTATATTTGCATTAGAAGTTGTAATTTTTTGTTGATTTTCTATTCAGTTTCTCAAATGAATTTCACAGGCAGATTATTTTCTTTTCTTTTGCTTTTCTTCTTCTTCTCAACAGGAAGGGCGGAGCGTATTCTATTTGCTCATTATACAGTGGAAAACGGATTGGGCAGTAATACTGTTTATTCCATCTGCCAAGATCGGAATGGTTTTGTCTGGATGGCTACTCACTACGGTGCCTGCCGTTTCGATGGTGTGAATTTCTTGAATTATAATACTTCTACAAATCCATCGGTTTGTAAAAATGATTTGCTCCATACTTTCCTCCTGCCAAATGGTAAACTGACTTTTTCTAGCTCCAAGGCTGTGCTGTTTTCGTTCAATGAAGATACACGTTCTTTTGATGACCTTTCTTCTTTCTTGCCAGATGATAAATTCAAATATGACATCAAGGGCTTTTCTGTTCAGAATAATGGAGAAGGGTTGCTTGCGACTGCTTGCGGCTTGTATGCTTTTGACAACCCGTCGGAGCAGTTCCATAAAGTGGCGCCCAACTATCTGAATCAAGTGATTGATTGTTGTGTGGATACTTTCGGTCGCTATTGGGTGGGGCGTTTTGAGGGTTTGGTGATTTTGGACCGACAAGGTAATGAGTTGCAGGGCAGTTCTAATCTGACGACTGATGGTGCCATTGTGAATATTGTTTTCCCTATTGACGATCACCATATTCTTGTCAGTTCAAGTGCTGGCTCCACATGGATTGCGAATGTCTCTGGCGCTGCCGAATTGCCTGCTATGACGAAGGTCGCAACGCCTTTCAAAATCATTACTTCTGTCATTAAAGACAAAAGTGGCAATCTCTGGGTGGGTACTCTCGGCGATGGTCTTTGGAAATGTCGCTTCGAAGGCTCTCAATTGTCTTATGAGAAAATTGACCCTTTGAATGAAGACTCTGATGCTCTGCAAAAGATATCTTCGCTTTTCTGCGATAATGAGGGGAATATCTGGGTGGCAACCATGGGCATGGGCGTATGGAAAACGACCCAATTGGATGCTTGCAGTTATCTGAAGTCAAAAGATCTGGGTTTCCCGGTGGCGGTGGGGGCTTCTTTCTGTGAGTTGGACAATGGTGATGTTTTGTTTGGAACGGATGGTGCAGGTTTGTATCGCTTCGATTCTTCTTTTAACCTTAAGCGCGGAGTGACAGGTCTCTCATCAAACAGCATCCTCACCATGGCTAAAGATGAAGGGTGTATTCTATTGGGATATTGGGGCGGTCACACCAATCGTTTCAACCCTCAAACGGGAAAATTGTCTGAGTTGGAGTATAAGGGCATTGATAACCCTTTCCATACGACGAAAAATATCCTTCGTGCGAATGATGGTTCAATTTATGTGGCGGCTACAGGAGATGGTGTGTATCATGGCGTGAACAACAAATGGGAAAAACTGTTGCTCATGGATGAACAGATGAACAATTATCCTGACTTGTGGTTTGAAGGTGGATGTCAAAAGGAGGATGGAACGATTTATCTTTATTCAGCGCGCACGCTTTGGAGCAACAGAACGGGCAAATACAAACCTCTGTTTCCCGATGCCGACCAACAGTTAGTGCCAACTCCGTTGCATACCAATCAGTGCGCAGCCAGTTTAGACAATGAACTCTATGCTGCCACTAATTTGGGGGTTTATGTATTCAATAAGGAAGATTCTTTGCTGGGTAGATTGGATTATATCCCTAATGGTGAATATAATTCTGTTTTCTTCGACGCGGAAGGCGTTATGTGGGCCAGCGGCTCCTGCGGAATTCTGAAAATTGATGTGAAGAATAAAACGTATGAAAGTGTGATCGCACAGTATGATGTCTCTTCTGCCGACTATTTTTCCAGTCGGGCTTGCTTGCAAACTACTGATGGTCGCATCTTCTTTGGTTGTAAAGATGGTTTTGTTTGTATTCAGCCCAAATTGGGGAATGTCATCCATAAAGACTATATGGCTTTCTCGGAATTATGGATTCGTGGTGAGAAAATTCTGACGGGCTCATTCATCTTGCCTACTCCTCTAATGGCAATGGATCGTCTTTTGTTGGATTATGGGCAGACTCCACTTTCCATTGGCTTTGATATGGCGGATTTCTCCATGGTCAATAAGTTGACTGTCAAATACCGTATTGTGGAGTTGGATTCTGCATGGATCGATTTAGGACAGAAACGCAACATTGAGATTGCTTATCTCCCTTCCGGAGATTTCACTGTCGAATTGGCTTCTTTTTCTGGAGTAAACATGGTGCAAAGCAAACGCTTGCTCGTTCAGGTTTCTCCGCCTTGGTGGCAAAGCGGTTGGTTTATTTTTCTGATGGTCTTCGGACTGTTGGCTGCTCTTTATCTTGTTTATCGTTCTCGTGTCAGATGGATGCTGGAGCGTAAAAAGGAGTTGGAGAAAATGGTGAATGAACGTACACGGGATTTGAATAGTGCGAATCGTCAGTTGGAAATACAAAAAGCCGAAATTGAAGATAAAAATGTCTCTCTTCTGTCAACCTTGAAGCAGAAAGACCAGTTGGTCTCTGTGGTCGCACATGACTTGAAGAACCCAATGTTTGCGATTGTTTCAACGTTGAAACGCATGAAATCTCGTGTCTATACTCCAGCGGAACAACAGCAGTTGATTTCCCAGTTGACGGAAGAGTCGGAAGGACTGCAGAATCAAATGATAAATCTGCTGCAATGGGCTTCTGGTGATGCGGCTCAGATTTCCTGTCAACCTAAACCGATTGATGCAGCACACCTGATTGTGGAGGCTATGATGCTCTCTAAAGGGTTGGCCGATGAAAAGGAATTGGAACTGCAGTTGAACGGTGAGGTGAGGTTCATGACCTTTGCTGATGCACGTATGTTTTCCACCATTATCCGAAACTTGCTGACAAATGCAATTAAGTTTTCCAATTTTGGAGGAAACATTGTGGTGTCGCTTTCCGAAAATGACAGTATGACGGTGGTGTCGGTCAGAGATGAAGGCGTTGGTATGTCGCAAGATAAAATTGCTGAACTGATGGAGGGAGCGAATGTGACTTCAACTGCAGGAACGGAAAATGAAGTGGGTTTTGGCTTCGGTTTCAAAATGGTGTTGGATTATCTTCACAGGAATAACGGAACAATCAACATTGAGAGCGAGAGCGGAAAGGGTACTACCATTTCCATCGCTTTGCCAAAAAGCCTGCAGGAACTCGAAGTGAAAAATGCGCCTAATGACGTAAGACCAGAGGTGACGATAGACAAGAGTGTCTTGCAAGGCAAATCTATTTTGGTGGTGGATGATGATCCGCTGATTTTGCAACACGTTACTGAACTTCTGTCTCCTTATGTGGAGATCTTGCAAGCCCACGATGGTGTGGAGGGCTGCCAGGTGGCAATAGACAGTGTGCCGGACTTGATAGTAAGCGATGTGGATATGCCAAACCTCAATGGGCTGGATATGTACGTGCGTTTGATGGAAAATGATACCACATCTAACATTCCTTTGCTCTTTTTGTCGGCAAAGACCGACAATAATGTCCGTCTTAAAGGCTTGTCTATTGGTGCGATTGATTATATCGGCAAACCGTTTGCCGATGAGGAGTTGTTGCTGAAGATATCCAACTTCCTTGCCCGGCAACAGAAACTGCAAAGGCAGGTGCTGGATCAGACGCTTGTAGGTGGTGAGAGCGAAGTGGAGCCTGAAACCATCAATCCTCTTTTGGAGAAAATCATCAATCTGGTTAAGGAAAACTATACAAATCCGCAATTCTCGCTGCCCGATATTGTGCAGGCTTTGGGTATGAGTAAAGCGACGCTTTGTCGTCGTTTGAAATCCATAACGGATAAAACTCCAATTGAAATCCTCACGGAATATCGTCTGAATTTAGCCAAGAAACTCTTATCTTCGGAGGATATGTCTGTTAGTGAGGTGGCTTTTGCTGTGGGATTCAACGACCCTTCCTATTTTAGCCGCAGATTCAAGGAATTTTTTGGAACTTCCCCAAAATCTGCACGTTGAAACAAATCTCCATGTAATTGGAACGATTCTCCATTGGAAAAATTAAGCATGATTCTAAATTTGTGGCCGAAGTAATTTTATAATTCGATCACAAATGAGAAAAAACGTTTTTGCATTATTGCTATGTGTCGCATGCGCTTGCTTTAGCCATGTGAATGCGGCGATTAGTTCCTCTCCTGTTACTAAGGATGCAACAGAGGGTGCTAAACTGCTTTATGATTTCCTTTATAAAAATTTTGAAAAGAAAACCATTTCCGGCGTCATGTGCGGAGATATGGATAAAGGGGGGAATAGTTATAAAACACAGGTCGATGTCTCTTATCTCTATTCTATCGATGGTAATAAATATCCGGCTTTGGTCGGTGTCGATTTATTGAATGCCACTGGCGCACAGTCCGATGAAGGCTGGTTCCAGCAATATACCAACAGCGGCATTGCTTTGGCAAAGGAGTTGTGGAAAGATGGCGGCATCCCTTCTTTCAACTGGCATTGGCGTCCAGGCTCTTCTTCTGGTTTCTATGATATTAGCGCCAACAGTTCAAATTACACTACTTTTGATTATACTTTGGCCTTTAAGCCTGGTACTACCGAGTGGAATACTTCTTCCGATGAGTACAAAACCTTGATTGCTGATATCGATCACATTTCTGAACTCTTCCTGGACTTACAGAAATCTGGTGTGGCTGCCATTTGGCGTCCGCTTCACGAGGCGTCTGGCGGTTGGTTCTGGTGGGGTACAAAAGGCGCTGAAAGTTATGTTGCCCTCTACCGTCTGATGTTCGATCGAATGGTTAATGTGAACGGTGTGAAAAACCTTATCTGGGTTTGGAATCTGGAAAAAGATCCTAAGGACTCATACAACTATAATGAAAAATGGTATCCAGGTGATGCTTATGTTGATGTTATTGGTGTCGATCTCTACAATGGCGCATTTAACAATGCTTCCAATATTTCTCAGTGGAATACCATCATCAGCAAAATGGGTAAGAATCACATTATGGCCCTAACGGAAAATGGACCGATTGTTGATCCTGAAAAGGCACAGCAAAGTGGCGACATCTGGTCGTGGTGGATGCCTTGGTACAATTCTTGGAGTGGTGGATTCATCGATCAAACCAGTCCAGCGCTTTGGAAGAGTGCGATGAGTAGCGACCTTATCATCACTTTGGATGAAATGCCGGGTTGGGGCACTTATGTCGGAGAAGAGGAAACCGACCCATCAGAATTGTGTGCTGCTGCGGAAGCCAAAGGCATTTATGAGGTGGAGTGCTCTTCCGATTATAAGGCTTCTGCTGTTTCTGTTTCAAACAAATCCGGTTCTGGGGTTTTGAATCTCGAAAATGATGATGACTATGTCTCTTTGAATGTCCACCTCGATGCAAAGGGGGCTTATAAGGTATATGTTGGCTACAATTCCATTTTTGGATACAAAGAAATCAACTGTGCGGTCAATGGCATTGGCGGTACTGCCAATCTGGGACAAAGCACTGATAAGAGTGCTGACAAACAAGGTGAGGCTTTGGTGGGAACCTACGATTTCACAGCCGGCGACAATACCGTTAAACTGACTCCAATCTGGACTTGGGCTGTCGTTGACTATGTTCGTATCGAAAAAGACAATGATGCTCCGGTGTTTGATTTTAAGGTGTCGGATGTGGACGGTTTCAAAGTAGATGGTTCCAAACTTTTAGACCACTGTGGCAATGAGTTCGTCATGCGTGGCGTGAACATGGCTTATACTTGGTTTAAGAGTTCTGCCTACAATCAGTTGGAGGCGATTCATAAGTACGGAGCAAATGCTGTGCGAATCGTTTTAAGTAATGGTAAGCAGTATAGCAAAGATGATGCGGCTTCTGTGAAAAAGATTGCCGATAAATGTAAGGAATACGGTATGGTTGCAATTCTTGAGGTGCACGACGTTACTGGTAGTGATGAAATATCCGACTTGGTTTCTGCTGCAGAGTACTTCGCAAGTCTCGCATCTGTTTTGAAGGGTACCGAATCGTATGTTATGATCAATATCGCCAATGAGTGGCACAACCAGTCCAATGCTTCTAATTGGCGAGACGGCTATGTGAAGGCAATCCCTGTCATCAGAAATGCAGGTCTCCGTCACTGTATTATGGTGGATGCTGGTGGCTACGGACAGAATGCAGCTTCCATTCACACTTATGGTAAAGAGGTTTTGGCTGCCGATGTGGACAACAACATACTCTTCTCCATCCACATGTATGGTGGCGCTGGCAATACCAACAGGGTTATTCCTAATATTGATGGCGTTATCAATCAGGACTTGGCGCTCTGTATTGGTGAGTTTGGCTGGTATCATAGCGATGGCGACGTCGATGAGGAAAAGATTCTTTCTTATTGTAAGGAAAAGAACGTTGGTTGGTTGGCTTGGTCTTGGTATGGCAATGGCAGTCCAGTTCAATATCTTGACGTGGTGAAAGATGCTTCTACTGATCCAGTTTTGGCTTCTTATTCTGACATCACGATCAACAACTGGAATAACACGCAGTCGTGGAAGGCTTCTGCTGATTGGGGCAAGACTGTGACGGATGCATGGAAAGCCGAGGCTAAACCGGCTCAGTTGGAAGACTGCACTTCAACAGAAGTGAATGAACTTCAATCTTCCGATGATTTTCGCTTCTTTCTGAATAACAACGAGGAGCTCAATCTCCAAATGGAGAATGAATCGGAGGTGGCTATCGCTGATGTGTTCGGACGCGTTCTATATGAAAATGTAATGCCACAAGGAACTAATGTGATAAAAGTAAGTAACTTCAATAAGGGTGTTTACCTTCTCAATGTTGGAGGGAAGGTGACAAAGTTTATAAAAATGTGAAATGTTTTGAACTATTTCAACCATCTTATGAACGTCTGTTCGTAAGATGGTTTTTCTTCTAAGACACCTGTAATCAAATAATTATCATGAATAAGAATTTTACCATTATTTGTGCGTTTCTGTTGACCAGTTTTGCTTCATCTTTGGCTATTACCCCCAATGCTCTTCTTTCAAGGGGGCTGACTGCAAAAACAAGCACAGGAGACAACTCCTATATCACAGATGGTGATCTGACCAACTGGAAACAATGTAAGGCTAAGGATATCGCATTGAATGTTGGCGAGGGTCCTACTAAGTTGTTTATCACTTGGGAGTCTTTGGGTGATTGCGCATGGGCGCCTTATACTGCTAATTGTAACCATGCGGGTACTCCGCTGCGAAATTTTAAGATTCTCACTTCTGCCAATTCTACCGACGGACAAGATGGTGATTGGACAGAAGCTGCTGCGATTAAAGATAATCCTGTAATGTCTCGTGGTGTCTTTGTGGATTTCGACGGACAGTCTTGGTTTCGTTTTGTCAGTGAAGACGAGGTTGGCGAAATCCTGGAGATTGAGGCGTTTGATGTCTCTAATGGTGCCAGTGACACTTGGTTTTTCATGGGTACAAGCATCAGTCAGATGGGCTTGAAGCAGCAATCTACCGACACAACAACTGCCAACATTATTCACAATCGTTATCCTGCTTTCACTCCTGCCATGTTGCGTGGTGGCATTGGTTGTATCAATAGTACGGAGGTGGTTGCTCATATCAGTGATTATCTTCGCTATGCTGGAAATGTGAAATTTTGGGCCATTGAGATGGGGACCAATGATGCGTGGGGTGGTGGTGATTGGAATTTGCAAAACTACAAAAACAATATGCAGACTATCATCGACTCTGCCAAGGCTAATGGAATTGAACCGATATTGGCTCGTATTATTGCAACCGACGAATCAAAAGCAGGGTGGCAAATCAACTCGAAATTTTTGGATGTGATTGATGAACTGACTGCAAAAAACAATCTCTATCCAGGTCCGGATTTGTTTGGCTTCTTTGTTGAACATCCTGAACTTATTGGGGCGGACGGTGTCCATCCGAATGGTGAAACTGGTGGCGGACAGGCCATGCATCATTTGTGGGCGGATGCTTTGTTGCCGCTTTATGCAAAGAGTATGGAGGGGTTGGAAGACGGAGATTCTACTGCAACCAATGCAGCATTGGTGAACGGACATTTGCCTGTTTTAATGGTTTCTGGTCGTAATCTGATACTTTCCAATGTCGCATCTGAGGTTGGCATCACTGTGCTGTCTGCTTCTGGCGCATTGTTGGAGTCATATAAGGTGTCTGAAAGTCATGCAACTATCCCTGTAAATGTTCCTTCTGGTTTCTATGTGGTTATGCTGAAATGGGAAGGTGGATCCTCAACCTATAAAGTGATAATTAAGTAAGCACAAATATAAATGTACTATATTTCTTTGTATTATGACAAAAAAAATCTATAATTGCACTTATAAACAATCTTAATTGGTTAATCTCATAATATTTTTGTTTATGAAATGCAAGAAATGCGGTGCTGTTATCCCAAATGACTCTAATTTTTGCGGAATTTGCGGCACTCCTGTTGGTAATAATTCAGAGGAAACCAAAATCGAAGGTAACAAGGTCTCGGAAAACATTTATATTGGTAAAGACGGGAAGTATCGTTGGTGTTACGAGTATAAAATGTTTAGAAACCCAACCATTCTTTTTACTGTTTTTCGGGTATTGGCTTTATCCATGTTCATTGTTTATATCTTCGTTTGTTGTGTCACAATATTCGGTTATCATCACGACTTGCTGGCACAATTATGGGATATAACCAAAGTTTTTGTGGCTCTTATTGCTTTTATGCTGTTTCTTGGCGCAATTTCCTATGCGATTTATTCTTGGATAAATGGAGGTGTCTATTGTGTTATGTTTGAAATGGACGAAGAAGGTGTCACACATACCCAGATGCCTAAACAATTTACAAAAGCGCAAGGATTGGCTAAGATTTTAACGATTGTGGGGGCGGCAAAAGGTAATATCGGTGCCGTGGGGCAAGGTATGCTGATAAAAGGACATCAGTCTTTGTCTTCTTCTTGGAATAGTGTGAAAAACATTAAAATCAACAAGAACCTGAATACGATTAAAGTCAATGAGTTATTGTCGAAGAACCAGGTCTATGCAGAAGATGCAGATTTTGATTTCGTGGCAGACTTTATCAAGAAACATGTGAACAAGAAATGTAAAATATACGAATAAGAATTTATTTGGCTATGGCATTCCCCTCTTTTGTCATTCCGATTTTTGTGGCGGTTTGTACCTTTTTTTTGTGTGAGTTGTAGCACCCATACCAATAACCCACCCAAGGCTGATGTTTCGATCTGCCATCTGTGGAAATGAAACATCAGGTTTTCAAGAAAATACATTATGGAGACCTCAACGATTTTTTTTTCGTTGCCGTCCAACTCCGCCGGATGATGTTGGACTATCTCGACAAGCCTGCCAACTTTATCGCCAACCATATCCTGGTTTCCAAGAACCTTCCCAACCGGGATTTCTTCAGCTCGCTGCCTTCCGAGCCTTCGTCCATCAACACGATGGAGGTCATCAATGCCGTATTTACGATGGAGGGCTCCAAGAACTATATGGTGGCTGACACGTTGTCCAACCTCTCGACAAACTGCCTGAAGTCCATCATGATCCACGAGGGAGACTTGGAGAATGCCAGCGGTATGCTCCTCACGCAGTCCGCCGCCCTGGATCCCGACAAGGCGAAAGCCACCCTGGTGGAATCCATTAACAAGTCGGTTGAGACTTTTGAGAACAATATGGCCGAGTACCTGAACATAGAGGCCGGTGTCAAGGCCAAACCTATCGGCGTGATGTACGTGCACAAGTGCCTTGACGTTGTCCGGAACTTTGTGAAGGCAGTCCCTGGTTACGATTTCCAGCAACTGAAGAACGACATCTTCGACTTCAACCGTGAGTATTTTGATTTCCTCCGCGCCAATTTCTCCGAAATGCACCAGCTGAAGGACAAGCTCCAGGGTGTGCGTGACGAGGCGATGGCGGGTCGACAGAAGAAGAACTCGACCACCATCCACAGGGAAATCCACGAACTGATCGACGCCCAGACAAGGGCGCTCTACCACCAGAACCGTGATCTGTGGAACCGCCGTATCAAGGCGTGCAAGTTGGACGAACTGGCTGAAATGAAACGCGTTGGCATGGATGCCGAGGTGGAGGAACGTGAAAAGGAAATGGAAACTGAATAAGGCTTATGGCACGACGCATTGTAGAAGAACAGAACTACCAGCTGGGTAGGAGACTCAAATACCTCCGTGAGAATTGCCTTCACCTCTCACAGAAGGAGTTTGCCAGTTATGTCGGCATGAAGGCGGACCGCTACAACGCCCTTGAGAACGGCGAACGCATCATGAACCAGCGTTTCATCGTCAACATCTTCTCGTTCTATGAGAACCTTGGCGTACCGTTCGCCACGATCACGGCCAAGGAGTTCAACAAGGGCGACGTGAGCAAGATGGTGCTCGACAACCTGGAAGCGATACAGTCGTATTCGCCTCCGAATTTCTCGACGATTATATTCTAATATAATTGGACTTGTATGGTAAAAATAGTATTTTTGGGTATAAAATCTGTGTATTGCACAAAAAAACACCCTTATGATTATAAAAAGAGACTCTTATCTACA
>JAGHUM010000094.1 GCA_018064855.1 Candidatus Physcocola equi
AGACAGAATCAATGAGATTTAGAATGGTTTAGAATCAGCCTTCGGGCTGATTTTATTGTTTCATAGCGTTTTTAGGCTATATTTGCAGATATAATTAATAAATTAGACGTTTACGCTTTAAATACTATGTGGAACATTAGGTCTTTTATTGCTATGGTGTTATTGGTTCTGAATTTTTCGTCAGTAAAGGCGGAAAATACCAAACTAACATATGCCGATGTGCGTAAAAATATTATAAAACTTGCCGATGGGTTGAAATCTCGGTACGACACTGTGTTTATAGCGGTGTACCCAGAAGGAGATTATGTTGTTTTAACTGATTCGGTACTTTACGAGAATGGGGAGTTTGATGGATTTTCCATACTTACGGCACATCAAGAAGCTGACTCTGTGTTTATTGCGAGAGAGCTCGATCCTGAAAAATGCACATTAAACTTTTCGAGAGACATAATAAGTGAATTGCTGAAAGCAAAGAATAGTTTTAGTTGGGAAAATTCTAAATTCAGTCAACCATATGGTGTTATTCTTATTGACGGGAAGGCTGTTTTCGAGCATAGTGTGCCCCGATGCTGGTTGCAAGGAGGAGCAATTGAAGACATTGCTGTAATCTATCTATCGCTAATACCTAAATTCAAACGTTGAATAAAGGAATATCACAAGCGGCTGTAATTTGTTTAGAGTTGCAAGATTTTCGCTCGTACTATTTTCTAAATTTTAAGATTGCATTGATAATGGGCTAGTCTAGTTACAAATTGGATACTTGCAGATAAGTGCCCCACGTGCGTGGTCTGAACTGCTCTAATTGGAGATAACAAACAAAGCACCAACCATGATTGGCTGATGCTTTTGTGTGCTACCCGCTATCGCGGGTGTGCCTAACTCTGGGGTTGTACTTGTTAATGTCCAATTACAAGTAAAATTTATAGTCTATTTCTAAAACTTTTATACTCCATCATTTCGGCAATGAATTCATTTGCATTCAAGAAATAACTTTGGTATGCCTGCTTTAGTTCTTCAATATTTTTTACGTTTACTTTCCGTGGCACTCTTGCTGAATGTCTGATAAACATCCATTAGGATAAATATTCCGTATTGGACGCTTACGGTTTATTCATTTATATCCCTTACTCTTTCATGCCTTGTGTGCAGTTGATGCGCACCTTCTGATTGGCAATGGTCAGGTCAAACTCACCTGGTTCTAAAACCCAGCGGTTGTCGTAGCCTACAAATGCAAGATCGGTTGCTTTCAGCTCGAATGTCACGGTTTTGCTTTCTCCCGCTTTCAGTTCTATCTTGGTGAAATTGCGCAATCGTTTGTTCTCTGGTGTGATGCTGGCAACCAAATCGCTGCTATACAGAAGCACACTTTCTTTGCCATCCACATCGCCGATGTTTTTCACGTTGACGCTGACTTTGATCACGTCATTGGCGGTGAAATCCGTCTTGTCCACACGCAGGTTGCTGTATTCGAATTTGGTATAACTCAATCCGAAACCGAAAGGCCACTGCATACTCACTTTGGAGTCGTAATTGTAAGCACCTCCCATGGTGCCAGATTCTTCGCTGATGCGGTAATCGTAGTTGGAAAGTGCGTTGCTATACAATGGGTAGGTGTAGGGTAGTTTACCGCTGAAATTCTGTTCGCCGCTCAGCAGATTGGCAAGGGCGTCGCCGCCATAGTTGCCTGGAAGCATGATGTTGACCACCCCTTTCGCAAGTGGTTCTATCTCTCTGATGATACGGGGGCGACCCTCATTCAGAACCAGCAGAATGGGTTTGCCGGTTTTTGCCAGTTCTTTCACCAGTTCCTGTTGTCTCTTTTCCAATGCCAATTCGCTCAGATTGCCAGGCGTTTCACAATAGGTGTTTTCTCCCACGCATACCACTATAACGTCGGCGCCTTTGGCTGCCGAAAGAACGGGATCCATAGGAAATTCTTTCTCTTCTTCATATTTTCCTCCCACCACATACTCGATGCTTGGCACATAACTCACATTGTTTGCGCCAAATTTGTTGGCAAGTGCTTCGTAAATGGTGTTGTATTCTTTTGCATATTCATCTGCGCCATTACCTTGCCATGTGTAGCTCCAGGCTCCGTTTAGGCTGCGCATGCTGTTGGCGTTAGGACCTGTAACCAAGTATTTTTTCCCTTTCTGCAATGGTAACAAACCGTCGTTTTTAAGCAAAACCATACTTTCTTCAGCGGCTTGTAGCGCAACTGCTGCGTGTTCTTTGCAACCAAACTTAGTATATTCTTTGGCGTTTTGTGTCGGATGTTCCATGAGTCCCATGCGGATTTTCATACGCACAACGCGTTTGGCTGCGTCGTCTATTCTTGCCATAGGCACTCGCCCTTCTTTTACCAATTCTTCCAATAGGTTGCAGAAGTTCAGGTCGTAAGGGTCCATGGTCATGTCGATGCCCGCATTGATGGCCAGACAAATGGCTTCTTTTTTGTCTTTGGCTATCTTTTCGCGACGATGAAGATTGTCTATGTCCGACCAGTCTGTGATGATTACTCCGTCCCATTGCAGGTCTTCTTTCAACCATTTGGTCAGCAATTCATAGTTGGCGTGTACCGGCATGTAGTTGACCGATCCCGAATTGACCATCACCGATAATGCTCCTGCTTCAATAGCCGCTTTGAAAGGTGCAAAGTGCTTCTCTTTGATGGCTTGTGGGGCAATAATCGACGGGGTTCTGTCTTTGCCGCTAAGAGTTGCTCCATAACCTAAGTAATGCTTGAGACAGGCTCCCACATGTCGCTGGTCGATGTGGTTAGCGTCAGCGCCTTGAAATCCCAATATTGCGCTTTTGCCCATCTCGGATGTCAAGTAGCAGTCTTCTCCGAAATTTTCCCAGACTCTTGGCCATGCTTGGTTTTGTGTCAAATCGAGTACAGGGCTGAACACCCAAGGGCAACTGCCCGCACGGGTCTCATAGGCGCAAATCTCTGCAGCCTTTTGTGCCAGTTCGCAGTTGAAAGAAGCTCCTAAATTGATGTTTTGGGGAAATAAGATGCCGCCCAAGGTGTAAGTTGTACCGTGATTTTGGTCGAGACCATATACACAAGGCACTCCGATTGATTTCATCGATGCTTCTTGTATGGCTGCTATGTAAGTCTGCCACTGCTCTGGTGTGGGAACTTCTCCTGCTGTCACATTCAAGATGGATCCCACTTTATAGATGTTTATCACGGTATCCAGTTTCCCTTTCTCGAGAACAAAACGGTGGTTGGCGTCCTCATGGCCGAGCATTGATACTGCCATCTCTGTCATTTGACCGATCTTCTCGTGAAGGGACATCTTGCCCACGATTTGCTCCACCTGTTGCTCCACTTTCTCATCTCTCGCTATGGCGGGCTTGCTATTTTGTGCTGTGGCCATGAAACAGTTGGTTACAATTACTGCGCAGGCCAGATATTTTCTGATTTTCATTTTATGAATATTAGAGGGTTGTGTAAAACTTTCCAAAAATACGAATTTTTCGGCTTTGTCTGAATGCCAATCAACAAACTTTTGCCAAATATCTGGGGTTCTTTTGTTTGTATATGTTTTTTTATTTTCTACCTTTGTGTGGTAGTCTATACCCGTTGAGATTATTGCTGTTAATGCAGATTTCCCAGTCTTCTCAATAGCGTTTTTTTAGAGGTCGTTTTAATAATAAACTACATTTTATGAAATTACCAATGCATAAAGTGGCGACTTTCACTTTCCTCTCCACTCTTGTTGCAGCCCAGTTCGTGGTTGCTTCCAATAAGGTGAAAGTCCAACTCAATAGTGGAACTGTTGACCAATACAACACGGAAAACGTGGAGAGTATTGATTTCCTGAAGGGCAATAGTTTCCAAATCAAATTCAACGATGGATCGGAAACGGTCGATTATAAGGGAGACGCCGCACAAATCTCTTTCATGAAACAAAACGAGCCAGTCAAAGGTGGTGTGGAGATCACCACGGCTGATGGCTGGTTTGAAAGTGCTTATGCCGAGTGGAAACCGGTGGACGGGGCGGCAGGGTATAACGTCTATTGCAAACAGCAGGATGGCTCTTACAACAAAATAGACAAGGAACTGGTCCGCAAGTCGGGCTCGCTTTATCGTGCCGATGCTTTGGGACTTCCTAATGGTGACTATATCTTGAAAATCGTGCCTACTGATGCTGCTGGAAAGGAATTGGCCGTCTTGGCGACAGAGACTGATGTGATTGCCGTCAGCGCTTTCGACCGTAGTGGATATGCACACTTTAACTATACCGAGGGCGTGGGTGCATACAATGATGATGGCACGCTGAAAAAAGACGCCATCGTGATATATGTCACCGAGGAAAACAAAGACAAAGTGGTGGTGCCCGGCTACGAAAAAATGGGCACTGGCATCGGCTGGTTGCTCAACAATGCGCAGTATTCCAGCTCTACCAGCAACACTTATTCCCCTAATGCAAGCAGTCTGGGTATCTTCCCCATCACAAAAGAGCACCCTGTTTGCATCCGTTTCATCGGGAAAATTACCTCTCCGGAAGGTCTTACAGCCTATAACAGCACCGACAATGGAGGCACAGTGGGCGACAACGGACACCTGGCCCGCATGAAGGATGCGCGCAACCTCACGTTGGAAGGCGTGGGCAATGACGCTCAAATCTATGGCTGGGGATTCCATTTCATGGCTTCTGACGCGTCTGACCAATATGGTAAGAACTTTGAGGCGAGAAACCTCTTGTTCGATGATTATCCGGAAGATGCTATCGGCATGGAAGGCACGCAGGCTTCCAGCACGGTGACTTCCGATCTCACCGCCTCGGTGGAGCATTGCTGGGTGCACCATTGCAGTTTTAAGCAGGGGTATTGTGAAAATCCGGCGGAATCGGATAAGAAAGAGGGAGATGGATCGTGCGACTTTAAGCGCGGACAGTATTTCACGCTCAGTTATTGCTATTTTGAATACGGTCATAAGACCAACCTGATCGGCTCCAGCGATGCTTCGCTGCAGTTCAATATCAGTTTCCATCACAATATGTGGAAATGCTGCGCTTCGCGTATCCCGCTTTTGCGTAATGCCAATTTGCATTTTTACAACAACTATGTGTATGGAGACATGACGGACCCTGAAGCCGCTCTTAGTTATGTCGCTTCTTGTCGCGCCAACAGTTACCGTTTCTCGGAAAACAATTTCTTTGATGGATGCAAGAATGTCTGCGAACTGACCAGCGGAGGCGTGTCAAAATCGTATGGTGACATCTATTACGCTTGCTTCGGCACGAATGATGCAACGATGGCATCCAGCAGAACCCAGGCTGCCAACAGTAATTGCCAGTTTCAGGCGCGTAAACTTAACTTTGCTAATTTTGACACCGATTCCAAGTTGTTTTACTACAATGCGGCCAAGCAGCAAACCGATGCTTATATAACCGATGCGGTGACTGCTCGTAAAGATGTGCTGAAATATGCCGGTGTGCAAAAACAGCAGAAAGTGACCAATACATCGATGAATTTGAACCCGGTGAGTGGCAGTATCGATATGAGCCGTTGTTCTTTCTTTGCGGCTATTGGCACTTCGCAGGCTGGCATCACTTTTACGAATGTGAACAAAACGTCGGGTAAGTTCAAAGGACAGGGCATCACTTTCCGTATCGACCGCGCTTGCAAAGTAACGCTGGAGGCTGGTTCGGATGCTTTCGGCGGACCTTATCTGATGGCGGCTGATGGTACGCTGATCGGGCAGGTTGACGGTAACAAGAGTTTCAACATCGGCGCTGGTACTTATTTTATCGGTTCCGGCTCGAAAGACAAGGAAAGCGCCATCACAGCCATGTCGCTTTCTTGCATCGATGAGAGCGAGGTGGATAAAAAAGTGGACAGCGAAAGCGGAGAACCGAATGGCGGTGAATCTAATGGCGAAAATGTCGGTGGAAACGGTGAAAACAGTGGAAATGACAACACTGTTGTCAATCCGGATCTTGATTTGACCGCCGATCAAATGCTCACTTTTGACAAGGGTGTAACAGATCCTTCCGGTTTCTTCACCATCAATGCCAATTTGAAAAGTGGAGTGGCAGCTAAGACTGTAAACGGACTGACTTTCACTTCGGCAATTAAAATGGAGACTGCCACTGCTGTTTCTTTCAACACTGCGGCTCAAAAAACACTTTATATAATAACCGACACGCCTGCCGGAAAGGTGAATGTGGATGGCACTTCAATTGCAACCGATGCCGATGGAATCGCTAGTGTGAAGTTGAATGCGGGCAGTCATGAAATCACGAAAGGCACTTCGTTGAACGTGTATGCCATCCTTTTGAAGTGATGTTTTTCTTGAATCTGCATACGCATCATCCGGAAATGCGGTCTAATGTGTTGGCTGTCCGGAATTTCTCGCCCAAGCAATTCCTTGTGAATCGTTCTGTTGGCCCTGATTCAGATGATGCCCCTGCTTTGGTGAGCATGGGCATACACCCCTGGAATGCCGATGAAATGGTGCACGCTGAGCTGGCGACAATGGCCTCGTTGCTTCAAGACAAACAAGTGGCGGCTGTCGGCGAAATCGGTTTGGACAGATGTTGTGATGTCGATTTTGAACGTCAGCAGATGGTTTTTCTCGCTCAACTTAAGATGGCGGCTTGTGTGGGTTTGCCTGTGATTGTTCACTGCGTGAAAGCCTGGGACGAACTGCTTGCAATGGTCAGACAGGTTGATAATTGTCCTTCGCTCATCGTACATGGGTTCCGTGGAAAACCGGAATTGGCAAATCAACTGATGAAATGGGGCTTTTTCTTGTCATTTGGAACAAAGTTCAATGAGGATACACTGAGACAAATCCCGCTCAGTTCCTTGTTTCTTGAAACGGATGATGATGCCGATGCAGACATTGTCTCGTTGTATCGTCGGGTGGCGGAGATTAAAGATGTTCCGTTGGAAACCTTGCAGGATGCCATGATGCGGAATGCTCACTTGTTGGGTTTTTGCCGATGAAATGACGGTGTCATTTGCGAAAATTGTATCTTTTAGCGTGGAAAGACGGAAAAAATGCGGTTTTTCTTTCGTTTTGTAGTTACAACTATCTTATCCTTTTTATATATTAGCACATATTTATCGTAAAGTGTAACTAACTGCTTTTTCTAATACAATGAATACATCATTACTAAAAAAATGCGGCTTGATTTCTGCAATGGCTCTGACAGGCGGAATGACAGCCTATGCGGCGGATTGCAGTGAACTCAATACTGCGTTGCGTCAGGAGGCCGAATGTGGCGATTTCGTGGGACTGGAAGTGGCAAACGACGCTTATTCTGGCGGTAAGGCAATCAATGTTGACGGTCAAAACGGTTACATCGATTTTGTTTTTGAGGTGCCTTCTGCTGGCTTATATAAATTGATCATTGCCGATGCGGCTGCTTTCGGACAAAAACATTATGCGGTTTCTTTGAATGGGGGTCCTGCCAGTGATATCACTGGTCTTGAAGCCTATGGTGAAAACGATGCGGGCAGTTTCAGATTCAAGGAAGGAACAAACACGGTGAGAATCATGCCGGGCTGGACGTGGTTCGCTATTGACTATGTCCGTATTGAGGCGGACCAAGATGCGGTTAAGCAAGTAGTTCCAAGTGCTTCCCTTTCCGATCCTAACGCTACGGATGCGGCCAAGACGCTTTATAATTTCTTGCTTGCCAATTGGGGTAAAAAGACAATTTCTGGTTTTATGACCGGTGATATGAGTACTGCTTCGAAGGGCGTCAAGGGACATGAAGACGTCGCAGCTGTTTACAATGCAAGTGGTAAATACCCAGCACTCGTTGGTTTTGATATGCTCAACGCAACTGGAAGCCAGGTGGATAAGGGTAATAGTTGGTACCTCGATTACACCAATTCTGCCATTAAGTTGTCAAAAGAACTTTGGAGTTTGGGCGGTATCCCTGCCTTCACTTGGCACTGGTACGATCCCAGCCGTTCTAAAGACGCGTTCTACACATATAACCCAAACAGCACTGAAGAAAAGTATTTGAAGGGTACCGAGTTCAAATTCACTTCCGCTATGGATGCTTCTGGTGATTGGGACAAGAGTTCGACAGTCTATAAAAACATTATCAAGGATATCGACCAAGTAGCCGACCATTTCCTCGACCTTCAGAAAGAGGGTATTGCAGCCATCTGGCGTCCGCTCCACGAAGCCAGCGGTGCTTGGTTCTGGTGGGGTGTTGAAGGTGGTGCCAACTATGGCAAACTTTATCGCCTTATCTACGATGAAATGGTCAATGTAAAGGGCGTGCACAATCTCGTTTGGGTGTGGAACCCTTGCAAAGTGGGCGATGTGGATTGGAATCCTGGAGAAGCTTATTACGATGTGATTTCCATCGACATTTATAATCCTTCCAATGATCATCAGAGCAACTATGTCTCTTTCAATACTCTTAAAAACACTTCCAACTACGGAAAGTTGATCGCCCTTTCTGAAAATGGACCAATTCCTGATATTAAGGAATGTGCTGAGAATGAGGCTGTCTGGAGCTGGTGGATGCCTTGGTATCAAAGCTGGAGCGGTAATTTCGCCAGCCAGACTTCCAATGCTGTTTGGAAAAGCAACATGGATGATGAACGTGTGATCACACTTGAAGATATGCCGGGTTGGGAAAATTCAGGTGTGGAGAGCGTTGCCAACGATGCCGCTATTGTTTATCCGACTAAAGTGGCCAACTATTTTATGGTGGATGCCGACAATGCTACCATTGTGGTCACAAATGCCTTGGGACAAAATGTGGTCTCTAAAAAGGTGAATGGTTCGACCATGGTGCCTACTTCTAATTGGAGCAAAGGCGTCTATGTCGTTAAAGTTGTAAGCAATAAGGGCGAAAAAACTTACAAATTGATTAAATAATTGTTTTTTTATGATAAAAGCGGGCAGAAGTATTCCTTTTGCCCGCTTTTTTTATTCTGTTCAAAGGTCTTTTTCTTTATATTTGCAATTCGGTAAGTAAAACGAATATAAACCAAATCAATAATAACTTATGTTAGTTCTTATGGTGGCTCTGTTCGTGCTGGGTTACGCTTGTATCGCCCTCGAACATCCCTTGAAAGTTGACAAGTCTGCATCTGCGCTCATCCTTTGCGCGGTGTTGTGGACACTCTACATTTTCCATGCGGAGGCTTTGCTTCCTTCTCTTGAATCTATGGACTTGGAGCAGGCTAAAGCTTTGTTCCCTTCGTTCGCTGAATTTCAAGAGTTTGTGGCTGAAAAGTTTGCCGACGGTAATGTGGAAGCAAAGGAGAAAGTAATCGCTTTCGTTACTGAAGTGCAAATCGTGGAGCATCTTGGCGATGTGGCACAAACACTTTTCTACCTCATTGGTGCGATGACTATCGTTGAACTCATCGACGTGCACGGAGGTTTTACCATTATTACTGACAAAATTACGGAACGCAGCAAGCGCAAACTCTTGTGGATCGTTTGTGTGATCACGTTCTTCATGAGCGCTATCCTCGACAATCTGACTACTGCGATTGTGATGACTATGTTGCTCCGCAAGTTGGTCTTCGACCAGCGCGAACGCTGGATTTATGCTGGATGTATCATCATCGCTGCCAACTCTGGTGGTGCCTTCTCTCCTATCGGCGATGTCACTACCATCATGTTGTGGGTGAAGGGCCTTGTTACTACAGGCGGTTTGTTGCCTAATTTGATTGTGCCTTCTTTGTTGGCGATGATCGTACCTGTCTATTTGGCAAGTTTCATGCTTAAAGGACAGCTCGAAGGTGGTGTGAAGACAAACAGCAACGCTGAAAAACAAACTGCTACTCTTCGTCCTTCTGATATCGTTACCGAGGCTGAACGCCGCCATTTGTTGGAATATGGCGTGGCTGCTCTCTTGTTCGTGCCAATCTTCAAGTCTATCACACACCTTCCTCCATTCATTGGTGTGTTGTTTGGCTTGGGAGCTCTTTGGGTTTATACCGAAATCATGTACCACCGCAAGAAAGACGTTCCAGATAGCGCAAAGGCGCGCATCACCCGTTGTCTCGGCCGTATCGACTTCGCCACCATCTTGTTCTTCTTGGGCATCCTCATGGCTGTTGCCACTCTCCAGTGCTCAGGCATCCTTCAGAGCCTTGCTGCATGGTTGCAGGAGACACTCCCTAATGTGTATGTCATCGACTTTGTGATCGGTGTCTTGTCTTCTATTGTGGACAATGTGCCATTGGTTGCTGGTTGTATGGGTATGTACGATATCCCTACTGCTGCACAGTTGGCTGCTGATCCATCGCTTGCTGACTTTACTCGCGACGGTGTGTTCTGGATGTTCCTCGCTTACTGCGCTGGTGTGGGTGGCTCTTTGCTCATCATTGGTTCTGCTGCTGGTGTGGTGGTTATGGGCTTGGAGCACATCAATTTCATGTGGTATGTTAAAAAGTTCACCCTTGTCGCATTCGCAGGTTATGCTGCTGGTGCCATCTTCTATATCCTTCAGGAAATGTTTATTGTCCCTCTTTTCGGATAGTTTCTTGAGATTCGACACTTATCAAGGCGCATTGAATTGTTCAATGCGCCTTTTTTTGTTTATTTTGGTTTGCCCCTTGAAAATTGCCTTGAAAAGATAACTACTTTCGATGTAAAAAGATTATCTTTGCAGTTAATTGGTATAGTAACAACAAAAATTAAATCAGACACGTGAGCGCAAAATTTGAATTGATTGCGAAAACCTTTCAGGGGCTCGAAGAAGTCCTCGCAAAGGAATTGGTGAAACTGGGGGCTGAAAAGATTGAGGTCCTCCGCAGAGGCGTGAGCTTCTGGGGCGACCTTGAGATGATGTATAAGGCCAATCTTTGCCTTCGCACTGCCGTGCGTATCATCAAACCCGTTTTCTCCTTCTCGGCCAGCAATGCCGATGAGGTCTATGAGCGTGTGAAGAACTTTGAATGGGAACAGTATCTCGATAATAGCAAGACTTTCGCTATCGATGCTGTTGTCTATTCTGAGGCTTTCCGCCACTCGCAATACCTTTCTTACAAAGTGAAAGACGCTATCGTGGACCGATTCCGTGAACGTACAGGCGCTCGTCCTTCTGTTCGTTTGACGAATCCGGATCTTCGTATCAATGTGCACGTGTCGAATACCGAGGTGACCATCTCCCTCGATAGCTCAGGTGAACCTTTGTTTAAACGTGGCTACCGCACAGGACAGACCGACGCTCCGATGAATGAAGTGCTGGCTGCTGGTATCCTTCTCTTGGCTGGCTGGGATGGCCAGAAAGACCTTATCGACCCTATGTGCGGATCGGGCACTTTCTTGGTGGAAGCCGCTCTCATCGCTAAAAATATCGCTCCTGGTATTTATCGTAAGGAGTTCGCTTTTGAAAAATGGGCTGATTTTGACGCCGACCTCTTGCAAAAGTTGTACGACGATGACAGCAACGACCGCGAGTTCACGCATAAAATCTATGGCTCAGACATCCTTAAACAGGCAATTGCTATCACCGACGATAATGTGAAACATGCGGGCGTATCAGACTGCATCGTTACAAAGGTCTCTCCTTTCGAAGATTTGGAAGTCCCTTCTACCGATGCTATGGTGGTTACCAACCCTCCTTACGATCGCCGTCTTCGTATTGAGGAAGGCACCAACTTGTATGAAAAGTTCGGCACTAAACTGAAAAATGAATTTACGGGCATGACCGCTTGGATTATTTCTGAACCAAATGAGGCTTCCAAAGGCATCGGTTTGGCCCCTTCCAAGCGTATCGCACTCGATAATGGTGGCATCGCTACCGAACTTCGTAAGTATGATCTCTTCGCTGGAAAACGCGAGGATTTCTTGCGTGAAAAGGCTGCTAATGCAGAAGAAAAAGAGGAAACTCCTGAAGAATTGGGCTACACTTTCCGCAAATACGAATACCCAGACCCTTCTGAACGCAGTAACGAAGATGAAGAGGATGATCGTGCTCCTCGTCGTGGTGGTTTCGGTGGTGATAGAAGAGGTGCTGACAGATCGGAAGGTGATCGTGGGCCTCGCAGGTCGGAACGCCGCGAAAATGCGGAGGAAGACGAATATACTTTTGACACTCCGGAAGAACGTGAACGCTATATGCTGATCAAACGTCGTCATGAGTCGTTTGAACGCAAACGTAAGTTCGATGCCAATCGTGAAAACCGTCCGCCAAGACGTGATGATGAGAATGGACAAGGACGTGAAGATCACCGCGAAAGAAGACCGCGTGGTGAACGTGAAGATCGTCCCCGTCGTTCGGATTTTTCCCGTTCTGGAAATGCGGGCAATGGCTATCCTAACGACCGCAGAAACGGAGGTTTCTCACACGAACGTCATACCGGCCAAAGTTGGAGAAGAGATGGCTACCGCCCTCGTGAGGAACGCGGTGGCACTCGTGGATCGGCTGGCCGTCATGATTTCCGTAAAGATGACTATAAGCCAACTCGTAAGTTTGATCGTAGAAATCGCGATGATAAAGGTGAATAATTAATCTTCATCATTATATGATATAAAGCGCCAAGATCCAGATGAATCTTGGCGCTTTGTTTTTTTTGCTTATTCTTGTTTCGCAGAAAGGAAATCCTTTCTTATATTTGCATATATTTACTTATTGATGTATTGGATTATTTACTGAAATGAAAGAATCAAGAAAATGGATGTCTGTACTCGTTGGGGTAATTATGACCTTTATGGGGGGACAGACTTTCGCCGCTCCTGTAAATGGAAAGACCGCTTTTGAAATTTCCAAATTGATGTACACGGGTTGGAACGTAGGCAACTCTTTGGATGCGTATAAAGACAATTATTATGGCGTGAATACGGAAACCGCGTGGGGTAATCCCAAGATTACGAAATACATGATTGATAATGTCCGTAAATCTGGTTTCCGCACGTTGCGTATTCCTGTGAGTTGGGGACAGCATACCAAGGCTGAAGGTGGTTTTCAATATAAGATAGACGAGGCTTGGTTGCAACGTGTAAAGGAGGTGGTCGATTATGCTATCGACAACGATATGTTTGTTATCTTGAACATTCACCACGATAACGGAGACCAGTGGAACCAACCTTATTTTTGGCCTTCTAATGCCAAGAAAGACCAGTCTATCCGATATGTCACCGATATTTGGACACAGGTTTCTGAATATTTCAAGGATTATGACCAACGCCTGATTTTTGAAACGCTGAACGAACCTCGCCTTGTTGGTGATGCTAATGAATGGTGGTTCTGGCCTGTTGACAAACCTAACCAAAGCAATGTGGCCGAGGCGATTGGTGTGATAAACGAGATGAACCAGGCTGCTCTCAATGCAATCCGCAATAATGGCAGTGAAGCCAACAGAGATCGTATGGTGCTTGTGCCTGGTTATGATGCGTCGCCAGATGGTGCCATGACCAGTAAATTCACCTTGCCGAATGACCAAACGCCTAACCGTTTAGGTATTGAGGTGCATGCTTACCGCCCGACTGAACTTTGCCTGACTGGCGATCGCAAATATTTCCAGGAAAACGACAAACAGGAAATCCGTAATGTCCTCAGTCCGCTTTACAATCGCTATGTCAAACAGCAGATCCCTGTCGTTATCGATGAAACGTCTATTGCCGACAAGGGACAAGGGGATGAGACTCGTCTTCAATGGTTCGAGGCGTTCTATAGCATCGCCAAGGAATTTGAAATGCCTTGTGTCTTGTGGGACAATGGTACAACCTGGGAAACATATCAGCGTGGTCTGAAGGAAGGGTGGTCTGATCCTAATACGAATGGCGAATGTCATGGCTTCATGAACCGTAATACTGGTAATTGGAACCAGCCACTAATGGTGGCCAAAATCATGGAGGTGTTGGGCGATGCTCCTACGGATATTCAAAATGTTGAATCGACTGATATGATTTTGGTAAACAATGCAGGAAACCTCTCTGTCATAAACGGTGGCGCTGCAATTGTGATGAATCGTGTTCTCTTGTTCAATGCTAACGGAAAGTTGCTCTTGATGGAGAATATGGTCGAAAGTGTTCCGGTATTGTCGTTGCCGAGAGGTGTTTACTTTGTTGTGGTTGAGACTTCGTTTGGCTCTGTCAAGGCAAAAGTCGTGCTTTAAACTGCTCTATAATGACATAAGGTGACCTTTATTAATACAGGTCAACAATAAGCCCCGGCAATTTCTTGTCGGGGCTTTTTACTTGCGTTGAGCACTCCCTAAACAAACATTTTTGCGAAAAAATATAAAGCGCCTATACCACAACCAAACATTAATAGGACGTCAAACCCATTACCATCTTCAATGGTGAAAACCTCATAGATAAACACTAGAAGACTGAACAAGAAACTGAAAATGTTTTGACTGTTGTCTTTTTTTGCTTGAAAGGTGTTGATTCTTTTGCCATTGCTGTCAAACAAATACATGACCCACGTGCCTCTGTCATTTTTGATTTTGCAAGAGTAGTTTCCCTGAGGATCAAGGTTCAGTTTCCCGAAGTCAACGGTGATGCCACTCCCTTTTATGACCAATTTCTGGTCTCCATGGATTTCTGTGATGCTGGTTTTGCTTGAGTCAAATTCGAATCCATATAGTTCCATCTCGCCGAATGTGATGTTGAATGATCCCGTAATGCCTGTTTGTGGCGAGCCTATCCATTCAATTTTTAGCGTGCCTTCTTCACTTATTTCTTGTTGGTCGGCAATATAAGGTGCCTCTTTGGAAATTGGAGCACCACAATATGGACACTTGGTCGTGTCTGATGGTATGGGCTTGTCGCAAAACCAACATTTCTTCTGTCCCATTTTTCTTCGTTTTTGGGTTACAAATGTAATATAATTTGTCTTCATACGCAAAATGCTCTTTTTTGGTGTTCTCATTTTGTTTAATTTTGCGAATAAAAATTATTGACCTTGGAGACAATTTCAAAAGGAAAAGTGATTATCATTGGCGGTGGTTTGAGTGGACTTACCGCTGGCGTCTATCTGAAAAAGTTTGGGTTTGATGTAGAAATTCTAGAAAAAAATCTGAACGTAGGAGGGCTTTGCACATGTTGGACACGAAAGGGCTCTCTCATAGATGGCTGCATTCATTGGCTGACCGAAAGTGATTACGGAGAATTGAACGATGTGATGAAGGAAATAGGGGCGCTTGGAGATAATGTGCCTGTTCATCACTTCGATACGTATATCCAGACTTATGTCAACAATAAGGTCGTTAAATTCCCGATGGAATACGACCAACTCCAAAAGGAGTTGCTTAAATATGCAAAGGGTAATGATAAGAAAAAAATCTGCACCTTAATCAAGCATATAAAGAGTTGCCGGCGCGATCTTTTGAGCCCTGGCAAACCTTATTGGAATTGGAATGTTTGGGATAAAATCAAATTCTTTTTCCGTGTCATCCCATTTGTTCCTGTGATGAAATATGGACAGGATATAGATCTTGCGGATTTTGCAAACAGCCTGGAAAGTGAGGAACTGCGTTTCTTCTTTGCCAATACGATTCTTCCACGCGATTATTCCATGTTCTCTTTCTGCTATACGATGGGAGGCATCTGCGCTCATAATTCTGGCGTGCCGCATGGTGGTTCTGCGACGTTCGCTGAAAGAATAGCCAATAAATTCGTTGGACTTGGAGGTGTAGTCACCACGCGTGCGGAAGTAAAACGTGTCTTGGTGGATGAAAACACGGCAACTGGCGTGGAAATGATGGACGGATCGGTGAAAAATGCCGATTTCATCGTCTCTGCTTGCGATATTTTTTATTCGCTGGAAAACCTTTTTGAAAACAGGTTCAAGGTGAAAATCTTGGAAGATGCTAAACAAAAGACAAAGTGCTTCAAGCCTTTCAGCATCTTTCTTCTCTCTTTCCGTACCGATAAGGATTTGAGCCAACTCCCTGTCCACACTTTCTATCAGTGTGAAGAGTATGAGGTGCTCGGACAGAAAGAAAAATCGCTTTATATCAAGCATTTCAGTTACGATGACACGTTTGTGCACGATGGGAAAACACTTGTTCAATATGTTCTTGAAACCGATGATATTGTGTTTGAACGTCTCAGTAAAATGACACCGGAGGAATATAAACAGTTTAAACAAGACTTTGCTGCAAAAATTACCGATTTGATCGGGAAATATGGGCAAGATAATTTCGGAGAATTGGAGTTCCTCGATTTGGTTACTCCTCTCACTTTCCCAAAGTGGACACATTCCTATCGTGGCTCGTTCATGACTTACAAACTCAGCAAAAAGAACCGGCAGTTTATTCTTCGAAACGATGTTCTCCCTCTTCGCAATGTCGCTCTCGCTGGAAACTGGCTTATGATTCCGGGTGGGGTGCCCGTCGCTATCCAGCAAGGAAAGTTTGCCGCTCATACCATTGAGTACCAACGTGAGCACATCGACAGTTTCGATGTGGAAAAGGCTAAAAAGAAACTGGATATCCCGTTGAAATCGATAAAAAACGAAAATGTCTTCACAAGATAGTTGAGGCAGGAAAAGACGCATTAACAGACAGCACTCAAAAAATGCGTTTTATCTTTTGCTTTTCTCGTTCTCATTCGTTAAGTTTGTAAAACGTAGAAGTCGCTTTTCCGAATTGTTTCTTGTAAGAAGTGGTTCGCAAAAATTTTTCACATCTTCTAAAGTAATGTCGCTATAGTTGACAAGACTTTTTATATGGAGAGGCTCGGCGCCGCCGAAATACCACCACAAAGATATTTTAAACAAAAAAACATTATCGTAAAATGGATTTGATTGAAAGCATGGAAGCGCGTGCTAAAGCCAACTTGCAGCGCATCGTATTGCCAGAAGGAACTGAGGAAAGAACTCTTAAGGCTGCCGACGAAGTGGCTGCCAAGGGAACTGCAAAAATTATCTTGCTTGGCGACAAGGCTAAAATCGAAAAAATGGCTGCTGAGTTCGGTCTCAAGAATCTTGATAAAACAACCATCATCGACCCTAATAACAACCCAGACGCTCAGAAATACATCGACTTGTTGGTTGTCCTCCGTCAGAAGAAGGGCATGACTGTTGAACAGGCTACCGAATTGGTTAAAAATCCTCTTTACCTCTCTTGCCTGATGATTAAGGCTGGCGATGCCGATGGCGAAGTGAGTGGTGCAGGAAGTCCAACTGGCGACACTCTCCGTCCTGCTTTCCAAATCATTAAGACCGAACCAGGTGTTAGCTGCGTTTCTGGCGCGTTCCTTATGATTCTTAAAGATCAGACTTATGGCTACGAAGGCAAAATGCTCTTCGCTGACTGTGCGGCTACTCCTTGCCCAGATGCTGATCAGCTCGCGCAAATCGCTGTTTGCAGCGCAAAGACTGCCGAACAGGTATTCGGCTTCCCTGAAGCGCGTGTGGCTATGCTTAGCTTCTCTACAAAGGGTAGTGCAAAGCACGAAATGGTTGATAAGGTGGTCGAAGCTACTGCTAAAGCTCACGAAATGGCTCCTAACCTCAAACTCGACGGCGAACTCCAGGCCGATGCCGCTTTGGTGCCTAAGGTGGCTAAGTTGAAAGCTCCGGACAGCGACGTGGCTGGTACTGCCAACGTTCTTGTCTTCCCAGACCTCAATACTGGTAACATCTCTTACAAGCTCGTTCAGCGTCTCGCTGGTGCTACTGCCCTCGGCCCATTCTTGCAAGGCTTGGCTGCTCCGGTAAACGACCTCTCGCGTGGTTGCTCGGTGGACGATATCGTGAAGACTGTTGCTATCACTGCTTGTCAGGCAATCGCAGTGAAAAACAAATAATGGTTTAATGACCTGCGACAGGTCGCTGATAAAGATTAGATTAAAACAATTTATATTTAGATTCAACAACATGAAAGTATTGGTGCTCAACTGCGGTAGCTCATCGATCAAGTTCAAACTTATCGATATGCCGGCAAATGTAGTCTTGGAATCGGGTGGTATTGAAAAATTAGGTTTGCCCGATAGCTTCCTCAAATATAAAAAAGGGGAAGGTGCTAAGGCTCAGATCGACAAGTCTATCCCTACACACCTCGAAGGTATTCACCTCATTCTCGATGTGCTCACTGGTAAGGAAACTGGCGTGATCTCTTCGCTCAACGAGATTGATGCTGTTGGACACCGTGTCGTTCACGGAGGCGAAAAGTTCGCCAGCAGCGTGCTCATTACACCAGACGTTATCAAGCAGATTGAAGATTGCAAGAAGCTTGCTCCGCTTCACAATGCACCAAATCTCACTGGTATTGAGGCTATCTCCAAATTGCTTCCAACCGTTCCTCAGGTGGCTGTGTTCGATACTGCTTTCCACCAGTCTATCCCTGAAAAGGCTTTCATGTATGCACTCCCTTACGAACTCTATAAGAACGATGGTATCCGCCGTTATGGTTTCCATGGAACAAGCCACCGCTTCGTTTCTGGTCGTGCCATTGAACTTATGGGCGGCAAGAAGGGCTTGAAGATGATCACCTGCCACATTGGTAATGGTGGCTCTATTTCTGCTATCAACGATGGTAAGTCTGTCGATACTTCTATGGGTCTCACTCCGCTTGAAGGTCTTATGATGGGCACACGTTGCGGCGATATCGACCCTGCTGTTGTATCTTTCTTGATGGATGCGAAGGGCTGGAGCGCTAAGGAAGTAAGCGACGTGATGAACAAGAAGAGTGGCTTGGCTGGACTTTCTGGCGTCTCAAGCGATATGCGTGACGTTGTTGCTGCTGTGAAGTCTGGCAACAAGCAGGCTACTATGGCTTACGACGTGTTCAACTATCGTATCAAGAAATACATCGGCGCTTATACTGCTGCTCTTGGTGGTCTCGATGTGCTCGTGTTTACCGGTGGTATGGGCGAAAATGAAGCCCCTGTCCGTAAGGCTATCTGTGAGAACATGGAATACCTCGGCATCAAACTCGATGAAAGCAAAAACGAAGGTATGCGTGAGGAAGGTGTTATCTCTACCGATGATTCTCACGTTAAGGTGTTTGTCATCCCAACCGATGAGGAATACATGATCGCTCTCGATACCCTCAACATCGTGGGCAAATAATGCTTCTGCCGAAAATATAATCATTTAAGAGCCTGCTGAATTTAGCGAATTCAGCAGGCTTTTTGTTTAGGTGTCTATATGCAAGTTGGCATTTTTCTATTGCCAACGAGTTTCTACGAATAATACAGATTAATTCCCTAAACTTATTATGCCATATAGAGGTATGTTTACCATCCATGTTTCTTCCTTATATGGTAACATGGAGGTTCGGATTGCTGTGGCTGGCTGGAATTTTTCGCAAAACAGTTTGAAACTCTGGTGTTACGGCTACACTTTTATCAAGATAAAAATGTATTCATGCTACACTTTTATCAAGATATCTTACTTTAGTGGTGGAATGTTTGGCTCTTGTTTTGGTTAATGATAAATCCCAACGGAAAGGAAACAATAGGTGCTTTTATTTCTTTTTCGTGTATATCTTCTTCAACTGATGGAGGATGTTTTCCTCGGTGAAACGGGCTAAATTGTCGTTGGCGTATGAAATCATGCGGCTGGTCAGCATGCTTTCTGAAAGAAGTTGGTCTATGGTGAATGCCCATTCTTCCGGTTCGTTTGGATTGAGATAGACAGCCCCGTTTCCTCCCACTTCTTGGAAACAACTTCCTTGTGACGTGATTACTGGTAACTGACAGGCTTGTGCTTCGACAATCGGACGTCCATATCCTTCATAAAAAGACGGATAGACCATTAGAGATGCGCAGTGATGAATGATGGCCAGGTCTTGTATCGGAATATTTTCGATGAAATGGACCAATTTTTCTATTTTTAGTGCTGCAATCTCTTTCTCAAGCACTTTTTTATAAGTAGCACCACTGCCAATGATGACATAGGGCACTGGGTGTTTCATCATGCTCAAGGCTCGCAAAATGCAAAGGTGATTCTTGCGCTCTTCTATGGCGCTGACCGTCATGATGAACTCGTGGGGCAGATTGTATTTTTTGCGGATATCTTCTTTTTGCTCGTTGCTTACTGGCTGATAGTAAATGGCGTTGCATCCCTGATATACCACACTTATTTTGCTTTCATCTATGCCTATGGTCTCCACAATGTCTGCTTTGGTCGCCTCACTGATGGCCACAACATGGTCTGCTCTTTTGCAACTGTTCACATATTTAAAACGGAATGAGTAGCGATCGAAAAACGGAAACCATTCGGGGTGACGCAGGAATATCACATCGTGCATGCTGACTACGGTGTAGGCTCCGGTCTTGTCTATGCCAAATGGCAACTCGTGACTTAATCCGTGGTAAACATCCAAGTGTAAATTTTTTATCTCTTTATTACAACCCCATGTCCTCCATGCTGCGGGAAATTTGGTGTATGCAAATGAGGTCGGTTGAACTATGGTGCAATTGTTTCCTTGATGAAATGGAATGGAATTGCTGGTTTTGGGCGTAAACAAATACATTTCGTCTTCGGGTGATCCCGTTGATACTATGCGGATGAGGTCGCGGCTGTAGTTGCCTAAACCTCTGGTGTTGTAAAATGCCCTTTTCGCGTCAAAACCTATGCGTAACTTATCCATGTCTCAAATATCTTGTTTAGCCCACTTATATGACTCCTTTTTCTCTTAAATCCAAAAAAGCGTCGATGAGTTTGTCGTAATCCTTAAATGTAAGATAACCAATATGCCCAACTCGGAAAACGGTGTCTTTCATGCTTCCTCCATTGGGGCATATCCACATGCCGTATTCGTCTTTTATCTTCAAGAACAGGTCGTTTGCACTTGCAGTGGTTGGGTGGAGTGGCGTTACTGCATTACTCATGGATTCGCTGACAATTTCAAATGGTAGTTGGTGCTCCACAATTTTTGCCCTGAAATATTTGGCGAGTTCTGCGCAGCGGGCTATCTCTGCCTCGGCTCCTCCCATGGCTTCAATTTCTTTCAGACGTACATTGATTTGGCGGAGTATGCCTACAGCCGGTGTCCAAGGTGTTTGGCCGCGTTCCATGTTTTTCAGCGCCAGTTTCAAGTCGAGATACTGACAGCAGCACTTGTTTTTTTCTATGCGGGCCAATGCTGATGGTGCAAGTGCCAATATCGCTATGCCCGGTGCGCAGGCCAGTGCTTTCTGGCTGCCGGTAATCATGACGCCAGCGCCAACTTCTGCCATGTTGAAGGGGTCACATAAGAAAGTGCTGATGGTATCGACGATTAAGAAACAGTTGTTGCGTTTGCAGAAGTCACCCACCAGGTTGATGTCGTAGTGTACCCCTGTTGAAGTCTCATGCTTTTGTAGCAAAAATGCAGTATATCCTTGATTTTCAAATGGTGCAAGATGCTCTGGTTTTAATGCTCTCCCTGGCTCAAGTTTGATTTCTGTATAAGGTATTTCATGGAGTTGGAGCAATTCCACAAAGCGCTGTCCAAAACTTCCGCCATTCACCACTAGGGCTTTGTCTTCTTTGCTGAGGCAGTTCATCACGGCTGTTTCCATGCCACCCGAGCCTGAACAGGTCATAAATACCACGCGGCTGTCTTCTGTGGTCTGAGCGAATTTCTTGATTAGACGCTCGTTTTCCAACATGGTTTCGGAAAATTCTGATGTCCTGAAATAAGGCACCTGCTCTGCTCCTATTGCCCTTACAGCGTCGGACGACTGCACCGGACCTACTGTGAAGTTTATCATGTTTATATCTCCATAAAATTTTTTCTTTCCATAAATTGCTGCATAATCTCTGCCATGCAGATGGATTCTCTCCTGCGAAGTCGTGCTGTTGAGAAACGTTTGTTTACCACGCACGAGATAAATTCCTGTATTTCATAGCGCAAGCCCGGACCATCCCACTTGTAGAAGAATTTTTGGTTCTTGTTCTGGTCTTCGTAGCGGAGTTCGAAATAGTCGGTTAGCCACCATGGCGCTGGTACGTATGCGTATCCTTTTGTGCCTGAAATCACGAGGTTGCCTTCGGTTTTCACCCCTAGTCCAACTTTGAATGAGCAAACCGCTTTGTCGTAGCATAAGACGCCTTTGGTGTAGATGTCCACATTATTCTCCATTCTGCTGTAAAGATTGAGATTCTTGTAGTCGCATCCCATTAGGCGGATAATGGGCAGTAGTGGGTAACTGCCTTGCTCAAATAAGGCTCCTCCTGCCTGATTTACATCAAATTCTCGTCCCGATTTGTCCAATAACTGGGATAATGAGGCTTCTATGTCAACCACTTCGCCAATGATTCCACTTTTTATCATGACCATCAAATGGTTGAATGCCGGACAGTGTGCTGTTTTGTTGGCTTCCATCAAGACCACATCGTTTTGCTCTGCCAGTTCAAACAGTTCTTTTGCTTCCGCTCCTTTCAGCACCATCGGTGTCTCGCACAAGACATGTTTTCTTGCGTTCAAGGCTGTCTTTATACAACTGTAATGGGCAAGGTGAGGGGCTGCTATATAGACTGCGTCAACTTCATTCAGCAGCGCTTCGTATGTTGGACAGGGCTTCACGGTGTTGAACGTGTCAGCAAAACTGTTCATTGCTGTTGCATCCAAGTCATAGCATGCTGTTACGCTCAAACCGCTGACAACGTTTGCTTCTCCGGGAAAACGATGCGCAACTCGTCCGCACCCCACAATGCCCACTTTTACGTTGTTTGTGGTTTCCGCACGAAGCATTGTACTGCTAACTCCTTCTGTTCTTGGTAGATATACAACTTTTGCAAACTCATTGAGATAGTCGAACTGACCTTCCCAGTCTGAGCCAATGGCAAATATATCTACATTGTATTTCTGGATGTCATCGATCTTTTGACCAATATAATCTTCAATGATTATCTCATCGGCGTAGCCTGTCGCTTTCACTGCTTCCACGCGTTCCAGCACGTTGTTCCTTACGTTCAATTTCCCTCTTCCGCGGTCGAAAGAGTCAGACGTTACGCCAACAATCAGATAGTCGCCAAGTTCTTTGGCTCTGCGCAATAGATTGATGTGACCTTGATGTAGCAGGTCGTATGTGCCGTATGTGATTACTTTTGTCATTGTAGGCCTTTCTGCTTTTCGTAAATCTTGCAGAGCATTGTGAATTTATAGTACGAACTGCGCTTGGCTTGCACATAGCCGGCGATTCCATAACGGAAACCACCTTTCAAGATGTAACTCTTGAAAAATCTGAACCAAGGAACAAACATCAACTGCAATAAGGTTACCTTCTTGTAATCGTTGCGTTTCTCTACCTCGTTTTCCGTGTAGTTGTTTAGCCTGATTATACTTGCTTTTGTGGAGTCGTCGAGGTGAATCATCGCCAGTTCAAGTTTCTTCTTGGCTATATAATCAACTTTCCCCTGAATTTTTGGGAATGTGTGAACGTGTGGTGGCCAAATGGTTCCTTCCTTGATGAAGAAGCGTAGTTGGTAGTCGGGATATGAGGATGGCAAAAATGTACCAAGTGTGTAGTTTTTTCTTGGAATATACAGACCTCTGACGTCTCCCGGATTCTTGATGAATTCATACAGATAGTCGTGCAATGTTGTCGGAATGATTTCATCTGCATCTACTACAAGCACCCAGTCCGATTTCGCACTTTGAATTGCAAATGTGCGTGCAGGTTCTGCGCTCTTGCAATTCCCCTTGGGAAATGTGACAATGTGAGCGCCATATTTTTCCGCAATGGTGACAGTGCTGTCGGTCGATTCCATGTCGCAAACGACGATTTCATCGAAATTTTGCACTGCTTTCAGCACGCGTTCTAAATATTTCTCTGCATTATATGTGTTAATGACTACGGATATGTTTTGTTCCATCTGCCTAATCTTTATTGCTTGCCTAAGTTCTCCAATTCTGTCAGATCTTTGGCTATGCCAAAACCTTTACAAAGTAACTGCCAAACGGCTTTCAATCTTGCAAATCTGCGTTTGCTGCTTATTTTCCCCCAATCCAGCGGCTCTTCTTTCCGGCTCCAGGGTTGTCCTTGTCGCGTGATGTAGTCGCGCATGGTTGAGTTGGATATGCCCCATTTTAGCAGGAATTGCAGTCTGCCGTTGTTGCGTTTTATGCGTGTCGTTGTCTTCGTCTCAAAATGGTAGGCCAGGCTGCTTCCTATGCCTTTGAAATGTCTTACTCCGGCAAACAGTAGTTTCGCTGTGAAGTCCGGGTCGCTGTACATGCCCGGTGAATATTCAATGCTGTAGCCGCCTATGATGTCCCATGTGTCTCGGTGGACAAGTGAGGGCGGACGTGTTGATCCAAGCCAGTCTTGATAAACCAGTTTGTTATTTTGGTAATCGCTTAATAGTTCTTTTTCTTGGAAGGTTGAAATGGAGTCTCCGTAATTTTGATGAATGCCGACGTCATCTATTGCATGGGGCTGAATCATGGTGCTGCTCAGGTAAAACATATTGTTGGGCAGTTTCTCTATCTCCTCCATCAGTGTGATGTCCCAGTTGGGAAGTACATACATGTCGTCATTCAGGAAATAGATGTAGTCGCGTTTCACTTTCGTGCGCATCATGTTCATGGCAAGGCTGACTCCGATGTTCTCTGGTGAATGGGTGAAGTCTATGTTGTTGGTTTTTACCCACTCAAGTGTTCCGTCTGAGCCGTCGTTGACGTGTACTATGATCTGATGGTTGTAAGCCGAATGCTTTTTAATGCTATCGACGCATATCTTGAGGTATTCAAGATTGTTCCAGGTCGGTATAAGTATTGAAAAACCTTCCATTTTATCTTATTGTCTGCTCAAGGTGGATTTGTCAAATTCTCTGTATGGATGCTCTAAATCCATGTAGAAGAAATGATGTTGGTGAATCTTGTCTGCTGGTGGGGGAGTCATGTAGTCTCCAAATAGTTTCGTGAGGTAGTAATCGTTGTTTGCCAACCCCCAGAACGTTCTTCCTTCAAATTCGATTGGAGTCGGTTCTCCAAGGACTTCTTTTCTTGGCACCATGGCTCCAACCCCGTCCTCATGGTTCACCGAGGCATATTCGCTTTCCTCGAATTTGTATTCCAACGTGCATTTTTTTATGCTTTCCTGCCAGCCGGCCATCGGCTTTATCCATCTCGCTATCAGTGGCGCCCAGGATGAAGGTCCGTGCCCGTGTTTGTAAGGGTCTCTAAAAGAGAAATATAGCATTTTACGCAGGAACTGGTATTTGAGGTGCCACAGCCTCTGTCTCCATTTCTGGGCGGGAGCTCCGTCTATCGGGAAAACATCAACAAAGACACCGCCGAGATAGTATAGGTGCGGACGTTCTACCAATGTGGTTTCCGCATCTTGTATTTTGGCGAAATGTAGGGGGTAGGATGGGTCGTTTTCATAACAAACCATCTCGTATCTTTGCGGCAACCATTCTTTGCAATGTGCGATGAGTTTTTCGTAATCGGCGCGTGGCATACCGATGTCCATGTCGTCGTCCCAGGGGATGAATCCTTTGTGCCGAACGGCGCCTATAAGCGTGCCGTCGATCATGTAATATCTCAAACCATGCTCCTCGCATACGTGATGGATTACCTCAAGTATCTCCATTATTTTCAGTTGCAGAGGTCGAATGTCGTAATTAGCCATTGTTTTATACGTTTCTTAATTTGAGAAAAGTCCCTTTATAAATATCAAATTTACGAATTTCTATGGTCATATCCAAATGTAGCCGGTTCTTCTCTTCCATCGCGCCTGACTTATGCCTTACGCAAATAGTCTTTTGAGGCTTTTCTTCCTCTCCAGACGCTGGTTGTGCATATATTTGGCATGGGCAATGTGCATGGCAAATCTGTCTGCGTTCATCTTGCGCTGTTTCGCATATTCATATGCTATCTCCAGCACCCAGTCCATTCGGTCGGTCAGTCTTACGAAATCGTCGGAATATTCGGTGAAATCGGCTTTTTTAGATATTTTCATCCTGTTTATGTCTATCAAAGACAACTCATAGCCATTTGTGGTCCGATGGTAAAGGATGTTGGTCCTGTTCATGTCGTGGTGTACGATGCCATGCTCGTGCATCTGGGCCAATATCCTGCCCAAAGCCTTTGCCAGTTGGTGGTCTGTCTCTTTGTCGATGAGTTCTGAAATGTCTTTGTCCGCGGTGAAGGTGGTCGCCACATAGCAGTGGCTTAACAGCAGGGCCCCCTTGATTTCTGCGTAAGCTATTGCTTCTGGCGTGTTTACGTTTGCTTCTTCCAGTGCTATCGCATTGTGATATGCTTTGCCTGCCTTTGATGTGCCGCTCAGTGTGTAGTAAATTGCTTGGAATATGTTTCTCGCCCGAAATTTTTTTATGACAATTTTCCCGATTCCATCGATGAAAAAACTCTTTAGCGTATTCCTTTTGTTGCTGTAGATGATTTCTCCCTCACGCTCAAATCTGGTCTCAATGTTCGTCAACAAATCTTTCAAGGATTCATTGTTGGCATATTTCTCTTTTATTTTCAGTTCTCTCATCATTGTTTTGTTGACGTGATAGGCGGGAATTCATTGGACTGCATCATCGACCCAGACATTGTAAAATAAGCCGGATTCGTGGCAAAAATAGACAATTACTTTCTTTCTTGCAAACAATTTTTTTTGTATGTTTTCTTCCATTGACAAAAATAGCACTACCTTTGTAACCTAATCATAGGTGATTTTTTAGAGGTCACCTTAAGCGTTTTATTTACAATGTCTGAAATCGAATGTGAAAAAGTGCTCCCTTACGCAAGCGAGGGAAACAATAAGACGGAACAAGTGGAGGAAATGTTCGACAAGATTGCCGAACAATATGATACGATGAACGGACTGATGTCTCTCTATCAAGACCGGTATTGGAGACGTGAGACGCTCCGCAGCCTTAAAGATTTGCATCCGCAGCGTTTGCTCGATATCGCCACCGGCACCGCCGATCTCGCTATCAACGCGTATGAGGAACTTGAGCCAAAGGAAATCATAGGTGTTGATTTGTCTGAAAATATGCTCAAAATGGGACGCAAGAAGGTGGAAGCGAAAAACTTGCTGAATGTGATTACGCTGAAACAGGGCGACAGCCTCAATCTGGAGTTTGACGATGCCAGTTTCGATGCCATCACCGTGGCTTTCGGCGTGCGAAACTTCGCCGATTTGCAGAAAGGTCTCTCCGAGATGAACCGCGTGTTGAAAGAAGGCGGCAGGGCAGCAATCTTGGAACTCTCCGAACCTACCAATCCATTGATTAAGTTGGGCTATAAAATCTATACCCGTGGTTTTATCCCTGTCATGGCGAAATTGGTCGCCAAAGATCTGAGAGCCTACGAATATCTGCCAGAGTCTATCGCTGCTTGCCCGCAGGGCGAGCGTATGGCGTCGTTGCTCAGGCAGTGTGGTTTCTCGTCTGTGAAAGTGCGCACGTTCATGTTCGGCGCTTGTTCTCTTTATGTCGCAAACAAATAATCTGAATATTCCTTTCAAATGAAGATTCTTATCACTGGCGCTTCTGGTTTCATCGGTAGTTTTGCGGTGGAAAGCGCGCTTAAAAATGGTCATGAGGTTTGGGCTGGGGTGCGTGGCTCCAGCAGCAAGGCATATTTGCCCGACCCTAATATCCATTTCATCGACCTCCCTTATGCTTCCCAAGAGAAGATGGAGGCAAAACTCAATGAGGTGAAGGCTGAAATAGGAAAGTGGGACGCCATCATTCATATCATGGGGCTGACCAAGTGCAAGCAAAAGGGCGATTTTGACCGGGTGAATTTCGATTATACGCGCAATTTCGTTGAGGCGCTTCGCGCAACCGGCACGGTGCCTGCCAATTTCATCTATATGAGTAGCCTCTCGGCTATGGGACCCGGAAATCCCGACACTCTTGAGGAAATCAAATATACCGACCAGCCTAATCCAAACACATTGTATGGACAAAGTAAACTGAAAACTGAAAACTACTTGAAAGGACTGGCCGATTTCCCTTATACTATTCTGCGCCCTACTGGCGTCTATGGACCGCGTGAAAAGGATTATTTTGTGATGCTCCAGACGTTGCAGCGTCATTTTAATCCTGCAATCGGTTTCAAGCCGCAATATATCACGTTTATTTATGTGAAAGATTTAGTGAAGGTGGCTTTTGCCTGCATTGACCAGAATAAGGTCGGTCAGACATACTTTGTGGCCGATGGAGATGTGTGGACAAGCGACGATTACGCTGCTTTGGCAAAAGAAAAGCTGGGCATTGGTTGGACCATCCCTCTCCGTGTGCCTTCTTTCTTGGTGAAAGGCATCTGTGCGGTCATGGAGATGGTGGGCAGTTGGTTTGGTAAATTGCCTACTCTCAACAACGACAAATACAACATTCTTTCTGCACTCAACTGGAAATGCGACACAAAAAAACTGGAGGATGAACTCGGTTTTAAGGCGGAATATCCGCTTGGCCGTGGCCTCGATGAGTGTATCGAATGGTACCGTAAGGAAGGCTGGCTGAAATGATTTTGGAAGATTCTGCAGCAAAAAAGTGATGTATATGATTATTTGTATATTTGGGTTGTAAACATCAAAATAGTGATTTGCAACAAAAACGATACTTATATGGACCAGAGAAATAAAGCGGTAATTGAAAAAGTTGCGCGGGATAGGATTTCTAATACGCAACTCATGAACGAAGCGACATCGGTTTCTGAATTAAGCGTTGAAACGGATAGTGTTGCAGATGTGGTTGTTGACGAAATATCGGATGCCGCAGCCGATTCAGCAACAGATTCTGTAATCGAAAATATTATAGATGGTATTTTTAATGCTATATAAATTAGTCATTTCAATTAATACTTATGTCTATATTATAATTTGCAACACCGACAATTGATGGCTATAATATAATTAACCTAAAATCCGCAAATAGCGTAAACTTTGTGAGAATTGGATATTTTGTAACTTATTGTGCATTTTTTTTACACAAATGGCTGACTTATTAACGAACGTTGCATAAGATACTCCTCCCCAATTATGGAGAATAGGAACCGGCTCTCATGTGCGTTGTCTTATGTTGGCAGAAAAATGTCAGTGAAGACTATCATTTATTTAATTCTTTTGCATACTTATATAAAGTCGCTTTACTAACACCTGTAACCTTCAAAATTTCAGACATAGCACACGTCTTGTCTTCATACATCTTCAAAGCCTGAAACAAGTTTGTTGTTTCTTTCTTCTCAGATTTTCTACTCAATGCGTAGAAAATCTCTGGGTTACTTTAGCCAAATAGCAAAATAAATTTTAGCCGTTTAGCAAAAAAAATACTTTTTTTGAAGAAAATATCGAGTATGAAGAATTACA
This sequence comes from Candidatus Physcocola equi, assembly GCA_018064855.1. GTDB lineage: Bacteria > Bacteroidota > Bacteroidia > Bacteroidales > Paludibacteraceae > Physcocola > Physcocola equi. Next base: position 29,165 of record JAGHUM010000094.1, read on the forward strand.
GAGCAAGAATAGCAGATGGTGTTTTAATAATAAAACTGGCAGGTAAAGGAACCTATAATCCGAAGATTTGACTTCTACGGGACATACCATTTGATTGCTTCTTCCAAAGGAGTATTTAATCGTAAATTTTCCTCTTGAAATGCATGTATGTATAAATAATTATAAACCAAGCGATGAAGTCCCTGACAGCAAAAAAGCCAATCGGTTTTATCTACACGATGAATGCTCCAAAAGAATGGGCAGACTCGGCATATGGGCCGATGTGCAGCCAGGTAGAAACCTCGCTTGCCTCCATCTACGGGTGTGAGGTAAAGTCTCTCAAAGTTTACAACACCTATCAGGTGAACAATTATGCTGATTACGATATGGACTACTTCGATGAGGAGTCAAAACGCAAATATCGTGACGAACACTTCGAGGAAGATAAAAAGAAGGCCTTTGATCTTGGGAAAAACATCCTTTAGATTAATCATGCCGAATAACATATCCTAATGTGTTGCATCATATAACTATAGTAACTAATTTAGGACAACTTTGTTATTGAAGCCAATTCACCGTGAGGTGCGTGGTTAGTGTTATAGAAACGCCGTTGGATTCCAATGGCGTTTTTTTATGTGAATTAATGAAGAAGGCACTACATCGCAATCCCTAGTGGCTGGGGCCGCCTTGCGGGGAGAGACAATGGATCATCTCAAAACCGCACGAACGCTTCGTCCGACGCCACGGTAGTCGTTGCGCCAGACGATGATGTCACCGCGGAAGTAGAGGCAGCTCGCGTAGTACGGGTAGTACTCGCTGAGCGAAGACGACCAGTAGCAGCCGCTGCTGCCGACGCTGAAGAGGTCCGCATCGAGACGGTCGCCGGCGGCGGGCAGGAAGATGGTGGCGCCGTTCTTCTTTGAGGTGCCCAACTGTCCGTTCACGCCACTACCGTTGAAGTCCTCAACCCACTCCCAGTCGCAACCTTCACGCAACTCCTCCTGCTCTGCTCTTGTCGGCATGCGCCACGCACTGCCCCAGTTCGCGGTGGCAGCATCGTCCTCCGCATCCAGCACCTTCTTGTTGTCAACGGTGCCATAGTCGCTGTCGGTGTTGTATTTGGTCATGCTGTCATCACTGCCCTTGCACCACTTGTAAGTTTCTATACTGTAGTCCACCTTCGGCTTGGTCTCGCCCCAGGCGAAGTAGTCGCCATACTCGGTCGGCTTGGTGGCGCCAACGTTGCAGGTCGCCCACTTCGTGCCACTGGGAAGGCCAAGATCTACATAGTCGTGTCCTGCCATTTGACCGCTAATGGTTACAATACTCTTTCCATTAGAAGAAAATTTCTTCTTTGAAGAGCATCCGGTTCCGCAAAACATCATCACCAACGTCATCAGCGCGTATATTGTCTTATTCATATTTGTATTTATATTTCAGGCAAAGATAACAAAATATGATTATCCAAAATAAATTGTTCTCAGAATTGAATGATTCATTCTTTATGTCGTTGTTCCAAGTTAATAAGTAGTCTAATTTGTCGTGAATTTCTTTATTGGCAACATCCAATTCAGTCCAAGTTATAGGGTCATTGTTCCTTATTCGTTTAGTATATTCAGTTCTCATTGTTCTTCCCATACTCAACAAATAATCATACAGTTGTGTCCAAAGAATAGAAGGATTTTCCCCTTTTATCATTTCTCTATCACTATTGTGCATATATCTTTTTTCTTATAAATAGTTGATAATATTGAATTATACAAGCACCTCAAAAAATGAGTCATATTTGACGAATAGGAGGTTGTCAAATGGCCAAATGCTAAAGTTGAATAAGTTATTAGATATAAATCATAAAATAATCTCCCCACTAATCCATTGGAGTAAAATTCCAACAGTTTCGTTGTTTCTACTTTATTTTATTATAAAACAACTAACTATAAAATATTTTTCAAGTTTTTCATAAAAAATACACTGAGGACAAATTTTTCTATTAATTTTGCAGCAGAATTATTTTGGAAAATTTTTGCTATTTTGTTTTGTGGTATCTAAACTATGCCTTAACTTTGCATCATTAAAATGAAATTACAATGTAAGTAGAAAGGCTAAAAACATAACAGAAATGATATAATAGGTTCCGACCTATTGCCGGATGAAGTTGCCGACCAACTTCACGGGGCCAGTCGCCGCGCTTGACTGGGCAAAAACAAAGCTCAAACTTGAACACTACGAAAAACACCGCCTTGTAAGAAGGCTCCCATCTCACACAAACCCATAACGGTTTCTACTGCCCCGACGGTTCTGTCCGCTTCAGAACTGCCACTGTCCTTGCTCGCTCCCTTTGGGGGCTGAGTATCTCTTTTGCGCCCTCGATGGTTTGTCCGGAAGCAGGGAAGAATCTTCATAATTGACATCTACGGCCTTACTGTCTTTTTGATCGAAAAAAGTCCTTTTTCGGATTGGAATTTCTGTCACATATAGTGTGTCGGTAGCCTATTAGCCTGGATGAGATGTCAGAACAAAAATCAAATTAAAGAACATATAAAAAACAAATATCATGCTACAACACTTACATAACGACATTGAAACAACACCATCATGGCTCGCAAACTACCAACCCGGCGACAGCGTCAGCCTGGAAGACTTCTGCTCGGGCAGAATCGCCTTCTACCCAGGCTGTGGCACAGACGGTCACCTCGTGGAAATAGGGAATAGATCCCAGTCGGTCCACAGCTTCATCTATACCGACTATGCTGTCACCATAGACATGGTGATGGACACCCTCAATTCCAAACACGGCATCAAGGGCTACCACATGCTTGGCACTACAGAGTGGAACCCTAAAGCCCTCGAAGCCCCAAAACCTTTTATAACCCGCTTCGCTGCCAACGGCGGCAAACCCTACTGCCTCGTCGTAGTATTCGAACGGGACGCCGACTATACGGCTGCCTGGGGTAGCGACCGGTTTGCGGTCGCCTTCATGAACATCGACGGCTTTGCCGTTTACGAGAATCTGTTCGTGGATCGCCTTCACAAAGCGCCGTACATCTTCCTCTTGGAAGACTACGGCTACGGGGGCAATTACGACCACTTTGGCAAAGGCGGCATCCTTGACCGGATGATGCGGGAAAGCAGACTCTGGCCAAAATATGTGGTGGCAGGCCACGCCCAAATCTGGAACGGCTACTATCGCATCCCGTCACAGACGCAAACCAAGGGCGGCATGCACTCTTACAGCAGGGCATTGTATGCTAACAAGAACATAGGCATAATTCCTGGATAATATAAATAAGGCACTGATTCTTATAGCGTCGGTGCGCAATCACCCTAACATGAAACATTTAATAACTATGAAAACATTTAAAAACATCGTACTGAATATACCCCACTCTTCAACGCTTGGTCTTTTCGACGAAAATTTCGGCTGGCCGAGGAACGCCCATTTCTTAAACGAGGTGCACAAACTCACAGACTGGTACACCGACTTCATCTTCCATTCAAACGATGAAGCCGTCGTTCCTGTGGTCTTCCCTTTGTCACGCGTTGTTTGTGACGCGGAAAGGCTCCCCAACGACCCATTGGAGGCTGATGGCCAGGGCATAGTCTATACAAGACTCAAAGGCTTCAGAAGGGAGGTCTCGGAGTCGGCCAAGGCTTTGATGATGGAGGCTTACGAGCGCCATCAAAGCAACCTGGCGGAACATATACTTCCGGGCAACCAGACTATCATCATAGACTGCCACTCTTTCTCGGAGGAAGTCTGTCCAGAAGTGGATGTCTGCATCGGCTACAACGAAGACTGGTCGAAGCCAGAGCAAGAGCAGATCGACTTTATTGTCGGGACATTCCAGAAGGCTGGTTACAAGGTGGGCATCAACACTCCGTACTCAAACAGCATCACACCGAAGTGCGAGCACAAGTACAAGTCGGTGATGATAGAGGTCAACAAGCGCTGCTACCTGCGTGGCGTTTGCATGGACATCAACACCGACTCGCCCTACGCACCAAAGTTCTGCGGAAACATCAAGAAAATCTACAAGGGCCTTTTAGGCAAGTGATATAAGACGCCAATCAAGTTCAACTTTGTCGTCATTGATGGTCTTTTGCGTTGTGAATCCTTTGTATTCATTCCTTCCGGTTGTATCATCGGAAACAATGACATGCACCTTAAGAACTTTTCCTCATACAGAAACACAAAAAATCTTCGTTAAAATGAAGAAAAACAATTAAATTTGCAAAATTGGTGGAAAAGGCGACATATTTTTAGATTTTCTGATTCTTTTCCTCCGTTCACTCCGTAAAAATTGATATACATATATGAAAGTACAGCAAAACAACTATGTTGAAGTGACCTACACGCTTATCGTGGGCGAAAATGATGGCGAAGCAACCGTAATGGAACAGGCTACCAAGGAACGACCTTTCCGCTTTATTTTCGGTATGAACATGCTGCTGCCTAAGTTTGAGGAAGGACTTCTCGGTAAGGAAATCGGTGAGTCGTTTGACATCAAAATCTCTCCTGCCGACGCTTATGGCGAATATGAGGAAGAACGTGTGGTGAACCTTTCGCTTGATCTGTTCAAAGACGAAAACGGTAAGATCGACACCAGCATGGTTGCGCCAGACCATACCCTCCCTATGATGGATAATGAAGGCAACGTGATGCACGGAACGGTTGTTGAAGTGACTGATAACCATGTGAAAATGGACTTCAATCACCCTCTTGCTGGTGAGGAACTTCATTTCGTGGGCGAAGTCATCGAAAGCCGTGAGGCTACTCTTGAAGAAATGGCTAAGGCAACCCAGCCTCACCACTGTGGCGGCAACTGTGGCGGCTGCAAGGGCTGTCATAGCGATGGCGCGGATGACGATTCTGAAGGCGGCTGCTGCGGTGGCAAAGATAAAAACAAAGAAGGTGGCTGCTGCGGCGGTAACTGTAACAAATAATTCTCCAAGTTGACCTCTGCCCGTTAGGGGCCAACAAAAAAAACGATTTTCTGATGAGTAACACTTTCGGAAATATTTTCCGTCTCACCACCTATGGCGAAAGCCATGGCGCTGCTGTGGGAGGTATCATAGACGGATGCCCTGCCGGCATGCCGCTCGATGTCGATTTCATTCAATCGGAACTCGATAGACGCCGTCCCGGACAGAGCGCGATCACTACTGGCAGAAATGAAGGCGACAAGGTCGAAATCCTATCGGGTGTGTATGAAGGACGTTGTACTGGCACTCCTTTGGCTTTCGAGGTTAGAAACACCAACCAGCATTCCAACGATTATGATGAAATGAAGAGCGTGTTCCGTCCTTCTCATGCCGACTATACTTATACTGCCAAATATGGTTTCCGCGACCACAGAGGCGGAGGACGTTCAAGCGCGCGTGAAACAATCTCCCGCGTGGTGGGGGGCGCCGTTGCCAAACTCGCACTCAAGCAACTCGGCGTGACGGTGCAGGCCTACACTTCCCAAGTGGGCGACCTGTTTCTCGATAAGAATTACATGGATCTGGATTTGAATCTTACGGAAACAAATGCTGTCCGTTGCCCAGATATAGAGATGGCGGCCAAGATGGAGGAACTCATCAAGGCTGTTAAGCAAGATGGCGATACCATCGGCGGTGTCATCACTTGCGTGGTGAAAGGCGTTCCTGTAGGGTGGGGCGAACCTGCTTTCGGAAAGTTGCACGCCATGCTTGGAAATGCCATGCTCAGCATCAATGCTTGTAAGGGTTTTGAATATGGAATGGGCTTTGCCGGCGTCGGACAAAGAGGCTCTCAGGTCAACGATATTTTTGTGAATAAAAACGGTAGAATTGCAACAACCACAAATTATTCGGGTGGTATTCAAGGCGGTATCTCCAATGGCGAGGATATATATTTCCGTTGCGCGTTCAAGCCGATTGCTACCTTGCTGAGGCAACAACCTACGGTCGATTTGAATGGCAATGAGGCAAGCATCAAAGCGAGAGGACGCCACGACCCTTGTGTGCTGCCAAGGGCTGTGCCTATTGTGGAGGCTATGGCTGCAATGACTTTGCTTGATGCGTGCTTGATGGCAAAAACTAACAAAATTTAGACTTTTTTACGATTTTTTTATTATTTTTGCTATTGCATATAATTTTTTTGTAACAATTATGAAAAAGAAATTCCTTGCGTTGGCATTGGCACTCACCCACGGATCAGTGATGTTGGCAAGTGTTGAAGACGCTAAACCAGTAGCAACTGATTCTATTGCTAACGAGGTTGTCGCAATCGATTCTTCCATTGCGAAGGTAGATAGCATGGCTCCTGTAATGACCGAACTGAAGGTTGAACCTGAACTCCCAGATACTGTAATCGACGAAAATAATGATACCACGACTCTCGTTGCCAATAAAAAGTTGCCTGAAATCAGAGAGGTGACCATTGGTGTTTCTGTCGGTGGTGGCATGGGCTGGTACTCAAGCACTCCTACCAACAATAAAAATAGGTTCGCTTTCCGAGGTGGCCTGAATTTCGATATTCCTTTCGGTCAGTGGTTCTCTCTCAATCCGGAAATGTTGATCGCTACACGTGGTGGCGGCTACAAGATGGAATATGCGAGCAAGAAAGATCATAAGGTGCCTAACGACAATACGACTCCTTATTTGAAACATTCTTTGCAATACACCGAGACGCTTTGGTATATCGATGTGCCTATCAACTGCAAATTCAGTACACGCATTAATTTCTCCCGTAAGGTGACTGGTCGCCCGTTCGTTTCTGTGGGTCCATCGCTCTGCTTTGGCTTGTATGCTAAAGGCGAAGGCAAAGGTTTGGGTACCGACTATCCTGAGGAAACAAGTTCTTATAAGCCTTTCCAAAATGTTTCTCCTGCCAGCGACAAGTCTGGTAAAGGTGATGGCACTTCGGAATCTTTCTATAGCAACTTCGATTTTGGAGCAAACTTCCGTATTGGATACGACTTCGATGCAGGCTATTCTATCGCCATTGGCTACCAACTCGGCTTGGTCAACATTGTTAACGATGGCAAATGGAATGCTGCTGACAAAGATTACTACGAACGTCATCATTGTGGCACAGATTATCCTTCTGTCAGAAACAATTCTTTCTACATCACTTTCGGCTGGAACTGGTTCTAATGCCTGAAAGTGAGATATAGCTAAAGCGGAGTTCCCCTAACTCCGCTTTTTTAATTTTTTTATTCATTACCGCTTATGCAGAAAATGGATTGGAACAAGTTGCTTTCCACCAAGCGATTCGGATTGGAAGACTATCACGATCCCAATAAAAAAGACCGCACACAGTTTCAGCGCGACTACGACCGACTGGTGTTTTCTCCTTCATTCCGTCGGTTGCAGAATAAAACGCAAGTGTTCCCTCTTCCGGGCAATATCTTTGTACACAACCGTCTGACTCATAGTTTGGAAGTGAGTTGTGTCGGACGCTCGTTGGGCAATAATATCTCTACACTTTTGCGTGAGAAATATGGGAATAGTCTGACTGCTTTTGCCGACGAACTCGGCACGATTGTCAGCGTCGGTTGCTTGGCTCACGATATGGGTAATCCGCCTTTCGGACATTCTGGTGAGACGGCTATTTCCACCTATTTCAGCGAGGGAAACGGTTTGCCTTTGAAACAGGAATACGGATTGACTGACGAACAATGGGCAGATATTATTCATTTTGAAGGAAATGCCAACGCTTTGCGTTTGCTCACTCATCAGTTTGGCGGACATCGTCCCGGTGGTTTTGTGCTGACTTACTCTTCCATCGCATCCGTGGTGAAATATCCTTTTGTGGCGGCAATGATTAAAAAACTGGGGAAAAAGAAGTTTGGCTTCTTCCAGGCTGAAAAGGATACTTATAAAAAAATTGCCGATGAATTGGGCATCATCTGCTTTGAACCAGGCCATTATGCTCGCCACCCGTTGGTGTATCTTGTGGAGGCGGCAGATGATATCTGTTACGAAATAATGGACTTAGAGGATGCGCACAAACTGCGTTTGCTTTCTACTGAACAAACGATAGGGTTGATGAAAGCGTTTTGTCAGCCTGAACGTATAGACCGTATCAACTCTCACTTGGAGATCATTGATGACATCAATGAGAAAATCGCCTATCTGCGCAGTTGTGTCGTCGGTGTGCTTGTTGGCGAATGCACCCGTGTCTTCATGGAAAATGAGGATGCTATCCTGGCTGGTGCTTTCTCTGGCTCTCTCATCGACAATATGTCTGATCAGGTGAAAGCGGCTTACAAAAATTGCCAAAAAGTGTCGGAAAAACGCATTTATTGCTCTCGTGATGTGGCGGATGTGGAAATTGCCGGTTATAATATCATTTATACGCTCATCGACCGACTCACCCAGGCTGTTTTCAGTCCTGAAAAGGCCTATTCGAAGCAACTTCTCAACCGTATCCCTAAACAATACGATTTCGAAGGCAAAACGCCTTACGAAAAACTGCTTTCCGTGCTCGACTATGTGAGCAGCATGACGGATATTTATGCGCTCGACTTGTATCAGAAAATCACTGGTATGAGTTTGCCGCAGTTGTAGGACTTTTTTGGTGGCTTGTAGTCCGACTTTATGGGCAAATTGTTGTAATTTTGCAGTTTGAAACAAGGAACGATATATTAATCGACTAAAATGATTACTTTTTGCACAGCCTTGGCCATGTTGGTGCTTGGCTATTGTATTTATGGCTCTTTTGTAGAGCGTGTGTTTGGTGCTGATTCCAGCAAGAAAACTCCGGCCTACACCATGGAAGATGGCGTGGACTATGTGCCAATGCCAACTTGGAGGGTTTACCTTATCCAGTTCCTCAATATTGCTGGCACGGGTCCTATATTCGGTGCTATTCAGGGCGTCTTGTTCGGCCCTGCTGCTTATTTCTGGATTGTGCTTGGCTGCATCTTCGGAGGCGCAACGCACGATTATCTTGCAGGCATGATCAGTTTGCGCAAAAATGGTGCAAGTTTGCCTGAAATTGTAGGCGACCAGTTGGGATCTTCCGGCCGATTCGCCATGCGTGCATTGTCGCTTGTGTTGATGGTGATGGTGGGCGCTGTCTTTGTTACTACTCCGTCGGCATTGTTGTCGAATCTGACGGGTTACGAAAGCGCGAGTGGCGACTTCTATCTTAGCGCGTCTTTCTTTGCGGTCATCATTTTCATTTATTATATTTTAGCTACTCTTCTGCCTGTCAGCACATTGATCGGACGTATTTATCCAATCTTTGGTGTTGCTCTCCTTTTCATGGCGGCCGGAGTCGCTTTCGGTGTGTTCACACAAAATGGTGGAATGCCTGAAATTACCGATGCTTTTGCTAATCATCATCCAAAGCAGTTGCCGCTGTTCCCAATGCTCTTCATCACTATCGCTTGTGGTGCGGTCAGCGGTTTCCATGCAACTCAGAGTCCTATGATGGCGCGATGCCAGAAGAATGAGAAACACGGCAGAATCGTGTTCTATGGTGCGATGATTACCGAGGGTGTCGTGGCGCTTATCTGGGCTGCGGCAGCGATGAAGTTTGCCGATACGCTTGGCACTGATGGCGCTACTCCTTATGAGAAATTGGCCAATTTCATGGCGCAAAACAACAACAATCCGGCGGCTGTCGTCAATGCGATCTGCCAAAACTGGCTGGGTAGTGTGGGCGCTGTCCTTGCTGTGCTTGGCGTGGTGGCTGCTCCGATCACTTCGGGTGACACGGCTTTGCGTGCAGCGCGATTGATTGCTGCCGATTTCTTGCATGTGGAGCAGAAAACGATTGTGAAACGCCTTATGGTGGCTGCTCCTATCTTTGTGCTCTCGGCTGTGATTATGAACATGGATTTCTCCATTCTTTGGCGCTATTTCGCATGGCTCAACCAGACGCTCTCCATCTTTACTTTCTGGACCATTACCGTTTGGCTGTTCAAAAATGGAAAACCATATATTATCACACTCATACCGGCTTTGTTTATGACGTGTGTCTGCACAACTTATATCATGATTTCTCCTAAAGAGGGGTTGGCTGCGCTCTTCCCTGGTGTCGAGGCATGGCCTACTATCTCCTATGCTGTGGGTATTGTCGTTCCTTTGGTTTTCTTGTGTATGTTTGTCAAATTCATGAAAAACTACAAACCGGAATTGAAGGCATAACGGCTTTGATAAGTAATTATTTTATTCTCTTCATAATGAATTATAAACACTGTTTGCTGGCTGCGCTTGGCGCGATTACGTTGCTTTCTACGGGCTGCAAAAAAGATGATAAGTACAATTACGCTCCAGATGATCCTCGCATCCGCGTGATGAGAGTCGGCGGCCTCAACGCTACTTTTGTAGTGAACGATGCCGAACACATGATTTTTAACTACGACTCCCTTGAATATGGTACAGATGTGAGTGCGCTCATCCCTTATTTCTCTGGCTACGATGCGATGCCTACTATTGAGATTCTGCAAAATGGAGAATGGATGCCTTATGGCAATACAGCCTATGAAAAGCAGACTTTTGACTTGAGTAAACTCCAAATACGTTCTACCTCGGAAAGCGGGAATTTTACGACGGAATATACGGTGAATGTGCGTGTGCATCAGTTTGACGTCAATGCGCTCGACTGGGTGAACGGTGAGAAGATGCAAGGCGATTCGCTTTCTGTTTTGGGCGGTTGTCTTGTGGGTGATAAAATGTATTTCGCTGTAAACGACAGCAAAAATGGCGATAGTTTCATCTCTTCTGCCGATGCTAAGTCTTGGTCTTCTTTCGTTCCGGATGGGGTGGAGGATATGGATTTGTCTTCTGCGATCTCGGTCGGCGAACAGACGCTCGCCGTTTTATCTAAAGATGGAAATGTTTATACCATCGACGCCGCCACTTCCACCGTCACAAAAAAGGAAATGGGCTATAAGTTGAGCAAGTTGCTCTTTTCTGTTGGCGATAAAGTCTGGGCTGTTTCAAGTGATACTCTTGTGGCTATGGACACCGATTTCAATGTGGTTTCTTCAATGAAGGCGCCTGCTGCTTTCCCTAAACAAATTGTGAATACTTTGGTGACTAAATCTGGTGTTCGCTTCGATTTGGGATACGTTTATGGCTTGAACGGAGATAAGGCTGTTCTTTGTGCTATTGATGAGCGTGGTAACGTTTCTAATATCACCACGTCTGATAAAGGACTCCCTGCCTATGCTAAAGCCAGCCTGGTTTTCATCGACAACGAAATGTGCTTGGTCGGTGGCTATGATGCAAATGGTGTTTTGGCTGCCTCTTTTGCCACGTCGGCTAATGGTGGCATTTCTTGGAAGATCAACACACACAAATGTTTGCCGAAAGATCTCCAATCTGCAAACAGTCTTGCTGCTCTGGTGTCAAAAGACAAATTGTATCTGTTGGGTGAAACTAAAATGATGGTGGCAACTGTCAGAGGCGCTCAATGATTAATGAATAAGCAATTTTTAATACAGCCACAGTTGATGGCTGTTTTTTTGTGCAGTGTGATGGAAAGAGTTAAATAGTCAACCCTCAAAATTCATTTAACAATTTAAAAATCACATAAATAGTGATTAAAATAATTGGTAATAATTGCAAGTTTTCGTATCTTTAGTAAACAAA